>JAFARZ010000065.1 GCA_019245115.1 Streptosporangiaceae bacterium | reverse complement strand
AGCCCGGCGCGGTCGGAGCCGGTGCACACCCGGGCACACCGGGCATCACCACGCGGCCACCCTCGCCAGCCAAACAGACACCGCGCCCGAAAACAGGCGTCAACGCAATCAGTAACCGGACCTCAAGGACGCTGAACGAATGAGGCTGGCGCCGCCCGCCGTGGCGCGGATATTTCCGGATATGTACGGCGGATAGCTGCCGGCCTGAATTATCGCGGACGTTTTCGCTGAGAATAACCGGAGTTTGCGGCATATGGGACATACCGTCTTCGCTAGGGTGTCTCCATAGGCCTGGTGAACTTGCGCATATTACCGCATAGCGGGCACATGGGTCTGCCCATCGTGGAATATAGGAGCCTCGTGGAAGAAAAGGTACCGAAAAGCGGCGCCATTTCTTCCGCGAGGCCCTTTTCATCCACGTCGTCCAGCGTAACCGCCGGATATTTCGGATATGCGCGGTGGTTGGTCGGCGGCCTGAATTATCGCATGCGTCTACTTCTCCCGAAATGGTAGGGTAAATGTCCGCGTTAATTAATAAGTCGGTCTAACAGCGGACAATCGGGCGGTGGGATTAGGTCGGCGACGCCTCGGGGAGAGGGGCAGTCGTCCCTGGCGGGCGCTATTGCCTTGACGATCTGCCGGTGCGTGCCCATTAGCGGATTCGCGTGCCGACCAGTAGCGCGTCGCGCAGGCCGGGTAGCACGACCTCGACGGAGACCAGCCGCCGGTCGCCGAAGAAGAACTCGCGCTTGGCATCACCGGCCGTCGGCCGTCCGGGGTCACGTCGTCCATGACGATGCGCCCTCCTATCCGCAGCCAATCCACCGACGCCATCGCGCCGCCGTCGCTGAACACCAGGTCGAAAGGTCCGCGGTCGGCCAGGACGGCATACGCGTCGCCGCAAACCACCGTCACGCGCGAATCCGCCGCGAACAGGTCGCGGGCCGCGGCGGCGCGCTGGTCGTCGATCTCCACAGTGACCAATGAGCAGCCGGCGGGCATGGCACTGGCGATCCAGGCGGCGCCGATGCCGGGTCCTGTACCCAGCTCGCCGATCTGACCGCCCGCACAGCCGGCGGCGAGCATGGCGAGGAACCGGCCGACGCCGGGCAGGCTGGCCGACGGGGCGCCTTCAGCTGCCTCTTCCCGAGTAAGCGCGAACCCGATACGCCGGGCGACGTCGTAGGCCCGCTCCACCAACGGCGGGAAATCGTCCACGCGAGGACTATCTCATGGGACCGATGAGCCGCAGGCGCGCCCTTCGTTACATAGGCATGACTGAACTCATCACCATGCTGTGGTTCGACAACCAGGCCGAAGAAGCGGCCCGCTTCTACACCGGCATCTTCAAGGACTCCTCGCTCGGCGACGTGCACCGCTACACGTCGGCTGGCCCGGGCGAAGAGGGCGGCGTAATGCTCGTCGAGTTCGAGCTCAACAGGCAGAAGTTCTCCGCCCTGAACGGCGGTCCGGAGTACAAGTTCAACGAGGCCATCTCGCTCGTGGTCCCGTGCGCGGATCAGGCCGAGGTGGATTACTACTGGGAGGCGCTGCTGGCGGGCGGCGGTCAGGAGATCGCCTGCGGCTGGCTGCGCGACAAGTACGGGCTGTGCTGGCAGGTGGTACCGACGGCGTTCTTCGACATGATCAAGAACCCGGCCCGGGCCGCCGCCGTCACGCAGGCCATGATGACCATGACCAAGTTCGATATCGCCGAGCTGGAAAAGGCATACGCCAGCTGACAAGGCATACGCCAGCTGACAAGGGATGCGCCAGGTGACCAGGCATACGCCAGGTGACCAGGCAGGCAAAAGATCACCCGACGCAGCCGATGCGGCCCACAAATCCGACATTTCATGTTTCGTGATTGCCGATAAGGCGGAAGTTCCGTGCTGGGCGGAAACTTAATGTACGAATACGTACACGAGAATTCCGCGTAGCATTAAACTTCCGCCTTATCGTCCCCGGGTGTGCCTGACGGCCCGCCCTGCGGACGCTCGGCTGGGCGGGGCAGTGACTCGGGCTGAGCTTGCGCCGGGCTGGGGCTGGGCCGCCGGGCTGCCGGGGCCGCCGGGCCGCCGGGGCCGCCGGGGCTGCCGGGTCCGCCGGGGAGACGGGCTGCCGGGACCGCCGGGGCTGCCGGGGCCGCCGGGCCGCCGGGGCGCCGGGGCTGCCTGGGAGACGGGCCGCCGAGGCCGCCGGGGAGACGGGCCGCCGGCCTGCGGGGGCGGCCCGCGCCGATGGCCAGTCCGCCTTGCCGCAATACTAGAACGTGTTCTAGATTGAGCGAATGGCAGACGTGGGGCTCTGGACGATCGCGAAAAGCACACCGGCCCAGATGGCGGTCGTCGATCCGAACGGCAGAATAACCACGTACGGCGAGCTGGCGGCCACCGCCGACCGGATCGGCCGCGGGCTCCAGGCGCTCGGCCTGAAGGCCGGCGACTGCGTGGCCGGGCTACTGCCCAACTCCACCGAAGCCCTGGCGCTCACCTTCGCGGCCCTCGAAACCGGTCTGTATGTGGTGCCGGTCAACTGGCATCTGACCGCCCCCGAGGTGGCCTACATCCTCGCCGACAGCGGTGCGACGGCGTTCGTCGCGCACGAGCGGTTCGCGGGCAACGCCGTCGCCGCCGCCGACGAGGCCGGGATAAAGCCACATGCCCGCTTCTCGGCCGGGTACATCGAAGGCTTCGAGCCGCTCGCCACGCTCGGCCAGAATGACGGCACAACCGAACGCCCCGAGCCGCGCACGGCGGGCGCGCTGATGGTCTACACCTCGGGCACATCCGGGCGCCCCAAAGGTGTCCGCCGCGCCCTCACCGGCCAGGACCCGGACCAGGTCCAGCCGGCCGCATCGTGGTTCTTCGGCCTGTTCGGCCTCAAGGCGTTCGACGACCACGTCCATCTGTGCTGCTCGCCGCTGTACCACACCGCGGTGCTGAATTTCGCAACGATCTCCCTCCAGCTCGGTCACCCGGTCGTGCTGATGGATCGCTTCGAGCCCGAGGAAATGCTCCGTCTCATCCAGAGGTACAAAACCACCCACACGCACATGGTTCCCACCCAGTTCCGCCGTCTGCTCGCGCTGCCGGAGCAGACCCGCGACGCCTATGACGTGAGCTCGCTGCGCGCCGCGATCCACAGCGCCGCGCCGTGCCCGCATGAGGTCAAGCGCCGGATGCTCGATTGGTGGGGACCGGTCGTGGTCGAGTACTACGCGGCCAGCGAGGGCGGCGGCACCGGCATCACGGCGCAGGAATGGCTGGCCAGGCCCGGCTCGGTCGGTAAGGCCTGGCCAGGGGCCGAGGTGCGGGTCCTCGACCAGGACGGCAATGATGTGCCAACCGGCGAGACCGGCCTGGTCTACATGCGAATGGGCAACTCGACGTTCGACTACCACAAGGACCAGGCGAAGACGCTGGCCTCGCGCGCCCGTGGCATGTTCACCGTGGGCGACATCGGCTACCTGGACGAAGACGGCTACCTTTACCTCTGCGACCGCGGCAGCGACATGATCATCTCCGGCGGCGTGAACATCTACCCGGCCGAGATCGAGTCGGAGCTGGCCTGCCATCCCGCGGTGGCGGACGTGGCGGTGTTCGGCATCCCGCACGACGACTGGGGTGAGGAGATCAAGGCGGTCGTGGAACCCGCCGCTGACGCGCAGCCGGGCCCCGGGCTGACCGCCGAGCTGCTGGAGTTCCTGCACGGCAGGATCGCCAAGTTCAAGCTGCCGCGCAGCATCGACTACGTCGCCGAACTGCCCCGCGACCCGAACGGCAAGCTGTACAAGCGCCGCCTCCGCGACCCCTACTGGGCCGGCCGCGAGCGCGCTATCTTATTCATCCCGGAAGGTCGGCTTGCGCTTCTCGGCGAACGCGCGCGGCCCTTCCTTCGCATCCGAACTGGCGAAAACGCCCATGCCGATCTTCGCTTCGATGGCGAACGCGTCGTTTTCCGCCATGCCTTCGGTCTCCCGGATCGTCCGCAGGATCGCGCGCACGGCGACCGGCCCATTCGCCGCGATCATGTCAGCGATTTCCAGTGCTGTCGGCAGCGCCGCCCCGTCGGCCACCACCCGCCCGATCAGCCCGAACGACAGCGCCTCGGCCGCCGTGATGTGCCGTCCGGTCAGCAGCAGGTCGCACGCCAGCGTGTACGGGATCTGCCGGGGCAGTCGCACCGCCGACCCGCCCAGCGGGAACAGTCCCCAGCGCGCCTCCGACACGCCGAACCGTGCGCTCTGGCCGGCGACCCGGATGTCGCACGCCTGGAGGATCTCAGTGCCGCCCGCGATCGCCGGCCCTTCCACGGCTGCTATCAGCGGTTTGGTCAGCCGCCGCCCCTTGAGCAGCGGCTCGATGACCGACAGGTCCATCCCCTCCCGGTCGCCTGGATGGTCGGCCGTCATCGCCTTCAGGTCCGCCCCCGCACAGAACGAGCCGCCCGCCCCGGTCAGCACGCAAACCCTGACAGATGGGTCGCTGTCCACCTGGTCCCAGGCCTGCCGCATGAGCGCCAGCATCGGCCCGCTGAGCGCGTTGCGCGCCTCCGGCCGGTTCATCGTGACGATCAGGACGTGTCCGCGCTGCTCGATCAGCGCATGAGGTTGTGTCATGTTTTCCTCCGCGCCAAGGCGTGTTTTCCTCCGCGCCAAGGCCACGCTGGCGCGCGGTCGGCTTGGGGCCACGGCGGGCTTACCGCCCCTTCGGGACGGCAATCCGCCGCGGCAGCTCGCTTCGCTCGCTTTCACTCTTGCTCAAAACAGTAACACGTTCTAGTTTTTACCCATGGCACTCAACATGGCCGACATCTTCGAGCATGCCGCCGATGCCTTTCCGGAGCGGCTAGCGGTTATCTGCGGCGATCGTCAGGTCACCTACCGTGAGCTCGAGGATGAGGCCAACCGCCTGGCCCACCACCTGGCCTCCCAGGGGGTCGGTCCCGGCGACCATGTCGGCCTCTACGCCCGCAATTCCATTGAAGCTGTGGCGACACTGCTGGCCGCGGTCAAACTGCGGGCCGCCGTGGTGAATATCAACTACCGCTATATAACGAACGAGCTGGCGTACCACCTCAGGGACGCTGACTTGTCCGCCCTCGTGTACGACCGGGAGCTTGCCGCGATCGTGGACGACGTGGTGCCGCCCGAGCTGCCGCGCGTGGCGATCGGCGGCGACTACGCCGAGGCGGTGTCGGCCGCTTACGGAGAGCGTGACTTCGGGCCGCGCAGCTCCGACGACATCTACATCATCTACACCGGAGGCACCACCGGCCACCCGAAGGGCGTCATGTGGCGTCACGAGGACATCTGGCGCACGCTCGGCGGCGGCATCGACTTCATCACCGGCGAGGTGCTGGAAGACGAGTGGGCCCAGTCCCGCAAGGGCGCCGAGGGTAACGGCATGGTCCGCATGGCCCCCGCGCCGCTCATCCACGGTGCCGCCATGGTGGCCACGCTGGCCGCGCTGTTCATGGGCGACACGGTCGTGGTGCTGCCCAAGTTCGATCCGCACGTGCTGTGGGACGCGGTGCAGCGGCACAAGGTCAACGTGCTGTCCGTCATCGGCGACGCGATGGCCAGACCGCTGATGGAGGCGCTGGCAGAGGGCGGCTACGACACGTCCTCGCTGGTCTCCTTCAACTCCACCGCCGCGCTGTTCTCGCCCGCGGTCAAGGACGTGGTCACGAAGGCGCTGCCCAACACGTTCATCAGCGAGGCGATCGGCTCGACCGAGACCGGCTTCGCCGGCATCGCGTTCGTCAGCGCCGGTGAAGGCTCTACCGCTGAAGGGTGGAGGGGCGGCCCCACAGTCAATTCTGGGCCGGACGTCATCGTGCTCGATGACGAGGGCGGCATCTGCGGTGCGGGGCAGACCGGCCGGCTGGCCCGCGGCGGACACGTCCCGCTCGGCTACTACAAGGACCCGGTCAAGACCGCCGAGATGTTCACCGAGGTGAACGGCAGGCGCTACGCGGTGCCCGGCGACTGGGCCCGGGTCGAGGAAGACGGCACGATAACCCTGCTCGGCCGCGGCAACACGTGCGTGAACACCGGCGGGGAGAAGGTCTTCCCCGAAGAGGTCGAAGGAGCGCTGAAGTCCCACCCCGACGTGTTCGACGCGCTGGTCATCGGGGTGCCGGACGAGCGCCTCGGCCAGCGGGTCGCCGCGCTGATCCAGCTTCGTCCCGATGCCGCGGCTGACCTGGCCGGGCTCGAGAAACATGTCCGCGGCCAGATCGCCGGCTACAAGGTGCCGCGTAGCGTATGGTTCGTGGACGAGATCGGCCGCACCGTGTCCGGCAAGGCCGACTACGGCTGGGCGCGCGAGTACACGGCGTCGCATCCCGCCAGCCAGGGAGTGTGATCATGCGGACGTCTGTTTGCGACCTGCTCGGCATCGAGCACCCCATCGTCGGCTTCACCCCGTCCGAGCATGTCGCCGCCGCGATCAGCCGGGCCGGCGGCCTCGGCGTGCTGGGCTGCGTCCGGTTCAACGACCCAGCGGATCTCGACGCCGCGCTGACCTGGATGGACAAGAACACCGACGGGCGGCCGTACGGCATCGACGTGGTGATGCCAGCGCGCGTCCCGGCGGAAGGGACCGCGCAGGACCTGAGCGCGAAGATCCCGGGCACGCACAAGGAGTTCGTCGAGCAGACCCTGCTCAAGCTGGGCGTGCCGCCGCTGGCCGAGGGGGAGGCGACCCCCGACGGCGTGCTCGGCTGGCTGCACTCGGTGGCCCGGCAGCACGTCGAGGTCGCGCTGGCCCACCCGGCTCGCTTGATCGCCAACGCGCTGGGACCGCCGCCTCCCGATGTCATCGCGAGCGCGCATTCGGCCGGGATGGTGGTCGCGGCGCTGGCCGGCAAGGCCGAGCACGCCCGCCGCCAGGTGGCCAGCGGCGTGGACATCGTCGTCGCCCAGGGCTACGAGGCCGGCGGCCACACCGGCGAGATCGGTTCCATGGTCCTCGTGCCGGAGATCGTCGACGCCGTCGGTGGCGAGATCCCGGTGCTGGCCGCCGGCGGGATCGGCTCAGGCCGCCAGATCGCGGCGGCCCTCGCCCTGGGCGCCGCCGGGGTGTGGATGGGCTCGGCGTGGCTGGTCACGCGGGAGTACGAGGTCGGCACGGCGGCGCTGCGGACCGCGCTGATCAACGCCAGTTCCTCGGACACCGTCCGGTCGCGCATCTACAGCGGCAAGCCCGCCCGGCTGCTGAGGAACAGGTGGACGCAGGCCTGGTCCGAGCCTGGCGCGCCCGACCCGCTGCCCATGCCGCTGCAGAACGTTCTGGTCGCCGAGGCGCATCGCCGGCTGATGGAATCGGGCGATCCGGACGTCATCCCCATGCCGGCCGGCCAGATCATCGGCCGCCTGACCGAGGTGCGCCCCGTCGCGGACGTGATCGCCGACCTGGTCCGCGAGGCCGACGACACCCTGTACCGCCTGGGTAACCTAAACCGATGAGGATCGCGGTTACCGCGGGGTACTGGAGCGCCGGGCCGCCGCCGGGTGCGGCGGAGCTGTTCGTGACGGCCGACCGGCTCGGCATCGATCAGGTCTGGACGGCCGAGGCGTACGGCAGCGACGCGTGGACGCCGCTGGCCTGGTGGGGATCGCGCACCGAGCACATCAAGCTCGGCACCGCGGTGTCTCAGCTGTCCGCCCGGCCGCCGGTCACCCTCGCGATGACCGCGATGACCATGGACCACCTGACCCAGGGCCGGGTGCTGCTCGGCGTGGGCACCAGCAACCCGCAGGTGGTCGAGGGCTGGTACGGCCAGCCGTACCCGCGTCCGCTGGAGCGCACCCGGGAGTACATCGACATCCTGCGCAGGGTCATCGCCCGCGCCGAGCCGGTGGAGTATGACGGCAAGCACTACCAGCTGCCGCTGCGCGGCGGCGCCGGCCTGGGGAAGCCGTTGCGCTCGATCCTGCATCCATACCGGACCGAGATACCGGTTTACCTCGGCGCGGAGGGGCCGAAGAACGTCGCACTGGCCGCCGAGATCGCCGATGGCTGGAACGTCATCTTCTTCTCGCCCACGATGAACGATTTCTACGCCGCCGCCCTGGCCGAGGGCTTCGCCCGCCCCGGCGCCCGGCACACGGCGGAGACCTTCGACGTCGTCGGCGGCCCGATGGCCATCATCCCGGACGACGACATCGAACGCGCCGCCGATCGCCTCCGGCCCACGCTCGCCCTCTACATCGGCGGCATGGGGGCCCGCGGCGTCAACTTTCATAACGAGGTTTTCGTCCGGATGGGCTATGAGGCGGCGGCCAAGAAGATCCAGGACCACTACCTGGTTGGCGACAAGAAGTCCGCTATCGCGGCGGTGCCGACCGCGATGGTGCAGGATGTGGCGCTGATCGGGCCGTGGGGCAAGATCGCCGAGGAAATCGGGGCCTGGCGGGACACCGTCCTGACCACCTTCTCCGTCCAGTCGGACCCACGGCACTTCGAGCGCATCGCCGAACTTCTCAGAAGCTAGCGACGAGGCGGATAGGGCTCTTAACGAGAATTCCTTAACGAGAATTCTTTCGGGCCAGTTGAACCGCCCTGCTCATCGATACGTATCAGCAGTTGTGGGGAGTACTAGGGGGACGTCACTGTCCCGGCGGTCGTTGTGTGGGACCGCCGGGGCGGGAGTCCTGATAGCATCCGGCGCGATTCACCTTGACCTGTACCAGACCGGGTACCGGTCGATACCGACCATTGGCTGGTTGTTCCTGTTCCAGGTCATCGTGGCCTTCGTGCTAGCCCTCGCGATCCTGGCGACCATCCGGACGGTCATTTCGTTCCCGCTGGCCGCCGCGGCGGGTGCGCTCTTCGCGCTGGCGACGCTGGGCGGCTACCTGCTGTCGCTGCGGGTCGGGCTGTTCGGTTTCCGCGAGGTCCGCACCACGGCCGGCATCGTGGCCGGGGTGCTGGACATAGCCGCGTTCGCGGCCCTGGCGCTGGCCGTGCTGCTGAGCCCGTTCGCGCTGAGTCTGACCGGTCTCATCCGCCGTCGGCTGACTGATTCTTCTGCCAGGGGGATGCCCTCCCCCCGAGCCCCCCTGGCGACAACCATCGTCGCCGCGGTCACGCTGGTCGCCGCGGTCCTGCTCGTCGTGGATGTCTTGGCGTCGGGCGGCAGCGGTTCCCCGGCCGTGGCTGGCGGTCAGGTGCTGCGAACCGAGCACGCCGGGGGAACCACCGTGCTGGCCAACGCCAAGGGCCTCACGCTGTACTGGTTCGCCCCCGATACCCCCACCGCTTCCCACTGCAGCGGCGAGTGCGCGACCTACTGGCCCCCGGTCCCCGGCTCGGTCACGGCGGGCCCGGGTGTCACCGGGAAGCTCGGCGCGATCAACCGATCGGACGGCAGCAAGCAGGCCACCTACAACGGCCGTCCGCTGTACACCTACGTGGGCGACAGCTCACCCGGTCAGGCCAGCGGCAACAACATAAACCTGAACGGCGGCCTGTGGCACGAGGTGACACCCTAAGCCCTAGGCTTCGGATCCATGACGGTCCCGTTCCCCGAACCGACCACGCCCGCGAACTCGCGCACCGAGGTCTTCCTCCGCTACCTGGACTATTTCCGTGCCACGCTGGCCGCCAAGCTGGCTGAGCTGCCCGCCGCCGGGCTGCGTACCAGCGCGCTGCCGTCGGGATGGACCCCACTGGAACTGCTCAAGCACCTGCGCCATGTGGAGCGGCGCTGGCTTGAATGGGGCTTCGAGGGCCGCCCCATCGAAGATCCGTGGGGCGATCGGCGTGACGGGGGCTGGTATGTCGCTCCCGGCGAAACGCTGGATTCGCTGCTGGCCGAGCTCACCGAGCAAGCGGCACGCAGTCGCGCGATCGTCACGACTCATGATCTCGACGAGGTCGGGCAGCCCAGCGAGCGCTGGGACGGCGCCGATCCGCCAACCCTGGAACGCGTGTTGTTCCACCTGCTCCAGGAGTACGCCCGCCACGTCGGCCACCTGGACATCGTCACTGAGCTGGCCGTAGGCGCCACCGGGGAGTTATCTCTCGTCCGCCTGCCGGGGCCGTGGCGGCCGGGCGCGGTATGCCTCGACGGTCTGGAGCTTGTGCCAGCGGGCGTACCGTTCGATCTCGGCCGCGTCGCCGTTCTCCAGCAGTTCCAGCAGGTGCGCGTGCTCCCGCGCCGCCTGGGCGGTGCGGCCGGGGAGGAAGGCGAACATGGTGGACCGGATCCGGTCCAGCCGGTCGTTGGTCTGCCGGATCAGCTCCAGCAGGTAAGCATTGCCGCACTCGGCGATGATCTCCGCGTGCAAGTGCCGGTTCAGCTCGCCGAACTTGACCGGATCGGATTCGGCCTCCATCCGCGCGGACATCTCGCGCAACCGGGCGAAGTCAGCCCGACGCAGGTGCGATCGCGCGCTCGCGGTGGCCGCGCCTTCCAGGATGGCCAGAGCGGTCATCTCCTGCTCCCATGCCGTCTCGTCGACGGGGGACACCACCGCCCCGGCGTTGGGCTTGAACCGCACCCAGCCCTGCGCCTCGAGGCGGCGCAGCGCCTCTCGGACGGGGATGGGGGAAACTCCCAGCTCACGGGCGAGCGCGTCGATGTTCAGCCGCGCCAGCGGCGGATAGACGCCGGCATGGATCCGGTCGCGCAGGATCACATAGGTGCGCTCCTGCTTGTTCACGTTTCCCGAGGGTACTGGGTCCTAAGCGGAAGTAACTTCTCTTCCACACAATGGTTAACGCACTCACCGAGACCCTCTATATACGTGCGTAGCAGACTTCCAGGACGAAGGTAGACCGGTGGCTTTCGCGCGTCGCCGACGCCGCCGGGCGTACCGGTGGCGATCAGGTCTCCCGGCCGCAAGGTGATGACCTGGCTCGCGTAGGCGGCGATCTCGGCCGGGCCGAACAGCAGGTCCGAGGTGCGGGACTGCTGCATCACCACGCCGTCGATCTCGGTCCTGACCTCCAGATCCCTGGCGTCCCCCACCTCGTCCGGCGTGACCAGGTACGGCCCGGCGGGGGTGGACCGCTCGAACATCTTGCCCTGCAGCCATTGGAGCGTGCGCCGTTGCCAGTCACGCATGGAGATGTCGTTGATGATGGTGTACCCGGCGATGGCCGCCGCCGCCTCGTCCTTGGTGGCGCGTTTGATCGGCCGGCCGATGACGACGCCCAGCTCGACCTCCCAGTCGACCCGTTCGCTCACCGCCGGCAGCACCAGGTCGTCGCGGGGGCCGAGCAGCGAATCGGCGAACTTGGCGAACAGCGTCGGATACTCGGGCAGCTCGCGCCCGGTTTCCAGGATGTGCGCCCGGTAGTTCAGGCCCACGCACAGGATCTTCTGCGGCCGCGGCACCACCGGCGCGAAGTCCGCCTCGGCCGCCGGAACGGGCCGTTCCCCTGCCCGGTCGGCCGCCTGGCCGCCGAGGGCGAGCAGTTCCCCGACGTCGGCCGCGGCCACGGGCACCAGCATGTCCCCGTCAAGCCGCGCGGCGGTAATCCCGTCACCGGTCCGGATCGTCGCGAATCGCATAGGGGAGACTCTAGCCGTGCCGATGCCAGGCCAGTCCCGCACCCCTGGTAGTGGCGAGACGCCTCATATACGATCCGGGAGCATGGCAGCTGTGGCCAAGCCGGGCAAAATCGTCGCGGTGCACGTGAGCTATCGCAGCCGGGCCGCTGAACGCGGCGCGACTCCGCCTTGGCCGTCGTATTTCCTCAAGCCTTCGTCGTCGCTGGCGGAAAGCGGCGACCCGGTGGCCCGGCCGCCCGGGTGCGAGCTGCTCGCGTTCGAGGGTGAGGTGGCGCTGGTCATCGGCCGCCGGGCGACGCGGGTGACCCCGGCGCAGGCGTGGGAATGCGTGCAGTGGGTGACCGCCGCGAACGATTTCGGCGTCTACGACTTGCGCTACGCCGACCGGGGATCCAATGTGCGCTCCAAGGGCATCGACGGCTTCACTCCGCTCGGGCCGCACCTGCTCGATCCGCGCGGCATCGACGTCGCCGGACTCCGCCTGCGCACCTGGGTCAACGGGGAGCTGGCGCAGGACGCATGGCCCGCCCGGGACATGCTGTTCAGCTTCAGCGAGATCGTCTCCGACCTGTCCCGGCTGGTAACTCTCGAACCCGGTGACGTCATCCTGACCGGAACCCCGACCGGCTCGACGGTGGTGAACCCCGGCGACACGGTGGAGGTCGAGATCACCGCGGGCGACCAGTCGACGGGCCGGCTGCGCAGCCCCATAGTCGAGGCGGACTACTCCCTCGAACCGCCCGGCGCCATGCCACACGCCGACGCCGCCGAGAGGGAGGCGGCATACGGCATACGTGCGGTACCGCGCGATGATCGGTTGATTGCCAAGCTGTCCCAGGTCTCCACGGCAACGCTTGCCTCCCAGCTCCGCAAGCGCGGGCTGAATGGCTGCACGCTGGACGGCCTGCGGTCCACCCATCCGGATCGGAAAATGTTCGGCTATGCCAGGACCGTCCGGTACCTCCCGCTGCGGGAGGACCTTTTCCCGGCTCACGGCGCCGGGATGAATGCGCAGAAGCGGGCGATCGAGCAACTCCGTCCAGGGGAGGTCCTGGTCATCGAGGCGCGCCAGGAACACCACGCGGGCACCATCGGCGACATCCTCGCCCTGCGTGCCCAGGTCCGCGGCGCGGCCGGCATCGTCACCGACGGCGCGATCCGGGACAGCGCCGCGCTCGCCCGGCTGGACATCCCCGCCTATCACGCCGCCGTCCACCCCGCGGTGCTCGGCCGTCGCCACGTGCCGTGGGACACCGATGTCACCGTGGCCTGCGCCGGGGTCACGATCCAGCCCGGCGACATCATCGTCGGCGACGCCGATGGCGTTGTGGCCATCCCGCCCGCGCTGGCCGCTGAACTGGCCGCCGACGCGCGTGAGCAGGAGCGGCAGGAGCGGTTCGTCGCCGAGCAGGTCGCCAAGGGCGAGGCCATCGACGGCCTGTACCCTCTCACCGACCGCTGGCGGCCTGCCTACCAGGCATGGACCAGGGAGGCCCGATGATAGAGGCCCCGATGATGGAGGTGCCATGAGGTTCCGGAGCGACCCGGCCAAGCATATCCGCGGCTCCATCGCCCCGGTGGTGACGCCGTTCGCCGACGACGGCGCGCTGGACACCGGCGGCCTCGCCGCGCTGATCCGCTGGCAGCTCGAGTCGGGCTCGCACGGTATCTCGCTCGGCGGCTCGACCGGCGAGCCGAGCGCGCAGACGGTCGCCGAGCGAATCCAGGCCATGGACGCCGCCGCGGCAGTCATCGGCGACCGCGTCCCGTTCCTGCCCGGCACCGGCTCGGCGAAGCTGGATGAGACGCTCGAGCTCACCGCGCACGCACAGGCCGCCGGGGCCGACGCCGCGCTGGTCATCACCCCCTATTACGCCAGGCCCACTCAGGACGGGCTGTTCCAGTGGTACGCCACGGTGGCCCGCCACACGCCAGACCTGCCGATCTTCATCTACAATGTCCCGTCGCGCACCGCCGTCGACATCGCACCGGAGACCGTCGCCAGGCTCCGCAGGCATCACCCGAACGTGGTCGGCGTCAAGGAGACGACCAAGGACTTCGAGCACTTCTCCCGCGTCCTGCACGCGGCCGGCCGCGACACGATAGTGCTGTCCGGGATCGAACTGCTGTGCCTGCCGCTGCTGGCGCTGGGCGGCAACGGCTTCGTCAGCGCGACCGCGAACATCGCGCCGTCCGCCACCGCGCGGATGTACCAGCACTGGCTGGACGGCGAGCACGAACAGGCCCGCGAGCTGCACTACGGCCTGCACCCGCTGGTCGACCTGACCTTCACCGAGACCAATCCGGCCCCCGTCAAGTGGGTGCTCCGGCAAGCCGGATTGCTGCGGTCCGCGCACGTCCGCCCGCCGCTGGCCGCCCTGAGCGACGCCGGCGCGCAACGGGTCGCGGCTCTGCTGAAGGAAGGCCTTTCGGCGCTCAGCGATCCGGTCAGCGAGGTCGCGTTATGGCCGGATCGCCACCTCGCTGCCCGGACATCGTCCGCGCTGCCTACGCCGAGCTGATCGTCACCGACCTGGACCGGGCCCGCTGGTTCTGGGTCGACGTGCTCGGGTTCGTGATCACCTCCGCCGAGCCAGATGCCTTGTACCTGCGCGGATACGACGAGCTGACGCACCACAACCTGATCCTGCGCGCCGGTTCCGATCCGGCGCTGCGCCGGCTGGCGTTCCGCGCTCGCGGCTTCGCCGACCTAGGTGCCGCCGAGGAGTTCTACGGGGCGCGCGGCCTGCGGACGGCGCGCATACCGGCGGGGGAGACGCCCGGCGTGGGGGAGGCGGTACGCGTCGAGGATCCGCTCGGCTTCACGGTCGAGTTCTTCTGCTCGATGATCCATCCCGAGCGTCTCCAGCAGCGCTACGATCTGCGGCGCGGTGCCGAGATCGCCCGGCTGGACCATTTCAACATCGTGGTGCCGGACGTGCGGGCGGCGTTTGAGTACTATCGGTCGCTCGGCTTCGGGCTGTCCGAGACGATCGAGGACGAACGAACGTTGTACGCGGCGTGGATGTACCGCAAGCAGACGGTGCACGACGTGGCGTTCACCGGCGGTGACGGCCCCCGGCTGCACCACCTGGGCTTCTTCGCCCACGAGTCGCATCAGGTGCTGCGGATCTGCGACATACTCGGCTCGCTGCGCGCCGAGGGCTGCATCGAGCGCGGGCCGGGCCGGCATGGCGTGTCCAACGCGGTCTACGTGTACCTGCGCGACCCGGACGGGCACCGGCTGGAGATCTACACCAGCGACTACTACACAGGGGATCCCGACCATCCGGTGCTGCGCTGGTCGGTAAAGGATCCCCGGCGCCGGGACTTCTGGGGAAATGCCGTCATCCCGTCCTGGTACTCCGAAGCCACCACCGTCCTGGATCTCGACGGCAAGCCCCGCCCGGTGACCCCCGAGAAGCAGACGGCCGAGTCCTCCGTGGGCGCCGACGGCTTCAGTCGCTGATACGCTCCACCATCAGCTCGCCCGCGGCGTACCGGGCCCGCAGCACCTTCTTGTCGAACTTGCCCACGGTGGTTTTCGGGATCTCGGTGACGAACGCCCAGTTCTCCGGTATCTGCCAGTGCGCCACTTTGCCCTCGAGGAAATTCGCCAGTTCGGTCACTGGCACCTCATGCTCGAGGACAACACAGGCCAGCGGCCGCTCGGTCCACTTCTCGTCGGGGATGCCGATGACCGAGGCCTCCCGCACCGCGGGGTGACCCATCAGCTCGTTCTCCAGTTGTACCGAGGAGATCCATTCGCCGCCGGACTTGATCACGTCCTTGATCCGGTCGGTGATGAGGAAGAACCCCCGGTCGTCCATGGTGCCCACGTCCCCGGTGCGCAGCCAGCCGTCATGGAACTTGTCCGGCGCCGGGTCCTTGTGATACGCGCCGGTGATCCAGGGGCCACGGACCTCGATCTCGCCCTCCGATACGCCATCCCATGGCAGCACCTCGCCGTCGCGGCCGGCCAGGCGCATCTCCACTCCGCCGATGACACGGCCGGACTTCATCCGCCAGTCCATGTCCTCGGTGGTGCCCTCGGCGACTCCGGCGGGGGGAAGCGCGAGGCCCGCGACCGGGCTGGTCTCGGTCATACCCCAGCCCTGGACGATCCGCAGGCCGTACCGCTCCTGGAATTGCTCGAGCAGTACCCGCGGCGCGGCGGCCCCGCCAGAAGTGCCGATCCGGAGCGAGGACAGGTCGATCTCGTGGGCCTTGCCGTACTCCAGTATCCAGTTCCAGATCGTCGGTACCGCCGAGGTAAGCGTGGTCCGCTCGCTGGCGATGAACGCGGTCAGGTGCTCGGGCTGCAGGAACGGGCCCGGCATGTGCAGCGTGGCGCCGGACAGAAACGCGGCGAACGGCATCCCCCAGGCGTTCACGTGGAACATCGGGACGATCACCAGCGCCCGGTCCGCCTCGGTGATGCCCTTGATGCTGGCCGACGTCACCGCCAGTGCGTGCAGGAAAGTGGACCGGTGCGAGTAGACGACACCCTTCGGATCCCCGGTGGTCCCGCTGGTATAGCACATCAGCGCCGCGGCCCGCTCGTCCAGCTCCGGCCAGTCGAACGCGGGCTGCCGCGCGGCGATCAGGTCGTCGTATCGCAGCACCGGCCGGGACCCCTCCAGGGCGGAGGCGTCGCCCTTGCCGGTCACGATGAAGGCCTCGACCGTGCTCAGGCTGGGCTGGATGGCGGCCAGCAGCGGCACGAGCGAGTCGTCGAGGATGATGATCTTGTCCTCGGCGTGGTTCACGATGTGCGCGATCACCGGGGGATCGAGCCGGATGTTCAGCGTGTGCAGGACCGCGCCCATCCCGGGTACCGCGAAGTACGCCTCGAGATGCTCCTGGTTGTTCCAGCACAGAGTGCCCACCGGATCGCCCGGATTGACACCCAGCTCCGCCAGGGCGCCGGCCAGCCTGGCCGCGTTGGCCGCGATCGTCTTGTAGTCCGCCCGCCGGGCGCCTTCCCCCGTCCAGGTCACGCATTCGCTGCGTCCGTAGATACTGGCGCCGTGCCGCATGATCGCGCCGATCGTGAGCGGGAACTCCTGCATCGTGCTGCGGATCATGTGGGTACCGTAAAGCTGCGTTACCTTCACGTCAACGAAAGGCGCACCCCGTGCCACGTCAGATCATCCTCGCCGCACGCCCCTCCGGCTGGCCGACGGCCGATAACTTCGCCCTCACCGAGGAGCCCCGGGCGGAACTCGCCGACGGCCAGATCCGGGTGCGCAACGAATTCATGTCGGTCGATCCGTACATGCGCGGCCGGATGAACGACGTGAAGTCCTACGTTCCGCCGTTCCAGGTGGGCCAGCCGCTCGAAGGCGGCGCCGTCGGCCAGGTGACAGAGAGCCGGTCGCCGGATCTGGCCGAAGGCGACCGGGTGACGCACATGCTCGGCTGGCGGGACGAGGCGGTGCTCAGTGCTGGCCACGCCCGGAAGGTGGAACCGCTTGACTGGCTGCCCCTGTCGGCCTACCTGGGCGTTCTGGGCGGAACGTCGCTGACCGCCTATGTCGGCCTGCTCGATATCGCGGCGATGCGGCCCGGTGACGTGGTATTCGTATCCGGCGCGGCCGGCGCGGTCGGCAGCATCGCCGGCCAGGTCGCCAAGCTGAAGGGCGCCTCCCACGTGATCGGCAGCGCCGGTTCCAACGAGAAGGTCAAGTGGCTGCTCCAGATCGGCTTCGACGCGGCGTTCAACTACAAGGCGGGCCCGGTGTACGAGCAGTTGCGGCACGCGGCGCCGGACGGGATCGACGTTTACTTCGACAACGTGGGAGGCGATCACCTGGAGGCGGCCCTGTCGGCGCTCCGGCGCGGCGGGCGGGTGGCCATGTGCGGCGCGATCGCCAGCTATAACGCGACCGAGCCGCCACCCGGCCCGCGGAATATGGGGTTCGTGGTCACCAAGCGGCTGACGCTGCGCGGGTTCATCGTCTCCGATCACAACGACCGGTACCCCGACATGATCGCCGACGTCACCCGCTGGCTCCGCGGCGGCACGCTGAACTACGCCGAGACCGTGATCGACGGCCTGGAGAACGCGCCCGGCGCGTTCCTCGATCTGCTCCGCGGCGGCAACACCGGCAAGATGATTGTGCGCCTCTAGGCGAGCCCCTCCGGTACCTTGGGCCGGGTGACGATCAGCCGGATTCTCCTAGCCTGCGTCTTCTCGCTGGCCCTGGTCGTCTGCGGGTGCGATTCGGGTTCGGTGTCCAGCACGTCTTCGCCGGCGCCGCCGCCGACGGCGGCCGCGCGCTCGACGGTTACCGCGCGTCCAGCGGAGTCCTCGCAGGCCACCGCGCTGTCGTGCCCGGATCAGGTCTTCTCCAGATTGACCCAGGCGCAGCGGGTTGGTCAGCTGTTCCTGGTGGGCATCCCGGCCTCGGGTCTTGACGCCCCGGACGCCGCGGCGATCCGGGCGGACCACCTCGGTTCGGTGACGTTCGTCGGAAACACCACGGCGGGCGTGGCGCAGATCCGTTCGATCACCCGCGCGGCCCAGTCGCTCGCCTCCGGCGGTGTGCGCATGTTCGTCGCCGCCAACCAGGAGGGCGGCGAGATCCAGCCGCTACGCGGGCCGGGCTTCTCCGCCATCCCGTCCGCGGTCGGGCAGGGAGCGCTGACCTCGGCTGAACTGGAACGCGCGGCCACCACATGGGGGCGCGAACTCGCCGCCGCCGGCGTCAACCTTGACCTGGCACCGGTCATGGACGTCGTGCCGCCGGGCACCGCCAGCCAGAACGCGCCCATCGGCGCGCTGCAACGCGAGTACGGCGACGCGCCCGGGCCGGTCGCCGCGCACGGTGTGGCGTTCATCAACGGAATGCGTGCGGCCGGCGTCGCGACCACCGCCAAGCATTTCCCCGGCCTCGGCCGGGTGCGCGGTAACACCGACTTCACCGGCGACGTCGTGGACACGGTCACCACGGCCAACGATCCGTACCTGGCGTCCTTCCAGGCCGCGATCGCCGCGGGCGTGCCGTTCGTCATGGTGGCGCTGGCCACCTACACCAGCATCGACCCTTCTCATCTGGCCGTGTTCTCCAGCCGGGTCATTGATGGCGTCCTTCGCCAGAAAATGGGCTTCGGCGGCGTGATCATGTCGGATGATCTCGGCGCCGCCGCGGCTGTGGCGAATATCTCACCGGCCACCCGGGCCATCGGCTTCCTCGAGGCGGGCGGTGACGTGATCACCTCCCAGAGCGTCCCGGTAGCTGCCGGGATGTATGCCGCCGTGCTGCGTAAGGCCGCTGGCGACGCGGCGTTCCGGGGAGAAGTCAGTGGCGCCGTTCGTAGAATATTGGACGTTAAGGCGAAGTACGGCCTGCTGTCGTGCTGAGACCTCCGCCCGAGCGGACATGTCTGTTTTGACGTGTGTATACCCGGACGTTTAACGTCGTTTGCGTGGCGGTTACCTCCAGTGCACGGCGGTCCCCGGTGGAGATCGTCGCGACGATGGGAACGTACCTGGTCCGCTCACCCGGTGCCGAGTTCTCCGGGTTGCGAGCCGGCCGGTTCGGCCGCTGGGCCGATGGTGTCAACGCGATGCGTTCGGACTGCGCGACCTTCGCCGGGTACTGGCGCGCGCACAACAACGATGTGCTGTCCGTCCCAGGCCCGTTGTGGGTGGTGCTGGGGGACTCGACGGCGCAGGGACTCGGCGCGCCCACTCCGGACGACGGCTACGTCGGTCAGGTGCTGGGCGCCCTGCGGGAACGCTCCAGGCGGCCGTGGCGGGTACTCAACCTGTCCGTGTCCGGGTCGGTGATCCGCGACGTCCTGCACCGGCAGCTCGCCGCGCTGCCGGTCGAGCCTGACCTGGTGACCTGCGGGATCGGCGTCAACGACATCCTGTACACGCCGCCGGGAAGACTGTTCAGTGACCTGCGGGCGCTGGTCAGCGCGGTGCCCGACGGCACCGTGCTGCTCGACCTTCCCGTGCCGGCCCGGATGTGGGGCGTCGTCGGCCGGGTCGGCGTGCCGTACGTGATCCGCATCAACCGCGTTCTCCACGAGGCGGCGGCGGAGCGCGGGCTGCGGGTCGCGCGGGTGTCGGATCACTTCACGCCGCCCTGGGTCGGCAAGTTCGCCTCCGACTGCTTCCATCCCAGCCAGAACGGCTACCGCGACTGGACCCGCGCCCTGCTGACCGCCATCGGCTAAGTCTGCTGGCGGGCGTTGACGGGCGCCAGCGCCATCGATGGTGCCATTGATGGCGCTGGAACCGGACAAATCCTCCGCCCAACGCGATGAATGGCGCCATCGTCACGCTAAGGACCAGGCATTTGTGGGTGACGTCTGGATGTGTGGCGTTCCGGGATAATGGGCATTTGTCGCATTTGTGTCATGCCATTGTCCGCTGGGATGCCCTTGTCGGCCTGGTGAACTTACGCGTATTACCGCAAAGCAGGCAAATGGCCTGGGCGTCGCACGGAAGAAAGGAGCCCTACGGAAGAAAAGGCGCCGGAAAGCGGCGCCCTCCTTTCCGCGAGGCGCTTTTCTTCCATCTCGTTCGGCCCGGTCGCCGTGCGCATGCCAACAAACCACCGCAAAAGCTCGCATCCGCCAGAGGTAAGCCCCTGGAATCCGGAGCCGGCCTTGTCCCCGGCACATTCGCGGGCCCATTCGCCGTCCCGTCTATCGGCCCGCTCGGTACCTCGTACCGGATGCGCTGCCGACGGAAGCCCGGCAGCAGGCGAGCCAGCACCACGGCGCCCGCCACGCACGCCAGGCCGCCGGAAACCACGGCCACCGTGTCGCCGAAGGCCGTCGCGGCCGCCCCCGCCTCAAGGTCTCCCAGCCTGGGACCGCCGGCCACCACCGCCATCTGCACGCCCATGAGGCGCCCCCGCAGCGCGTCCGGCACCGAGAGCTGGATGATCGTGTTTCGGAAGACCGCCGAGATAACGTCCGCCCAGCCCGCCACGGCCAGCAGCGCCAGCGCCGCGGGAAGCCATTTCACCAGGCCAAATCCGGTGATGGCCAGCCCCCAGACAATGACCGCCGCGATCACGGCCAGCCCTTGCCGGCGTATCCGCCCTACCCAGCCGGTCGTCACGGCACCGAGCAGGGCACCGGCGCCCGGCGCGGCGTACAGCAGGCCGACGGTGGAGGCGCCGCCACCGAAGACGGTAGCGGCGAGCGCGGGGAAAAGCGCGCGCGGAAGGCCGAACACCATCGCGTTCAGGTCGATCAGGTAAGCACCCTGCACCGCCTGGTGCCCGCGCACAAAGCGGAATCCCTCGGCGATCGACCGCAGGCCGGGTCGGCGAGCCGCGCCGCCCGGCGGTTGCGGGCTGATAAAAAACACCGCGAGCAGCGACGCCGCGAAGCTGGCTACGTCGACCCAGTACACCACCCGGATCCCCGCGCCGGCCAGCAGCAACCCGGCCGCCGCGGGGCCCGCCACCGCGCCCAGCTGGAACAGCGCCTGGAACATGGCGTTGGCGGCGGGTACATCACGCAGGCCGACCATGCCGGGGACCATGGCGTTCCGCGCGGCGCTGTCCACCCCGCCGAGCCCGGCGGTCAGCGCCGGGCAGACGAACAGCGGCCATAGTGCCGAACTGAGGTCGGCGTTGACCGCCAGCCCGGCGCTGCACGTCGCCATCAGCAGCTGCGTGACCAGCAGCAAGCGCCTGCGGTCAACCGCATCGACCAGTGAGCCGCCCACCAGCGACGCGCCGACGAGCGGAAACAGCTGGGTGAGCGAAACCAGGCCGACGTACAGCGATGAATGAGTCAGCCGGTACACCTGGTACGGCACCGCAACCGCCGTGAGCTGGTTACCTAGGGTGGAAACCAGCTGCCCGCCGATGAATGCCCGGAAGTCGGCCGACCGGCGCAACGGAGACAGGTCCATGAAGACATGCCGGGCCACGGCACCGAATCGGCCTAGGCCCCTGGCCGCAGTACCGAATTGGCCTAGGCCTCTGGCCGCGGCGTCATCGGCGCGGTTACGCACGCGTCGGTTACCTCTCTCTGCCCAGGCCAGCGCCCGTTCCGCCGGAATAGCCAGGATAACCGCTCATTCCCGCCGGAGCGCTGGCTCATGCCTAGGCCTGGGTGACGCGCTGGCTGGCCGGCTGACCGGGTATCGGCCCACGGCGGCCCTGACAGACATTTTGCCGTTCCGCCTACGGTCCGAGCCGATCCCGCGGTTTCTACATGAACAACCGCCGAGCGGAAATGTCCTACCCCGCGGTTACGGTATGTCCATGGCTGAACTCGATGAGCTAAGAACCGAAGTATCGGGGCTCCGCGAACTGGTCCGCATGGCAGACTCAGACATGATGGATACCAGGATCTTGCTCAAGCATCAGACGCACCTGATGGTGGCGCTCCGTGAGGTCCAGAACACCGCCAATGTCACATTCGGCGAACAAGGGCAGATTCTGGGCGGCATGGTCGTCGCCATCAACGAGCTGCAGATCCGGGTGAGCACCCTCGACAAACGAGTCCTTGACCTCACCTTCAAGTTCGACAGAGAAATAGCTGGCGTCAAGGCCGAGGTGGCCGGCCTCAAGGCCGAGGTGGCCGGGCTGGGAGAGAACATCACCGCCATCATGCGCCACCTGGGCATCTAGCCGGCGTCCGAGCGCCAAGACCGTGTGCACCGTCGTCGTCAGCCTCGAGCCAACCGCCGCCGCCCCATTGCTGCTGCTCGGCATCCGCGACGAGTTCGCCGCGCGTCCCTGGCTGCCGCCCGCGCGCCACTGGCCAGGCTCACCGCTAGTCGGCGGACGCGAACGCCAACGTTACGAACCCTCTCGCAGTCCGCCCAGCATGCGCCTGATCACCTCGAAGTACTCCGCTTTGACCTGTGCCTTCTCATCGGCCGGCGCCTCGGTCAGCGCCAGCCCGGCCGCGCCGAGCATGTGGAAGGTGACTCGCGTCGTGGGCTCCAGCGGAAGGCGGGGCAGGTCTCCTATGTCCATCAGTGTCCCGATCATCCGCTCGACCAGCCCGTAGGCGTACCGGACCTCGCATTCGTGCCAGCGGCGCCACCCCAGCGCCAGCGGCGCTTCCCGCCAGACGATCCGCCCGTACAGCGGGTCGCAGGAGTGGTCGAGAAACACGTCCAGCGCGGCCAGCACGGCCTGCCGGGGGTCGGCGAACCCCCGGCTGGCGGCGACGGTCTTGCTGAGCATCGAAGTCTGGAGTTCCTCGTGCACGGCCAGGAACAGCGCGGTCTTGCTCGCGAAGTGGTGGTAGACCGCCCCGCGTGAGGCCTGGACGTCGGCGGCGACGTCCTCCAGCGCCGTGCCCGCGAAGCCATGCGAGCCGAACCGCTGGGTCGCCGCGGCGAGCAGCGCGGCCCTGGTGGCCTCCGAGTACTGCTCCCGTCGGCTCTTGACGGCTGACATACATTGAGTATAGAAACATACACAGCGTATGTCTCAAACGCCGCGAAGGTCAGTCAGCCGGCCGCAGGAAGGCAGAGCACCGATGACTGAAACGGAACTCCTGTTCAACCCCCTCGAACCGGGCTTCGCCGAAGATCCTTATCCGGCGTACCGTCGGCTCCGTGAGACCGATCCTGTCCACGAGTCACCGTTCGCCATCTGGCTGCTCAGCCGGTACGACGACGTCGCGGCGCTGATGCGCTCGCACCTGTCCGTCGACCCGCGCAATGTGACGACCCCGCAGTTCGTGGAGGAGTACAACCGGCGGGACCGGCGCGCCCGTGAGCTGTCGATGCTCGACCGTGATCCGCCGGACCACACCCGGTTGCGCTCACTGGTGACCAAGGTGTTCACGCCGCGTTCGATCGCGGCCCTGGAGCCGATGATTTCCGGGCTCGTCGACAGCGCGCTGGACGAGATCGCCGAGGCGGGCCAGGCCGATTTGGTCGGCGCGCTGGCTTTCCCGCTGCCGTTCGAGGTTATCTCGCGGATGCTCGGCATGCCGCCCACCGACACCGCCCGCACCCGCGAGCTGAGCGGGGCCATCGTCCGTTCCCTCGACGTGGTCACCGACCCGGACGTCCAGCGGGCGATCGCCGAGGCAGCCGATGAGCTGCACGCGATCACCGCCGACGTCATCGCGTGGAAACGCGAGCATCCGGCCGATGACCTGCTCACCGCGCTCATCGCCGCCGAGAACCAGGGGGAAAAGCTCACCGACGAGGAGCTGATCGTCCAGGTCGAGCTGCTGTTCATCGCCGGTCATGAGACCACTGTGAACCTGATCGCCGGGGGAGTGCTCGCCCTCCTCGACAACCCCGGTCAGCTCGCCATGCTCCGCGAGAACCCTGGACTGTCCGGCAACGCGGTGGAGGAACTCCTCCGTTATGTGAGCCCGGTCCAGCTGAGCCGGCGGATCACCATCGAGCCGCTCACCGTGCGCGGCCGCGAGATCCCGTCCGGTACCTTCGTCGTCGCCGTGCTGGCCTCAGCCAACCGCGATGACCGCTACTGGGGTCCGGACGCGGATCAGCTCAAGCTGACCCGGGAGAACGCCCGGCAGCACGTCTCCTTCGGCGGGGGACCGCACCACTGCCTCGGCGCCTCGCTGGCCCGCCTGGAAGCGCGCCTGGCGATAGAGCGCCTGGTCCAGCGATTCCCCGCGCTGGCTCTCGACGGCGCCGTGACCGGAGGCCCAGGCCAATCCAGCGCCGTGCAATGGAACGGCCGGATCAACCTGCGCGGCCCCGCGCGCCTCCCGGTAAAGATCTAAGGACATTCAGCACGAACGGCGGTGGTTCCTCCCTCCAGGCACCTAATCGAGATGCGGCGGCAGGCCGAGTTCCGGGAAGATCCGCTTCGTGTCCAGGAAGAACGTCAGCCGGCTGAACCGCCCGCCGGAGACGTCGTGCACCTGGAGCGCCCACGGCATGTATCCGCCCGCCGGGTCCGGCTTGTACTGTCCCCACGCCTTGACCCCGTTGACCGTGCCGGCCGGAACCGGGACGAGCACCCCATGAGCGCATGTGCTCGGCGTCGGCTCCTGCATGAACCGGACGATGTCCCCGCTGCCCCGCAGCCACAGCGCGAACGGCGGCATGGACATTACCGCGTCGTCGTGCAGCAACGTGACCAGGGCCGACATGTCGTACCGCTGGAACGCGTCCACGTAACGGTCAAGCAGGTCGCTGTCAACCTCCGCCGGCTTACCCCCGCCGGGCAGCTCACCCTCGGGTAGCTGGGCCATCGTCGCACGGGCGCGCTGCAGCGCGCTGTTGACCGCCGGGACGCTCGTATCCAGCGTGGTGGCCGCCTCGGTCGCCGGCATCTTCAGCACCTCGCACAAGATCAGCGCGGCTCGCTGCCGCGGTGGGAGGTGCTGGATGGCCGCGACGAACGCGAGCCGGACCGTGTCCCGCGCGACCGCGATCTCGGCCGGATCGCCGTGTTCCGGCACGACACGGGAGTCGGCGATGGGCGAGATCCAGATGTCCTCCGGGTGCCACTCACTGAAAAGCGACTCCACCGGAGGCGAGGCCGGGCCGAGATCCATCGGCATGGCGCGCCGCTGCCGGCCCCGCAGCATGTCCAGGCAGATGTTGGTCGCGATCCGGTACAGCCACGACCGGACGCTGGAGCGGCCCTCGAAGCTGTCGGCCGCGCGCCAGGCCCGCAGCAAGGTCTCCTGTACCGCGTCGTCGGCCTCGAACCCCGAGCCGAGCATTCGGTAGCAGTATCCGGTCAGCTCGCGCCGGTATTCCTCGAGCTTGTCCGGGTTTACCTCGGATGATGCTGTTGACGGCATACGAATCACTCTAACCGGACTCACTGACATTCTCGCTTCCCCAGTCTCCCGTGCGTAGTAACAGGCGATTGCGCGGCACGGGCAATGAGATCGCCGAAGCGATGGGCATCACCAGGGGTCGGCAGCATCCGCAACCGTAGTGGGCTGGACCCGCTGGACGTGCAGCTTTCGTCCCTTTCGCCGGATTCGCCGGGCCGAGTTTTGCGGTTGATCCGGGCTTCGTGGTGACTTTTGTGGACGATAGTGCACAAAAGTCACCACGAAGCCCCAAATTACCGCGGTAATCCGAGCGGCCCGCCGCGCAGACTTCTGGCTGCGGTGATACTCGGAATTACTTGGCTGGCACTCTAATGGCGCGCCTGCCTACGTTCGCCTCGTTGGCATGCGGTGAGCCTGCTGGATCGCAGGGATTGATGCCGGCAATACAGGTCTCGTGTGCGGCCAGCCCACCGTCGGCCGGCCCGGTGCTCTGCGGCTGAGTACGATTTCCCGAGACGAAAATAATTTCGACTCAGGAAACTGGCTTCAAGAACACGGCACGTCTCCAGCTGGCCCGGCACTGGATCTACGAGGCGGCTCAGTGCATCAGGCTGGCTCCATGCCGTAGCGGCTCATCAGCTCGCGTTCCGCCGCTGTTGTGGGTGGCGCGCCGGGATCGGCCCATAGCCGGTGCAGTTCCTCGAAATAAGCATCCATGGCCGGCGCGTGCAGCACCAGCAGCCGGGCCGGCTCAGCCGAGACATTGCCGAAGGTATGGCCGGCTCCCCGCGGTACCAGCAGGAAGTCCCCGGGGTGGCCGGTGAGCGCCCCGGCCGGAGGCCCAGGCCAATTCGACGCCGTGTCGAGCCGGAACGTTATTTCCCCATCCAGCACGAAGAACGCCTCGGAGCAGTTCACGTGCCGGTGCGGCGGCGGCATCCTGGCGCCGGCCGGCACGGTTCGCTCCATCAGCGAGAAGTCGCCACCGGTCTGCGCGGCGACGGCCTTGAACGCCAGCACGTTGCCGCGCGCGGTGAGCAGGTGTCCTTGTCCGGGGGGCACGATTTCCTGCATGCGACAATCCTGGCATGAGCGACCTGCTGGCCCAGGCGACGGATGAGCTGTACAGCGCCGACCCTGAGGAGTTCACCCAGCGCCGCGCCGATCTCGCTGCCCAGGCTCGTGACCAGGGGCAGCCCGACGTGGCCAAGCGGATCACCGCGCTGCGCAAACCAACGCGATCCGCATGGGTGGTGAACCGGCTGGTCCGCGACCATCCGGAGGCGGCCAGCCGGCTGTCCGAACTGGCCGGGCAGCTCCGGGCGGGCGGCAACGGGGCCAGGATCCGCGAACTCACCGAGGCCCGCAGCCGTCTGGTTGACGAGCTGACCCGGCAGGCCTTCGCGGCGTCCGGCACCGGCTCGCCGCCCGCGGCGTTGCGTGAGGACGTCATCGCCACGCTGAACGCGGCCCTCGCCGACCCCGAGGTCGCCGGGAACCTGTCCGCGGGCACGCTGACCCGCGCCGTTCACTGGGCCGGTTTCGGCCTGATGCCCCTGTCCGATGAACCCTCTCCCGCTCCGGCCAAGCCACGCAAAGCCTCCGCTCCGCCGGAAAGCGAGCTTGATCGTCGTAGCCGGCGCCAGGAGAAGATCATTTCGACCGAACGGGCGGTGGCTGAAGCTGCCGCCGCCGTTGAGTCCGCCACCAGGGAAGAACGGGAGCTGGAGGACACGGTCCGGCATCTCGAAGCCGAGCTGGAGCAGGCGCGCCAGCGTCTGGGCGACGCTCGGCGCCAGTCGTACCGGGCCGAATCCCGGCGCCAGCGCGCGGCGGCCGAACTCGATCGGCTGAAGGACCAAGCCTCCGAGGAGTAAACCTTCTAAGGTGCCTGGCGTCTCTAATACCGGGTGAGGCACGTACCTGAAGCGGACGGGCACTGGCGGAGGTGTTGCGTGGTAAGTGGAGGGGAGCCGGAAGGGTTCCGTGCTTTCGTCGAGGCACGGTCGCCGGCGTTGCTGCGCTCGGGCTGGTTGCTGACCGGCGACTGGCCGAGCGCCGAGGATCTGGTCCAGACCGCGCTGGCCGCCGCATGGCCGCGGTGGAGCAGCCTGGACCAGTCCCCGGAGCTTTACGTAAAGAAGATCATGGTGAACACGTTCCTGCGCTGGCGTAAGCGACGCTGGAACGGTGAGATAGCGACGGCCAGCCTGCCTGAGCTGAGGGCTTACGGCGACGTGTTCGCGCAGGTTGATTCGCGCGCCGCGCTGACCGCGGCGCTTGACCGCCTGCCGCCCCGGCAGCGCGCGGTCGTGGTGCTGCGCTACTTCGCCGATCTGACCGAGGCGCAGACCGCCCAGACGATGGGCTGCTCGGTCGGGGCGGTCAAGGCGCATGCGTCCAAGGCTCTGGCCCGCCTGCGAGATGCGCCCGGCCTGGCCGAACTGATGACCGGAGGTGTGGCGCAGTGACGATCGAAGAAGAGCGGCTGTCGGAGATGCTGCACCGGCTCACGCCGGAACCCCCGCGTGCCATCACCGTGGAAGACGTGGCAATCCGTATCGCCAATCAGGCCGCTTCTCCGCGCGTCCATGGCGACACGGCTGTACTGCGCATTCCCAATCGGGGGCGTCTGCGCTGGGCTCCGGCCCTCGCCGCGGCCAGCGTGGTCGCCGTCGTTGGCGCCAGCGCCGGCATCGGCGTGGCCCTGACCTCGCACAGCAGCAACAAGCCGAATCCGCCGGCCAATGGGGGAGCCGTCAGCTCCGCGACCGGCACGGCTTCGCCGTCTGACACCGCTACGACGCCGGTCAGCACGCATCCGCCCGAGCCCCGCATCCCGATCGCCAACGGCATGTGGGGCGCGGTCCTGATCGACCACGATTCGTTCTCGTCGGACACGCTGGTGGGCGGCGCGGGCTCGCTCTATGCGGTCACCGACGGCGCCCTGGTCCGGATCGACCCGTCGAGCGGGAACATCCTGCAGCAGGTGAGCGTCCAGACCACCGCCCGGCCGGTCGTCGTCGGGAACACGGTGTGGGTCGCCGGACCCGGCGGGAACGCGCATGCCTACAGCGCGACGACGCTGGCTCCTGTCGCGGTCCCTGCGGTGGGAGCAGTGACCGCGCTGGCCGCCGGGCCTAACGGGTATCTGTTCATGGCCTCGGGAAGCGGCATCACGATACTGGACCCGTCCGGCTCGATACTCCGCCGGTTCAATGCCGCTGGCCAGGTCAGCTCAATGGCCGTCTCGCCCGATGGCGGCACGCTCTACGTCGGCGTGAACGATCATGGGTACTTCAGCCTGGAGCGCTACAACCCGGCTACCGGAGCGCAAATGTCTGGTTCCGCCAACCCGGGCCTCAGCACCGGCGGCAACCTGGTCGCGACCTCCGGCGGCGTCTGGGGCACGATCGGAACCGCGATGACGCTGCGGGTGTGGTTCGCTCCCGGCGGCGATATGGGCAAGCTCCGGTTCGTCACCAGCGGCGCGAATGGCGCAATGGATTCGGCGCCGGCCTACGCGAACGGCGTCGTCTGGGTCGGCGGCATCCGCACGCTCCAGTGCCTGGACCCGTCCAGCGGCCAGGTCCTGGGCAGTACGTCGATTCCGGCCGACGGCGGCGTACCTGAGCACTTCGGCAGCGTCGCGTACACCAACGGCCATGCCTTCGCCCTGTATCAGGATCAGCGAGCTCAGCTGGAGGGGGTAGCGGCGGTAACCCCACCCAGCTCCTGCGCGGGCTAAACCCTGCTGGCCCGTGCTATCCCGCACCGTGCCCCGGGGCGACTCGCTCCGGGGCCGGCGGCGGGCCTGGGGGAGTGCCGTCGCCGAACGGCCGGCCACCCAGCTCCTCGCGGCCGTGCTTGGTGAGCCAGCCCGAAGTGTCCGGTCCGGCCGGCACGATCCGGGACGGGTTCAAGTCGGTGTGCACCCGGTAGTAGTGCTGCTTGGTCTGCGTGAAGTCGATCGTGTCGCCGAACCCGGGCGTCTGGAACAGGTCGCGCGCGTACGCCCACAGCACCGGCATCTCGCTGAGCTTGTTCCTGTTGCACTTGAAGTGGTTGTGGTAGACGGCGTCGAACCGGGCCAGGGTCGGCCACAGCCTGATGTCGGCTTCGGTGATCGTGTCGCCCACCAGGTAGCGGCGCGCCCTCAGCCGTTCCGACAGCCAGTCGAGCCGGTCGAACAGTTTCCGGTAGGCCTCTTCGTATGCGGTCTGCGTGCTGGCGAACCCGCACCGGTAGACGCCGTTGTTCACGTCTTCGTAGACGAGCGCGCTTACTTCCTCGATCTCGTCCCGTAGCTCGTCCGGGTACAGGTCAGGCGCGCCGTCGCGGTGGTAGGCGCCCCACTCGCCTTCGAGGTCCAGGGTGATCCGCCGGAAGTCAGCGGTCACCACGCCGCCGGAGGGTATGTCAACGATCGCGGGGACGGTGACGCCGCGGTCGTACCCGGGCACCGCCTTCTCGTAGGCTTCGCGCAGCCAGTGGATGCCCAGCACCGGATCCTTCTCGCCCGGATCCAGGTCGAACGTCCAGCTCCGCCAGTCGTGTTCCGGCCCGCAGATGCCCATCGACAGCGCCGATTCGAGCCCGAGCAACCGCCGCACGATCATCGTCCGGTTCGCCCACGGGCAGCCCCGCGCCACCGCCAGCCGGTACCGCCCGGCCGCCACCGGCCACCCGTCCCGCCCGTCCGCCGTAATGCGCCCATTCAGGTACCGAGTATCCCGAACAAACTCTCCCGAATCGCCCACCCCTCCGACGCTACCGCACTGGTTTTTCTGGGGGGTAAAGACCAACCCCCCAGACCCCCCGGCCTGCGACGCTTCCGCCCGCAGTATCGCGCGCCCGGAAGGCCCTCCGGGGCCTTCGCGGCCGAGCGATCGCGAAGCTCGCTAGCGCTCGCCGCGAAACCTCCCGCGGTTCCCTCGCCCTCCGCCAATGCCGCCCCCGCCTGCCCGACATTTCACCATTTGCGGTGTTTGTCGTGGTGGCGGTGTGGAAGTTTGGGGTCTTGCGGAAACTTGGGGGGCGGTTTTCGGCGCCTTTTGTTCCGAGGGGCTCTAATCTTCCGTGAACGGGGGCGGGCAGTCGCGCGTGCCGACGGGTACGAAGCGTGGTTTGCGACGTTTGTCCGGTATCCGGGGTGGGGCTGATGCCGATCCTTGAGGTGGCGGCCGCATGGGGCTGTCCGGCCGCTTTCCGCCTTTGCTTTGCAGTGAACCGCCAGGAATGCCAGGCTAGCCTCATGCGTCGACGTGAGTATCTGAAATTTCCGGGGAATTTCGCTGGCCTCACCGTCGCGGGGGCGCTGATTCTCACCGTGGCCACCCCCGCCAGCACCGTACTGGCCGGCACCACGCACAGCGGCACCTCACTCGCCAGCGCCGTGCGATTGTCCAGCGGACCCAGCGGCGTCAGCGCGCCGGAAGCCGCCATCGCGAACGCGCGCACTGGCGCGATTCTATGGAGCCGGGAGCTGAACACACAGCGGCCGATCGCCAGCATCACCAAGGTGATGACCGCCCTGGTCGTCCTCAGGTCTGGCGGCCTGGACAACACGCTCACCATCCCCAGATCGGTCATCGCCTACGTCAACGAGTACGGCGCCAGCAGCGCCGGCCTGCGACCCGGGGACCGGCTCACCGTCCGCGAACTGCTCAGCGCGATGGTGCTGCCCTCGGGCGCGGACGCCGCTTACACGCTCGCTCAGGCCTACGGTCCGGGGATCAGTGCGTTCGTGGCCAAGATGAACGCGACCGCCCGGGCGCTCGGCATGCCCCGGACGCACTTCACCAACTTCGACGGGCTGCCATACCCGTACCGGACCGCGGACTACTCCACCGCGGCGGACCTGATCAAGCTCGGCCGCGCGGCGATGTCCTGGCCGGCCTTCCGTGCCGTGTCCGCCGAGCGCAGCTATCACCTGCGGTCGGGCTCCGGCCATCACGCGTACACCTGGTACAACACCAACCCGCTGCTCGGCCACTACCCCGGGGCGATGGGCATCAAGACCGGCTGGACCCCGTACTCCGGGCACTGCCTGCTGTTCGAGGTGAGCCTCGGCGGCGTCACGCTGATCGGCGTCAACCTGGACAGTCCCGGCAAGGGCACCACCGTCAACGGCGTTGACGCCACCAGAATGCTCAACTGGGCCTTCTCCCAGCCCAACACCTGACCACCTCCGCGCACTCCCGCCCCGCAGCGCCGTGCCGTGCCGTGCCGTGACCTGGGTGGCAGGAAAGGTGGGTTATTCGGCATTGCTGTCAAGGGGTGGGCTCGTCAGACTTGGCGTATGCGGGATGTGCTGGTCGTCTTGTTCGACGAGGTGCAGAGCCTGGATGTGAGCGGGCCGATCGAGGTGTTCGCGCACGCGCCCGACGCCTATGAGGTCCGGACCGCCAGTCTGGGCGGCGGCACGGTGCGCACCACGAGCGGTCTGCGGATCACGCCCGACGAGGACCTGGCCCGCACCCGGCCGCGTGACCTGCTGCTGGTACCGGGCGGACCCGGGGCCCGCGGGGACAATCCGGAGCTGGTGGCGTGGCTACGCGGCAACGCGGGCCGGGCGGCGCGGCTGGCATCGGTGTGCACGGGGGCGTTCCTGCTGGCTGAGGCAGGCCTGCTGACCGGCCGCCGGGTGACCACGCACTGGGAGTTCTGCGCCACGCTGGCCGCTCGGTATCCGGACATCAACGTCGATCCCGAGCCGATCTTCGTCCGGGACGGGAACGTCGCCACCTCGGCCGGGGTCACCGCGGGCATCGACCTGGCGCTGGCCCTGGTAGAGGAGGACCTGAGCCGGGACGCGGCACTGCGGATCGGCAGGATGCTAGTGGTGTTCCTGCGCCGCCCCGGCAATCAGGCGCAGTTCAGCGCGCAACTGGCGGCGCAGGTCGCGCAGCGCGCTCCGCTGCGCGACGTGCAGCAGTGGATCGCGGAGAACCCGGGCGCCGACCTGTCGGTCGAGAGCCTGGCCGGCCGGGCCAGCTTGTCGCCGCGGCAGTTCGCCCGCGCCTTCGCCGCCGAAGTCGGCATACCGCCAGGTCGCTATGTCGACCGCGTTCGCCTGGAATCCGCCCGGCGGCGCCTGGAAGACACCGCCGACGGAGTAGAGGAAACCGCTCGTGCTTGCGGTTACGGGACACCCGAGGCCATGCGGCGCGCGTTCGTCCGCCTGCTCGGGCAGAGCCCAGCCGAATACCGCCGCCGGTTCCGGCCGGCCGAACAAAACTAGGGGAACATCCAGATCGCGATGGTGCTTTCCCCTCGGTTCACCGTGCTTGACGCGGTCGGTCCCCACCGTGTTCGATTACTTACTTGCTGCCGAAGAGTGCTTCGTCCGGCGCTTCCGGACAATCCGGCGGAGTCGTCTGCTGGCGAGATTCGGTGTCTCAGCTCGTCGAGCCGCCGGAGTGGCGTCTCCGTCGTTGCTGGAGCGGGGGCCGCGATGGTGTTACCGATCGCCTTTGGCCGCCTTGGGCTGTAGGCGGCCAACCGGCGAGCGGGAACGCCATGGCGTGTCCTGTCTCGCCGCCTCTCTCCTTGCTCAAGGGTCGGCGCGCGACCACGCACTGGCTGACCATGGAGCAACTCGGACAGCTCGGCGCCGAACCGGTCACCGAGCGCGTCGTCTTCGACGGCAAGTACGTGACGGCGGCCGGGGTTTCGTCCGGCATTGACATGGGTCTGGCGCTGGCCGGCCGGCTCGCCGGCGATGAGACGGCCCAGCTCATCCAGCTCCGCATCGAATACGACCCGCAGCCGCCCTACGACGCCGGATCGCCAGCCAAGGCCCCGGCACACATCGTGGGCAGGCTACGCGCCTAGGGCTCGGCGAAGACGCCGGACCGGGTCTCGTAGTCGTAGCGGTAGATCTCGCGGCCGCTTGAGTACGCGACTTCGGCGCGGCTCATCACGTCCAGGGGGTCACCGGACCAGATGACCACGTCGGCGTCCTTGCCGGTCTCGAGCGAGCCGATCCGGTCGGCGCAGCCGATGACGCGGGCCGGGTGGATGGTCAGAGCGCGCAACGCCATGTCCCGGTCCAGTCCCTCCTTGACCGCGAGTGTCGCCTGGTGGACCAGGAAGTGGATCGGCACCACCGGGTGGTCGGTGGTGAGTGAGATCTCGACGCCGGCCTCGGCCAGCCGCCCCGGGTTCGCCATCGAACGGTTACGCAATTCCACCTTGGCGCGGCTGGTGAACAGCGGGCCGATGACCACGGGGATCCCGGCCTCGGCGATCTGGTCGGCCAGCAGGTGCGCCTCGGTGCCGTGATCGATCACCAGCCGGTAGCCGAACTCCCGCGCGATCCGCATCGCGGTGGCGATGTCATCGGCCCGATGACAGTGCTGCCGCCACGGGATCTCCCCGTGCAGGACCCGCAGCAGGGCCTCGAGCTTGAGGTCCCGTTCAACCACAGGCCGTTCGTTGGAAAGGTTCTTGAGCTTTGCCTCATAGTTGAGCGCGTCGACGAACGCCCCGCGGATAACGGCGGCGACACCCAGCCTGGTCGACGGCGTTTCCTTGCGCTCGCCATAGACGCGCTTGGGGTTCTCGCCGAGAGCCGATTTCAGGCCGGCCGGCTCGCGTAGCAGCATCTGCTCGACCGTCCGGCCCCAGCACTTGAGCGCCACGGTCTGCCCGCCGATCGGGTTTCCCGAGCCGGGGTTCACGTTGACGCTCAGCACGCCGCCCATGATCGCGTCGCTAAAGCCCATGTCGGCGGGATTGATCGCGTCAAGGGCCCGGACATCCGCGGTGACCGGACGGGTCATCTCGTTGGTGTCGTTACCTGCCCAGCCTTCGGCTTCCTCGTGCACGCCGACGTGCGCGTGGGCGTCTATGAAGCCGGGGAGCACCCACTTGCCGGTGGCGTCGGCCACCCGGTAACCATCCGGCACCGCGAAGCCGGGTCCCTCGACGGCCGTGATCCGGCCGTCGTCCAACAGGACCGTCCCGCCGTCTATCGGCGACCCCTCAACGGGGACGACATAGCCGCCTGTGATCGCGATGCCGGTCTCGGTCACGCTGAGCGCTCCTTAGGGTGGGTCAGGGGGTTAGGGGTTAGGGGGGACAGGCAGGGAAGTCTTGAAGAACTCGATCAGGATCGGGGTAATCACCTCGGGTGGGGCGTTGTGATCATAGCCGTCGAGCGTCATCAACCGCGCCCACGCTGACGATGAGCGGCGGGCCGTCACCGGTCCGCTCGTAGGCGATGACGGTCCCGTCGGCGGATCTGATTGTCTCCATAGGTTTTAGGACGGCGTGGCGCCCCCGCGCTCATCGGCCATAGCCGGAATCATCCGCCGTAGCTGACCGCGGCCAGTTCTTCCGCGGTGAGGTCAACGGCGACCGCGGCGACGTTCTCCACGGCGTGCTCGGGAGAGCCCGTGCCCGGGATCGGCAGCATCTGCGGCGAGACGGCGAGCAGCCAGGCCAGGATGATCTGATGCGGGGTCACCCCGTGGTTCTCCGCGGCGGCCAGGACCGCGGCGTGCTGGTTGCCCTCCATGACCGGCGCCCACGGGAGGAAGACCAGCTGCTCCTGCTCACACAGGTCAACCACGGGCTGGGAACGCCGGTCGCCCACGTTGTACCGGTTCTGGATCGAGACGATCGGGGTGATCTTCTCCGCCTCGCGAAGCTGTGTCTCGCTGACGTTGGACAGGCCGACGTGCCGGATCTTGCCCTCCGCCTTCAGTTCGGCGATGGCGCCGACCGATTCGGCCAGCGGCACGGCCGGGTCGGGGCGGTGGAACTGGTACAGCGGTATCTGATCGAGCCTGAGGCGGCGCAGGCTTCCCTCACATGCCTCGCGGAGGTGTTCCGGCCGGCCGGCGGCATCCCAGCGATTCGGCCCGGGGCGGACCAGGCCGCCCTTGGTCGCGATGACCAGATCATCCGGATACGGGTACAGGGCTTCGGCGATCAGGTTCTCGCTGACCTCCGGGCCGTACGAGTCAGCGGTATCGATGAAGTTCACCCCGAGTTCGACCACGGTGCGCAAGGTGGCGATGGCCCGGTCGTGGTCCGGCGGCGCCCCCCAGATCCCGCTTCCGGTGATCCGCATGGCGCCGAAGCCCAGCCGGTTGACGGTCAGATCGCCGCCGATGTCGATGGTCCCGGCCGCCGCGGCATTCGGCTGCGCGCTCATATTTAGCCTCCCTGGTATCTGCTGTCCCCGATTTACACCCTAGCTGTGGCAGCATTCATGGGTGCGCCGGGCATCGCTGATCGCGGTCGGAGTGTATTTCGCGCTGGCCGCCATACCGTACTGGAGCTACTGGCACGCGGGCGGCACGATGATGGCCGGGAAGGGCGGCGACCCGGCGACCGACGCCTGGTTCCTGGCCTGGGTGCCTTACGCCCTGGCTCACGGTCACAACCCGCTGGTCACGAACTGGGGGAACTATCCGGTCGGCGTCAATGCGATCACCGGCATCGGCATGCCGCTGCTCGGCTTGCTCGGGGCTCCGGTAACGGTGCTGTCGAACGCATTCGTGACCACCACCTTGTTCTTCACACTGGCATTCCCGCTGTCCGCCATCAGCGGCTACGTTTTCGTCCGGCAGTGGGTGTGCTGGTGGCCCGGTGCCTTCGTCGGAGGGCTGCTGTACGGGTTCTCGCCGTACCTTGTCGAGCACGGCAGTTCCCACCTGAACCTGGTGTTCGTGCCGCTGCCGCCGCTCATCCTCCTGGTGCTGAGCAAGGTCGCCTCGGGCCATCACTGGTGGCCTTGGGGGGTAGTGCTCGGCGGGCTGGGCGTCGCGCAGTTTCTCATATCACCCGAAGTGCTGGCGTCCACTGTAATCGTGGGCTGTGCCGCGCTGTTCGTGGCGGCGGTGGCCGGTGGCAGGTCCGCCTGGCCAATGGTCAGGGAGCGCTGGCGTTCCGTGCTGGGCTGTGTGGGCGTCGCGGCGGTGTTCGCCGGGATCTGCCTCGCCTATCCGCTGTGGCTGCTGGTCGCGGGGCCGGGGCATGTGACCGGTGCGGTGCAGACCACGTCCAATTACCGGGGGAACCTGCTGGCGCCGGTCGTCCCCGGCTCGGACATGTATCTCAGGACCGCCGCGTCGGCACGGCTGGCGGACACGTTCTCCGGCGGCAGCGAGAACGGCCTGTACCTTGGCGTGCCGCTGCTGATCATCCTGCTGGCGGGGGCCATCCTGCTGTGGCGGCGGAGACCGGTCATGCGGGTCGTCGCGGTGGTGACGGTGGTTGCGTTCGTGCTGTCGCTGGGCTCGCGGCTGGTGGTAGGGCATCACGTGGTCAAATCCGTGCCGTTGCCGGAGGCGGTTTTCAACCGTATCCCGCTGCTGGAGAGCACGATCGCCGCGCGGTATTCGCTGTACGTCATGCTCGGCGCGGCGGTCATGCTGGCGATGATCATCGAGGCTGTGCATGAGAGGCTGCACAAAAGGCTCAGCGCCTTGGTCGCGGCGCTGGTGCCGGCCGTGCTCACCGTCGTGGTGCTGGTGCCGCTGTTGCCTTCGTGGCCATACTGGCTCAATGTGACGCAAGTGCCGGGGTACTTCACGGCTGGCTCGGCTTCCGGGACGGCTTCCGGGACCGCTTCCGGGAGCGCGGCTTCCGGGAGCGCTTCCAGGAGCGCGGCTTCCGGGACCGTTGGTCGTATCCCGCAGGCCAGCGTGGCGCTTACCTTTCCGTTCCCATTGCTGCGCGACGCGTACCCGATGCTGTGGCAGGTCGCCGCCGGGATGCGCTACAAATCGCCGGGGGGCCGGTTCGTCGCGCCGCTGTCCTTGCCCGTCGGCCAGAACGTCGAGGGCGTGTTCAGCTATCTGAGCGCCGGGCATCACGTCGGGCGGAGCCCGGCGCTGCGCAGTCAGCTGACCGGCCAGATGCGGGCCTGGCATGTGCGGACCGTCCTGGTCCAAGCCCGGGGGAGTGAACCGGTGCTGTCCTTCTTCGACTGGCTCCTCGGCCGTCCTCCCGACCAGACTGTCGGCGGCATCTCCGCGTGGTACGGCCTCCCCGCGCAGTGACCTACGGGACAAAAGCCCCAAAGTGTCCGAGCCTGGCCGGCCGCCGTCCGGGGTACGTTGCGCCAACCACCCCCACCCAAGGAGCACGTTGCGCCAACCATCCCCTTACCTGCAGCCCCAAACACCGCAACACCGCAACACCGCAACACCACAGGCCCGTCGAGCTAACGCGGTGATCTTCGCCCGGGCGAAGGCGGCTTTCACGGTGTGGGACAGGGTGTCGATGTCGTAGGCGCCGTAGTGGCGGCTGCCATTCACGAAGAACGTCGGGGTACCGGACACATTCGACAGATCGGCCGAGTCGACATCGGATGCGACCCGGTCACGTCCGGCATGTGAGCGCAAATCGGCGGTGAACCGCTCCACATCCAGGCCGAGCGACCGGGCATACGAAACCAGGTCCGGTACGCCCAGCGCGGCCTGATGCTCGAACAGCAGGTCGTGCATCTCCCAGAACGCCCCCTGCAAACCGGCCGCCTCCGCCGCCTCCGCGGCCATCCACGCCCGGGGGTGAACGTCGCGCAGCGGCAGGTGCCGCCACACGTACCGCACATCGCCGAACTCCCGTAGCAACTCACGCACGGCCGCCTCGGCCTGCCCGCAGTACGGGCACTCGAAGTCGCCGTACTCCACCACGGTGACCAGCGACTCCACCGGCCCGCGGATGTGGTCGCGTTCGGGGTCGACGGGGACCATGAGGTCGGTGATGACCTCGGCGGTGCCCAGCAGCGCCCGCGCCTTGCGCGGGTACGGCAGCCGCCGGACCGCCCGGAACACCAGCCCGGTCAGCAACGTGGCGCACAGCGCGGCGGACAGGATGCCGAGTTTGGCTTCCGCGAGTTGCTCGCCGCTCAGCGCCAGCGAGGCGATCAGCAGCGACACGGTGAAGCCGATCCCGGCCACCGTGCCCGCCCCCGCCACCGCGCCCCACCCGACCGGCGGTGTCACCCGTCCGTGAGTGAATCGTGACACCAGCCACGCCGCGCCCAGCGTCCCGAGCGGCTTCCCGGCCAGGTAACCGACGATGATGCCCAGCGTCACAGGGGATGTGTAGGCTCGGGCCAGGAACCCGCCCGACAGCGGGATCCCCGCGTTGGCCAGCGCGAACAGTGGCACGATGAGGTAGCTGGACCACGGGTGGAAGAGCTGCTGTAGCCGGTCGTTCGGCGATATCGCGGTGCGCACCACATCCCGGGCGGCCTGGGCGTACTCGGCCGTCGGCTGCTCGCGGAACAGCCGGAACGCGTCCCACGCCTCCTCCAGCGCCTCCCGTGGCGCCGGATAGGCGTATGAGATCAGGCCGAGTACCAGTCCGACCACCACCGGATCCACGCCTGACTTGAAGAACGCCACCCAAGCGGCCGCGCCCAGCACGAAGTACACCGGCCCGGACCGCACGCCGCGGGACCTGACCAGCAGCGCCACGGCCAGGAACCCGATGCCCGCCAGCAGGGGCTCCGCCTTGATCGATCCGCTGTAGAAGATGGCGATGACCGCGAGGCCGGCCAGGTCGTCGACGACCGCGAATGTCAGCAGGTAGGTGCGCACCCGGTCAGGCAGCCCGCGTCCGACCAGCGCCAGCGCGCCGAGCGCGAACGCGGTGTCGGTCGACATCGCAATGCCCCAGCCATGCGCGGTCGGCCGTCCGGCATTGACGGCCAGATACATGCAGATCGGCACGAGCATGCCGCTCACGCCCGCCAGCAACGGCAGCGTCAGCCGCGAGCGGACGCGTAGCTCGCCCATGTCGAACTCGCGGCGCGCCTCGAGGCCCACGACCAGGAAGAAAATGACCATCAGCCCCGAGTTCACGAACTCCTGCAGGTCCATCGATATCCCGAAACGTCCCACGGAAGCGGACAGCCGCGTCCCCCAGAACGAGTCGAACGACGACAGGCTGATGTTCGCCCAGATCAGCGCCGCGACGGTTGCCCCGGCCAGCACCATGGCGCTGCCGGTCTCAGTGCGCAGGAACTCCCGCAGGGGCGTCTGGCCGCGCCGCCACGCCGTGTGGGGCGCCATGGCTTCTTGAGTCACGAGACCGATTCTCACCTATCGCGGCTCAGCGGCAGCGATCCCCCTCCACCGTAAAACCCAGCAAACCCATTTCCACGAACGTACTGGGTGATACCGGCCGGAACCGTACTTCTCCCGCTGACTCTACGGGCGCGGTGCGTGGTCCTTGCCGCCCTGACCCGGCTTGCCGGATCGTCTCCGCACCGTCAGCCTCGTGGTGGCCAGCAGTCCGGCCATCATGAGGAGCCCGAGCCCGAGCACCTGCGCGGCCGCGATCGGCATCCCGCCCGGCATGGTGGAGTTGTCCGCGACCCGTAGCTGCCGAATCCGCGGATCCTGGCCCGGCGCGATGCTGCCCGGGGCGGAGTCGGTAGGGCTGGCGGTGATCACCGGGAACATGCCGCTCGTGTCGCCCGTCGGGTCGATCGTCGCGATCGGCGAGATCATGTCGAGCGTTGGCAGGGATCCAAGCGGGACCGGGGAAACCTGTCCGCCGCTCGTCGTCGACGAGCCTGTCGTCGACCCTGTCCCTGTCGTCGAGCCCGTCGACGAACCTGCCGACGAGGACGTCGACGAGGACTGGGATGTCTGTGGCGTGGTGGACGAGCCCGTCGATGACGGCGCCGAGGACGACGCTGGTGGCGTGCTGGAGGCCGGCGCTGAACTGGAGGCCGGCGGTGAGCTTGACGGCGGCGGTGAGCTTGACGGTGGCGGTGAGCTGGATGGCGGCGGTGAGCTGGACGGTGGCGGTGTGGTGACGGACACCGTGGCGGATGCCTGCGGGAGCGCGGCCGGTGTGGCCGTGGAGGTTGCGGTCGCGGTGAGGGTGACCGCGGACGCTTCGGAGATCGTGGGCATGGCCGCCTGCAGCGCGGCGGAGCTGGCCAGGTTGCCGAGCTGGCAGACGGCGCCGCCGTTGCCGCCCGGGCACGACCCGGTGAACGCCGGCGGCAGGCCGGCTGGCGCGGCGCTGAGCGTGACCGACACGCCCGGAGCCGTTCCGTTCTCGGTCGACACCTGGACGGTGAACGAGGCCTGCTGTCCGCCCTGGACGCCCGACTCGGCCGCCACCACGCTGACGCAGAGTTCCGTCGGCGATGCTTGCGCGCTGCCGCTCGCCGAGGCTGACGCCGACGCCGATGCGGCGGGTAGCGGCTCGCAGTCGGTGGTAGCCGCCAGCGCATTCGAGGTATAGAGCTGCCCGAACACGGATCCACTCACCAGGACGCCGATGAGGATCCAGAACCGTGCGGTTTTCACGCCTGCTCCTGGTTCGGTTCGCTCCACGTTGTTCGGTACTACCTGAACGTAACCTCCCCATTGGTGGGTGTCTAGTGGCAATGGTGGTGATCGTGATAGCCATGCGCTTCCCGGCGAAAGTTACAGGCGCCCCGCTTCGACGATGCGCCGCAGGAACCGCCGCGTCCGTTCGTCGGACGGGGAGCTGAACAGCTGCGCGGGCGGCGCCTCCTCGACGATCCGCCCGTCGGCCAGGAAGCACACCCGGTCGGCGATCTCCCGCGCGAACCCCATCTCGTGCGTGGCGATCACCATCGTCATCCCCCCCGACGCCAGCTCCCTGATCACGTCGAGGACCTCGGCCACCAGCTCGGGGTCGAGCGCGCTGGTCACCTCGTCGAGCAGCAGCAGCCGCGGCTTCATGGCCAGCGCCCGGACGATCGCCACCCGCTGCTGCTGCCCGCCGGACAGCCGGTCCGGATAGTCGTCGCGCTTGTCGAGCAGGCCGAACCGGCCCAGCAGTGCCTCTGCCTCCGCCGCCGCCTCGGCTCGCGGCAGCCGAAGCCCTTTGACCGGCCCCAGCGTCACGTTCCTCGCCACGGTCATATGCGGGAACAGGTTGTAGGACTGGAACACGATGCCGATGTGCCTGCGCACCAGATCGTGGTTCACGCCCGGGTCGGTGATGCGCTGGCCGTCCAGGTAGATCTCGCCCGCGTCGATTCGTTCCAGCAGGTTCACGCAGCGCAGCAGCGTGGACTTACCAGAACCCGATGCCCCGATAAGGCATACGACCTCGTTTTTGCCGACGACCTGGTTGATACCGTCCAGGACGACAGTTCCCCCGAAGGCTTTACGGAGGCCTTCGATGCGCAGGACCTCGTTCTCGTTCATTGCGACGCCCCCGCCAGGCGGCGAGCGCGGTCACGGGCGATCAGCCGGTCGGTGAAGCGCGCCAGCGGGATCGTCAGGATGAGGAAGAGGATGGCGGCCACCACGAAGCTGGAGTAGTTGAACACGCTGCTGCTGTAGATCTCGGCCGCCCGGTTCGCCTCGATCGAGCCGAGCACGCTGACCAGCGCGGTGTCCTTCTGCAGGCTGATGAAGTCGTTGAGCAGCGGCGGGATGATGTTGCGGATCGCCTGCGGCAGGATCACGTACCGCAGCGCGTTCCACTCCGACAGGCCCAGCGACCGGGCCGCGGCGACCTGGCTGCGGTGCACCGAGTTGATGCCGGCCCGGTACACCTCGGACACGTATGCCGAGTACGACAGCACCAGGGCGGTTACGCCGTACACCGCGGCGGACTGGGTCGAGATCGCCTTCAGGTCCAGGGCGGGCAGCCCGTACCCGAGCATGTAGACCAGCAGGATCAGCGGCACCCCGCGGGCCACGTCGATGTAGATCGTGGCGACGATCCGCAGCGGCAGCATGACCGGACCGGTGGACATGCGGACCACCGCGATCACCAGGGCCAGGATCAGGATGAGCACCTCGGCGGCGACGAACATCCGGATGTTCAGCCAGATGGCTGTGCCGACCGAGTAGTAACCCTGCTTGGGATTGCCGACGAACGACCGCCACATGTCCGTCGGGTTGAAGAACGTGTGCCGGACGTTGGCGCTGCCCGGCGCCAGCAGGAACAGCAGGACCAGCGCCGCGATGACGACGATCGTGCTGGTGGTGGACAGGGCCACGGCCCGTCGGCCGCTCGGGGCGCCAAGCAGCCGCGATCGCCGGAACCCCGCTGGCACAGCCAGCCCGGCAGCTCCGTCGTCCAGCCCGTCAGCTCCCGCGTCGTCTCTCCCCGTCCCCGGCTCAGGGCTGGATGGTCGGGACACTGGTGTAGATCTGCAGGTACTTGTTCTGCAACTGGTGCAGCGTGCCGTTGGCCTTGAGGGTGGCGAGCGCCTTGTTCACGCACGCGACCAGGGGGTTCCCCTTGGCGAACAGCAGGCCGTAGTGCTCTCCGGTGGACGGGAACTGGGCGACCATCACCGAGTTCGGGATCTCCGAGGAGGAGATGTACTGCGCGGTCGGTGTGTCGGTGACGAGCGCCGCGATCTGCTTGGTTTGCAGCGCCTGCTTGACGTCATTCAGCGTGTTGTAGATCTTCGGCGTCTGGGTCGGCTGGATGGCGCTGTTGATGAAGGTAAGGCTGGTGGTGCCGATCTGGTCGCCGTAAACATAGGTCTTCAGATCTTGCGGTGAGTGCTTGGTGACGATCGGGCTGGTCTTCAGCGCGACCAGAGACTGCTGCACGTCGTAGTAGCTGTCGGAGAACGAGACAGCCTGGGAGCGCTGCGGGGTGACCGACACTTCGTTGATGTCGAAGTCGAACTTCTTCGGACCAGGCGCGTACGAGCTGTCGAACGGCTCGTACGCCCACTTGACCTGGTCCTTGCTGAAGCCAAGCTGGCTGGCCACGGCGTAGGCGACGGCGCTTTCGTAGCCCTGGCCGTTGCTGGGCTGGTTGTTGGCGAACCACGGACTGTAGGCAGGCTGGTCGGTGGCGACGGTGAGCTCGCCCTTGCTGTACAACTCGCCCTGGATCGCGGAGTTGGCACAACTGCCCGCCGAAGTGCTGCTGCCGGTGCTCGATCCGCCGCTGCTAGCGGCGGTGCTGCTGCTGGTGGTGCTGCCGCAGCCGGTCAGCCCGGCGAGAGCGGCGCCCGCGGCGAGGGCGGCGGCAGTAGCCGCCAAGGTTACGTGTCGCATCCGGCTCGAAACTCCCTAGAACCCCCCTTTATACAGGGGTTTTGCAGATTTAGGCCGGTCACAGCATACCGCCGCCCACCCACCCCCCGCCGTAACCGCCCGTCCCCGCCCCCGCCGCCGCGACGTTACCCCCG
>JAFARZ010000420.1 GCA_019245115.1 Streptosporangiaceae bacterium | reverse complement strand
GAACCGTCCGATGTCGAACTGGATGTCGGAGAAGCTCGTCGCGGCGAGCGCCGGACGCGCCGGAGCGACCACTACCTGCTCCAGCAAGGCGCCCTGGGTAAGGAGCAGGGCAAGACCCCCGGTCTTGAGCGCCGACCGGCGGCTCATAACGATGCGTTTCTGCTCTTCCATATCCATGTCCTGAGTTCCCTTCCGTGACGACGGATGACGCGGGACGGGTTGTCTCGCGGGCGGTGATTGCCAAGAACCGGAAGCAGCTCCGGCGAGTGCCTGAAAAGTACAAAGGCCTAGAAAATTACGAGTACTTAGAACTAGAGTGTCTGGGGACGCCAGGAAGAGACCTGAACTATTAGCCCTTAAAAGTAGAAGCGTTTCGGCCGCGGAGCCATACCCGGAAAATGACATTTTTGTCATAATTCAGAGATCCTGAGCGGACCCCGGTCGCGAAACTTTCCATGGCACTGACCTGGGCTGGCACTTCACCGAGGCAAGCAACTGACGACCGCAGGCTATTTTTGGACCGCCCCTCGTGTCGGCCCGCAAGTGAAATTTCAAGATGGCCGAAAACATTCGGCTCCGCGCTTTGCTGGTCCTGCGGATCGTAGGCGTTCCATGGCTGGTAAGCGCATGAAATGTGCATGTAATATTCATTCAAGCGCAATGGCGGGGGTGTTCCGGTGAAGCTGCTTCGTAAGTTAGGTAAGTTTCCTAATTATGAGGATGCCGCTGACGGCCACATACCGTACGGTGGCGCCATTCATCGCGTTGGGCGAGGGATTTGCCCGGCTCCAGCGACATCGATGGCGCCATCGATGTCGCAAGGGTCCAGTTCGCAGACGCCAAGGGTCCAATTCGCAGACAGGCAACTAGTAGCGTCCGGCAGGGTTAGGTCAATGTGGCGTTCCGTGAGGTTTTCCGGGCTGGTGCCGCGCGGCAGACTGGAACTCATGCCGCCTGCGGGAAGTTCTCTATCGGCGTCTGATTGGCCTGGGCCTCCGGCCACGGCGTCTGATTGGCCTGGGCCTCCGGCCACGGCGTCTGATTGGCCTGGGCCTCCGGCCACGGCGCCGTCGGGCGCTCCGTTCCTCAATTTGCTTGATCCGGAATTCCGGTTCGATTCACCTGCGGTTATCGCCGCCCAGGCCGACAGCTGGTACGCGGAAACCCCGATGGGATTGCTCGTGCTGCGCTACGCCGAAGTGCATGAGCTGCTGCGGGACCGGCGGCTGAACCACAATGGCAAGCGATATATGGAGCAGACCTGCGGCGTCTCCTCCGGACCGGTCTATGACTGGTACGTCCCGATGATCGTCAATCAGGATGGTGAGGATCACCTGCGGTTGCGCCGCCTGGTGTACCGGGCCTTCACCTCCCGCATGATCGACAATTTGCGGCCGTTCATCCGGGCGAAGGCGGAGCAGCTCGCCGGTCAGATCGCCGCGACCGGAGAATGTGAGTTCGTTGAGGACTTCGGTGACCCGTTGACGCTGGCCGTCATGTGTCAGTTGCTTGGCGTCCCGGCCGAGGATTACGAGATGTTCCGGGCCTGGACAGCAGATGTCGGCCTCGTCTTCAGCATGGCCCTGGGCGGGGATATCCCAGCCCGAGTGGAAGCCGCGGTCGCCGGGCTGACCGGTTACGTCGACTCGCTGATCAGGCAGAAGGAGTCCGCGCCCGCGGATGATCTCATCTCCGCGCTGGTGGCCGCGCGCCAGGCCAGCAGGGTGAGCGCGGAGGAACTCGGCAACCTGGTCGTAACGCTCGTTTTCGCGGCACACGACAACACGCGGCACCAGATCTCCAACGCCATGGTCGCCCTCGCCGGGCACCCGGAACAGTGGGACATGCTGGCCCGGCACCCCGAACTGGGCGAACAGGCCGCCGACGAGGCCAGCCGCTGGTGCCCGTCGGCGGCAACGTTGTTCCGCTTCGCGGCCGAGGACTTCGTCTACCGTGATCTGCCCATCGCCCGGGACAGCTTCCTGATCATGGGCGTGTCCGTCGCACAGCGCGACCCGCGAGTGTTCCGTGACGGTCACTCGTTCGACATAAGTATCCGCAGGCAGGAGCCCCCGCTGCAGTTCGGCGGCGGGCCGCACCACTGCCTCGGCTCCGCGCTGGCACGCGCCGAACTGGGTGAGTCGCTTCCGGTCCTGGCCAGCCGGCTGAAGCACCCGCACATCACGGGCCCGGTTACCTGGCGCCTGCCCATCGGCATCTACGGACCGAATCAGCTTCCGCTGCGCTTCGGATGAATGAACAACGGCCGTGAGGTCATGCCTTGTGTGCTACACCGGCCAGGCACCAGTACCTGGTGGGATCGCTGGGCACATCGCCGTGTCATCATGCGGCAATTTGCGGTGACAGAGTTGTGGCAGAAGCTTGGCAGGGCCTGCGGACATGCTGTTGTTACGGCGACGCGCAGATGCCGCCGATCGACTCCAGGAGCGTCCGCATGATGAGCTTCACTGCTTCCGCACGGGCCGCGGCTGTCGCGGCGATAACGATCGGCGCGGCGGCGCTGGCCATTCCATCAGCCACAGCCGCCACTGGCGCGGTCGCGACGCAACCGGCGGGTAGCTGCTATTTCTACGACAACATCTATAACGAGCCCGGTGCCTGTATGGGCGAGAGCACCAATTATTCAGAGCAAGGGGTCAACGTCTGGAATGACCCGTACAACCCGACCATGGTGGTGGCCGTAGGCTCCGCCGGGCAGGCCTTCGCCACCTCACAGCTGTATGTATCGGATGGCGCGTCGGTTACCTGCGACAACGGTGTCACGACCCGCTCCTGGTATCAGGGGGAAGACAAGGCAAGCAGGAACGTCGGCTGGGTACCTGACTGCTATCTCAACGGAGAACCGAGCTGAGCCGATCGGTGCGGGTGCTCACCCGGTGATGGAGCCCGGCGGCGGGATCGTGCCCGGGCCGGTCGCCGAGCAGGCCAGCGCCGCGGCGGTATCGCCGGGCGCGGCCAGCGGCGGCAGGGAAGGAAACGTGGGCCGCTGGGCGGCGAGCGCGTCCGGGCGGACAGCTGGGCAGCCCATTGGCCCCGAGGGTGAAGCCGTCGCCGCGCCCGAGCATCCCCAGCAGGTTGTCGAACGAATGGTTCTCCATCATCAGCACGATGATGTGCTGAATGCCGGGAATGGTGTCGGTGCCAGCGGGCAATCCCGGATACGGGCGTGAGCCGGGGACGCGCAGTGCCATCCGGGTAGCGGGGGCCATCCCGGTAGCGGGGCCGCGGATAGAGCTTGGAATGATCGCGCCAGCCGCCAGCGCAGAGGCTGAGCCGCCCAGGAAGCGTCGTCGGCTCAGGTGCCAGCCATCGTTACGAGATGGTCCGGGAGAGGTAACCACGGAATAACAATGACAGGGCTTACTATCCTGCGCCGGCCTTTTATACCGAACGGCTGTGGCTCAAACTTCTGGGATCCGAAAACCGCTTGCCGACATCGTCAGTTAACTGCCCGCGGCACCCGCCGGATTCCCGCTGTGCCCATGATTCCTCCTTGGCGCATGCGCCGGAATCCCCCCGCTGTCGGCACGATCGTAACAATCATCCGCCAGGCGGGACAGGCCCGCTTTTGCGGTATCGGTAGCCTCAACCTGTGGAGCCTCCTGATGCGAGGGCCGGTACGGCCGCCCGTTCTGCTGTCATACGTCGCGTTCGTGCTCGTGGGTGTGAGCGCCGGGGTCAGTGGCGTCCTGCTGGTGCCGCAGATGCGCGACTACGGCGTGGACCGGGCCATCATCGGGATCACGTTCTTCACCACCTCCGCCGGGTTCGTGCTGGCCAGTCTCAGCAGCGGCGCGCTGATCCACCGGTTCGGCGTCCGGATCGTGCTGACCGTGGGTGGCATCACGTACGTGCTGTCCGCCCTGTACCTGGCCACACGTCCGCCGTTTGTGGCGTTCGTGCTGGTGCAGGTGATTATGGGGTACGGCATCGGGATGCTGGAGTCCGGACTCAACGCGTACCTCGTGGCGCTGCCGGACGCCAGGACGCTGCTCAACCGGCTGCACGCGTTCTTCGGCGTCGGCGCGCTGATCGGGCCGGCGCTGGCCGCGTGGATCACCGGCTTTGCCTCGTGGCCGGTGGTCTGGCTGGTCCTGGCCGTGACCTGCGTCCCGCTGGTAGTCGGCTTCCTGGTGGCCTACCCGGCGCTGCGACCGGCTGATCCGGCGGCCGACGCGACCGAGACGGCCGGGATCCCCGCCGCGGCCGAGGGCAGCATGATGCGCGCCGCGCTACGGGACCGCGGCGTCCTGCTCGGCGCCGCCATGCTGGCCGTCTACGTCGGCATCGAACTTGGCGTGGGTAACTGGGCCTTCAGTTATCTGGTACAGGCCCGGGCCCTGTCCGGATCGCTGGCCGGCTGGTCAGTCAGCGGGTACTGGCTGGGACTGACCGTCGGCCGGTTCCTGATCAGCCCTATCGCCGTGCGGATCGGCGCGACCACGGCTCGCATGATGTACGCCTGCCTGACCGGTGTCACCGCCGCGGCCGTGGCGGCCTGGCTGTCACCGGCCGCCGGGCTGGCCACCGCGTCGCTGGTGCTGCTCGGCTTCTTCCTCGGACCTATCTTCCCCACCACGATCGGGGCCGTGGCCCAGCTGACGCCGCCCCGGCTGACGCCCACCGCCATCGGCGTCATGAACGCGGCATCCCTGGTGGGCGGCGCCGCGTTGCCGTGGCTGGCCGGCACCATCGCCCAGAGCACCGGGATCTGGATCATCCTGCCATTCGCCGTGGCGCTGGCCGTGCTCCAGTTCATCGTGTGGTCGCCGCTTGCCCGCCGGGTTCGCTGACCGCTATATCCGATGCTTGGCTGATGGCTCTGTCTTCCTGGCTGATGGCTCTCCAGGCGACCTGGGCGGCTCGCTGCTCGGCCGTCTTCTTCGACCGTCCCTCGCCCGACCCAAGCGCCTTCCCAGCGATCATGACCACGGCTCTGAAAGACTTCTCGTGATCCGGTCCGCTCTCTTCCCACATGTACTCCGGCACGCCCAGCATCCGCTGCGCGGTCAGTTCCTGCAGCGAGGTCTTCCAGTCCAGCCCGGCGCCCAGGGTCTTCGAACGCTCGATAACCGGGTCGAACAGCCGGCGTATAAGCGCACTGGCCTCCGCCAGGCCGAGGTCCAGGTAGACCGCACCGATCACGGCTTCCAGCGTGTCGGCCAGGATCGACGACTTGTCCCGGCCGCCGGTGGTTTCCTCGCCCCGGCCCAGCCGCAGGTACGCGCCGAGGTTCAGGCTCCGCGCCACATCGGCCAGCGCACCCATTTGCACCACTGCCGCGCGGAGCTTGGCCAGCTGTCCCTCGGGCAGATCGGGGCAGAGACGGAACAAGGCGTCGGTCACCACCAGCCCGAGCACCGAGTCGCCCAGGAACTCCAGCCGTTCGTTGGTGGGCAGATTACCGTTCTCAGACGCGTACGAACGGTGCGTCAGTGCTCGCTCAAGCGATCCGGGGCTGGTCCGCACCCCGAGCGCTGCCAGCAACTGGTCTGCCCCCGGCGTAGCCGCGGCGTCGGTCAGGTTGGCGAGGAACCTGATCCGCGCCGCCTGGCCGGGGCTGGTGTCCATTCGCGCGAGGGCGCCCCGGAACGCTGTCATGATCTGGTCGGTGTTCATCGGAGCGGCTCCTCCCACGTTCCGCCGTGTTCGGTCATGATCTGTTTCAGCCGGTGCAGCGCCGCGGTGGTAGTGGGACCGACCGTCCCCTTTGCGACGCTGAGGATCCGGGCGGTTTCCTCGACACTGAAATCGCGTAGGTAACGCAGCTCGATGACCTGCTGCTGACGGCGGGGAAGCCGCTTGATCGCATTGCGGAGGTCGTAGCTGACCTCCGCGTTGGCCAGCATGTCGTATCCGTTCCGCTGGTCTACCGTCACCCGCTGGTCGGGAATCCCGGCAGCATAAAGCGTTCGGAGGCGGTCTATGGCAGCGTTCCTGGCGACAGCGAACAAATAGGATCTCGCGTTGTTGAGGGTGTGACCGCGGCGCCGCTTGTCGACTATGACCAGGAGCGCGTCATTGATCACCTCGCCGACGAGGTGCTCGGGGAGGCAGAGCTTACCCCGGCTCAGGTGCCGCTCAAGGTCTTTGCCGTGCTCCGCGACGAGGGCTTCAATCTCCTTCTCAAGTTCCTCGGGCGAGACCAACAACCCGCTTTCACCTCGCCTACTCCTTCTCGCTACGCTCGATCCTCACTAAAAAGACCCCTGCGGAGCACCCCCGTTGTTAGTCACTATTAGGATCACTTAAAGCTCGGCGGCCGCCAGGACATCCGGACATCATCCAGATAGATGGCGCCATCAAGCTTGCCGGAGCGTGTCACTGTTGTCATTCGGCTCGGGGGGTCGGCCAGCCCATGCTTTTGCCCTCACCTCCATACGGCGCGCACCCTTCGCCCACAGCACGGAAATTTCGTGCTCCGCGGAACTTTACCGGCCGAATTCGTACACTTAATTTCCGTCCGGCACGGATGTTCCGTCTTAATCCAAATCCGATTCGAGTCTTACCGGATATACAGGCCAATCCAGTAATACCGCGGAACCGCGACTTCCCTCCGCAACTGGCCACGCGCCTCCAACGGGAGACAGACCCTAGCTTTCAACTCAGCAGCGCGGCAGACGCGGCGCGAGCACGCGGGGGCACAGGGGCACGGGGGGCACAGGGGCACAGGGGGCACAGGGGCACGGGGGCGATGGGGCGATGGGCATCCGCGGCGAGCGCCAGCGAGCTTCGCGGTCGCCTGGCCGCGGAGGGCCTGAAGGCCCTTCCGGCCAGGCGAAACTAACGGCGAGACGCGTCGCGGGCCGGGGGGTCTGGGGGGTTGGTTTTTACCCCCCAGAAAATACCGCCCTTCCGGCCAGGTAGCCGAAGGTCATGGCGATGCCCAGGGTGGCGCCCGGCGCCGGATAGGCGTCGCCGGTCCAGAACGCGGCCGCGTTCCCGACCGCGTACAGGCCCCGGACCGGATCGCCGGACGAGGTGAGGACCTGCCCGGAGGCGTCGGTGACCGGGCCGCCCTTGGTGCCGATCGTGCCGGCCAGCACTCGGACCGCATAGAAGGGCGGCGTGTCCACCGGACCGAGGTTCGGGTTCGGCTTGACCGCCGGATCCCCGCCGTAACGGTCGTACACGCTGTCCCCGCGGCCGAAGTCATCGTCGTGCCCCGTCGCGCACGCCTTGTTCCACGCACTGACCGTGCGTTCCAGCCCGTCGGGATGCACGCCAACGCGTCCGGCCAGTTCGCGCACGGAGCCGGCACACCAGACCCAGTCTGGCGCGGGCCCGCCGAAGGGCATGCCCGGCAGCGGGTAGCGTCGCACGAAGCCTGAGTCGAACACCATATACGCGGGGTCGTTCGGGCAGCCGCCGTCGTCGCCGCGGTGCATCGCCTTGCCCACGTCGTTGTAAGGGCTGGCCTCATCGACGAACCGGCGGCCGGCCTGGTTCACCATGATCTGCCGGGGCGCCGCGCGTTCCCTGATCAGCGATCGGTAGCAGGGCTTGCCTTCCAGTTCCTCGCCGGGAACGGCGAGCATCGGCATCCACCAGCCCTGATCCAGGTTGTCGGTCGCCGCGCCGGCGCGGCAGGCGATACGCAACCCGTCGCCGGTGTTGCCGGGCGACGCCCCGGTGGCGCGCTGGGCGGCGGGATGCCAGGAGCGCCGCAGGTTCTCGTCCCAATCGAAGCCGCCCGTGGCGAGGATGACCGCCGCAACCGGGATCGTCTCGTTCCCGATCGTGGCGGCGCTCACGACGGGATCCAGCGTCACGCCGGTCAGCCTGGAGCTGGTCCGGATCGTCACTCCGGCCCGGACGGCGCCCTCCACCAGGGCGGCGACCAGCGCGACCCCGTTGGTGCGGATGCCGTCGCGTTCGCGCTGGCGCAGCAGGTCGGTGTCGAAGCGGTCCGGATAGCGCCAGCGTTCCCACTCGGCCTGCGTCATCGGCAGGTAGCCGGCCGGCATGCGGACGTTCTTGACCAGGGGAGTCATCGCCGCCAGATCAGCGGGTTCCATGTCCAGGCAGCGTCCGCCGACCGCGGCGCCCGGGCGTGAAGGATGGTAGTCGGGATAGGAGGGACAGACGGCGAACCGGTGCGGCGTGTGCTGGGCGACGAACCGCAGCATCTCCGGACCATTCGCGAGGAAGGCCTCGGTCATGTGCTCATAGCGTCCGGGGAACAAGCCTCGCAGGTACGTGCGCGCGGCATCGACGGAGTCGGGCTCGGTGCGGCCCGGCAGGCCGTTGGCTGGCACCCAGACCCGGCCGCCGGACAAGGCCGAGGTGCCGCCAAGCAGCGCGGACCGCTCCACCAGCAGGACCCGGGCGCCACCAGCCGCCGCCGCCAGCGCGGCTACCAGCCCGCTGGCCCCGCTACCCGCGACCAGGACGGGTGCTGGCACTGAGCTCATGCCAGTTCCCAGCCGGCCGCGGCCAGCGCCGTGATGTCGGAATCCAGCCGAGGCGAGGGATCCTCGCCGTCGACCAGTTCGTACACGGTCGGACCGGCGAAACCGGCCGAACGCAGCGCGGCGGCGAACGCGGCGAAATCCACCTCGCCCCGGCCGACCGAGGTGTGTGCCCAGCGGTTCCGCCAGGTGTCACTGACATGAGCCAGCGCCAGGTACTCACCGATCGTCGCGATCGCGGCCACCGGGTCTTCCTGGGCGAGCCCGTTCGCCACGTCGTACACCAGCCGCAGGTGCGGCGATCCGAACGCCGTCACCACGTCGAGCAGTTCGGCCGCCGGACCCAGATAGCCGTACGGGCTGTTCTCCAGGCACACGGTCACGCCCAGCGCGGCCGCCCGCGACACCAGCGCCGACAATCCGTCTTCAAGCACCGAGCGGGCCGCCGGAGCAGGGACGGGCGCCAGCGCATGCCGTCGGCCGGGTATCACCACGACGAACGACGCGCTCAGATCGTGAGCGAGCTCGACTTCGGCGATCAGCTGCCGCAACGACAGCGCTTGGAACTCGGGGTTGGTGGAGATCAGGTTCAGATCCGCGAAGCTCGGGTTGACCGATACCACTCGCAGCTCGAGCGAGCGCAGCAGCCTGGACAACTCCAGTCGCTCGTAGGAACCGAAATGCGGAGTGAACATGTGCGGCGGGGCGGTGGTCAGCTCGACCGATCGTATCCCGTGCGAGGCCAGCGACCGCAGCGCGCCGGTCAGCGGCGCCTGGTGCACCCAGCCGAACGTGCAACCCGAGAGCGGGAGAGTCACGAGGCCCCCAGGTTCAGCACGATGATCCGCGGATCGGTCATGTCCTGGACCGCGTACTTCGGCCCCTCCAGGCCATAGCCGCTGTCCTTCACGCCGCCATAGGGCATCGCGTCGGCGTGGTAGCTGGACGTGTCGTTGATCATCACGCCGCCGACCCGCAGCCGTCTCGCCGCGTCGAAGGCGGTGTCGATCGAGGAGGTGAACACTCCCGCCTGAAGCCCGTAGGGTCCGTCGTTGACCATCGCCACCGCCTCGGGAACCCCGCTTACCGGCACCAGGGCCACGACCGGCGCGAAGATCTCCGTGCGCATGATCAGCGATTCCGCCGGGGGATCGGCCACCAGTACCGGGGAGAGCAGCGCACCGTCGCGAGAACCACCGGCCAGCACCCGCCCGCCGCCGGAGATCACCTCACAGACCCAGGCCGCCGCGCGTTCGGCCTCGGCGGGCGCGATCAGCGGCCCCACGCTGACGGCGGGATCGCGTGGATCTCCCGCCGACAGCCCGTTCACCCGCGCGGCCAGCAGGCCGGCCAGGTCACCGGCCACCCGGACGTCCACCAGCACGCGCTGCACGCTCGTGCATACCTGCCCGGCTTTCCGGTAGCCGGCCACCGCGACCAGCCGCGCCACCAGTTCCAGATCCGCGTCGGCCGCCACGATCGAGGCGCTGTTGGCGCCGAGTTCCAGGTGCGTCTTCACGATGCCCGACTGCTGCTTGATCGTCCGGCCCACCGCGGTCGAACCGGTGAACGTGATGAACCGGACCCGGGGATCGGTCACCAGGGCGCTCCCCACCGTCGAGCCCGGGCCGTGCACCACGTTCAGGTATCCCGGCGGCAAGCCGGCCTCGAGCAGCGCGCTGGCCAGCGCCATCGACGACAGCGGCGTCTGCGCCGCCGGTTTCAGCACCACGCCGTTGCCCGCCGCCAGGGCGGGCCCGACCTTGTGCGCCACCGTGTTCAGCGGCGCGTTGAACGGCGCTATGGCCGCCACCACGCCGCACGGCACCCGGATCGTGAAGGCCAGCCGGTTCTCGCTGCCCGCCGTGGCCGCGACGGGGACCTCCTCGCCCGCGATCCGCAGCGCCTCCTCCGCCGACAGCCGCAGCGTCTGGACGGCCCGCCCCAGCTCGGTGCGCGCGTCGGACAGCGTGAACCCGGTCTCGGCGACATAGCTGGCGACGATCTCGACCTCATGCGCCCGGAGCAGTGCCGAGGCGGCCAGCAGGATCTCGTGCCGTCGCGCCGGAGGCAGCGGATGGGCGGCAGCCACCGCGGCCGCCGCGACCGCGTCCGCGGTGTCGTCGGGAGTTGCCACCCGGACCTGTGCCGCCGGCTGCTGGGTGAACTTGTCGCGGACCGTCTCGGCGGGTCCGTTATCCCGCCATACGCCGTCGACCAGCACCCCGGTCGCGCCGTCCAGCAGCATATTTTCCCTCCGCGCCAGGGCCACGCTGGCGCGCGGCCGGCTTGGGGCCACGGCGGGCTTACCGCCCCTTCGGGACGGCAATCCGCCGCGGCGCTCGCATTCGCTCGCTGTGTTTCCCTCCGCGCGTGATCTTGACTGGGGCACTAGCGTGTCATACCGTCGCGCTACTAGCAACACCTTGCGCATAGCGCAACAAGCCGGGAAACGAGGTCACCGTGAACGGCGGCGAAATGATCGCGGACTTCCTGGTGCGCGCCGGGGTGCCGTACGTGGTGGGGTTGTGCGGGCACGGCGACATCGGCCTGCTGGACGCGCTGCTCGACCGCCGCGATCAGATCCCGTTCATCTCCGTGCAGCACGAGGCGGCCGCCGGGTTCATCGCCGACGCCTACTACCGGGTCGTCCGCCGCCCGCTCGCCACGCTCACATCGTGCGGACCGGGATCCGCGCAGATCCTCGTCGCGCTCGGCACCGCGCTGATGGATTCCTCGGCGATGCTGGCCATCACCGGGAACGTGCCCACGAGCCAGTTCGGCCGCGCTCCGTTCCAGGAGCTCGGCCGGCACTTCCAGGCCGACTTCCCCGGCGCGGCCGGTCCCTTCGTCAAGCGGTCGTTCCACGCGTCCCGCGCGGATCAGCTCCCGCTGATGCTGCGCCAGGCCTACACGACCGCGGTCAGCGGCCGCCCCGGCCCGGTGAACCTCGACGTCCCGCTCAACGTCTTCGCCGAGCCGGCCGGCTCTCCGGTGCCCGGCCTAGCGGAAACGGAAACGGAAACTCCGCGCCGCTCGGCCGCCGCGCGCCAAGACCTGGACGCGGCGGTGGAGCTGCTGCTCGGCGCCGCGCGCCCGGTGATCGTGGTCGGCGCGGGCGCGGCCGACGGGGGCGATCCCGGCACGGTGGCACGTGACCTGGCCGCCCTGGCCACAGAGACCGGCATACCGGTCGCCAGCTCCCCGGCCGGCAAGGACCTGGCGCCCGCCGGCACCCTCGGCCCTACCGGACGCAACGGCACCTACCCGGCCAACCAGGCGACCCGCGACGCGGACGTGATCCTCGCGATCGGCACCCGGTTCGACGACCGGTCCACCAGTTCCTGGATCCCCGGCTACACGTACTCGATACCGCCGGCCCGGCTGATCCACGTCCATGGCGACCCAGGCGAGATCGGACGCAACTACCCGGCCGAGATAGCCATCGCCGCCACCCCGGCCGAGGTACTGATCCAGCTCACCGGCGCCATGCGGACCGCGCGGGCCCGTGGCGACGAGCGGGCCCGTCCGGAGCATCGACGCGCATGGCTCGCCGAGGTGGCGAACTGGCGGTCCCAGTGGGAAAGCCACAATACGTTCGGTCGAAATCTGGACGCCAGCCCGCTGCGGCCTGAGCGGGTGCTCACCGAGCTCAGCGGGGCACTGCCCGAGGGCGGGATCCTGCTCGCCGACGTCGGTGTGCATCACAACTGGATCGTGCAGCACTGGCGGCCTTCCGGGCCCGGGACGCTGCTGCAGAGCTGGGGGTACGCGGCGATGGGGTTCGGTGTCGCGGGCGCGCTCGGCGCGCGGCTGGCGGCGCCGGACCGGCCGGTCGTGGCGGTGGTCGGCGACGGCGGGTTCCTGATGCTGCCCAGCGTCGTCGCGACCGCCGTCGCCTACGACCTGCCCGTCGTGTGGCTGGTATGGAACAACGGGGGATTCGTCTCGATCCGTGAACAGCAGCTCGGATATTTCGGGCGGGAGTACGCCACGCTGTTCACTCACGCGAAAACCGGCGAGCCCTACCGCTGCGACTTCGCGGCGATGGCCCGTGCCATGGGAGCCGAAGGACTGCGGGCCGAGGTGCCCGCCGACCTCGGCGTCGCGCTGAAGACCGCGCTGGACTGCGGCCGGCCGGCCGTCATCGACGTTCCGGTGGACGCGGACACCCCGCAGCCGGCCGTCGGTACCTGGGAGCTTCCGCCGCTGCCCCACCCCGAGCCCACTTTCCCGAAGGAGTGCCGATGAGCCAGCCCAGCCCTGATGCCCGAAACCCGGTCCGAACCGATCGCAGCCCGTGGAACTACGTGCTGCTGGCCCCGATCGTCCTGCCCCTTCTCACGTTCATCTACAACAGGCAGACGCCGGCGTTGTTCGGCTGGCCGTTCTTCTTCTGGTTCCAGATGCTGTTCGCGCCGCTGGCGGTGGCGTGCAGCGTCGCGGTGTTCTACCTGACCCGCGGGAAGAGAGCGTGACGCCATGCACGTGACAGAACTGTGGATCACGATCGTCTTGTTCACCGGCGTGGCCGGCATGGGATTCATCGCGGCGAACTGGCGGCGGCCGCCCCATCTGCATTCGCTGGACGAATGGTCGCTGGCGGGCCGTAAGTTCGGGGGCTGGCTCGGCTGGTTCATGCTCGGCGGCGACCTGTACACCGCCTACACGTTCGTCGCGGTGCCCGCTCTGCTGTACGGCACCGGCGCGCTGGGATTCTTCGCCATCCCGTACACCGCGATCGAGTATCCGCTGGTGTTCCTGCTCATGATCCGGCTGTGGTCGGTGTGCCGGACCCACGGGTACGTGACGCCGGCCGACTACGTGCGCGGCCGGTTCGGCTCGCCGACGCTGGCGCTGGTGGTCGCGCTCACCGGCGTGGTGGCCACGATGCCGTACATCGCGCTGAACCTGGTCGGGATCCAGGCGACGCTCACCGTCATCGGCCTGAAAGGCCACTGGCCGCTGGTCATCGCGTTCGCGGTGCTCGCCGCGTTCACCTACCGGTCCGGAGTCCGGGCGCCCGCGCTGATCGCGTTCGTCAAGGACTTCCTGATGTATGCGGTGATCCTGGTCGCGATCTTCTACATCCCCGCGAAGATCGGCGGGTGGGGACACATCTTCGCCACGGCGCACGCTCACTTCGCGGCCACTCCGCCGCACACGGCCAACCTGCTGACTTCGTACAACCAGATCACCTACGCGACGCTGGCGCTGGGGTCGGCGGCGGCGATCTTCCTGTACCCGCACGCGGTCACGGGCGTGCTCACCAACCGGTCACGGGACACGGTCAAGCGCTCGATCGCCTGGCTGCCGCTGTACAGCATCGTGCTCGCGCTTATCGCGCTGCTCGGACTGGTGGCGCTGGCGGCGCACATCAAGCCGCTGGTCTCCGGCGGCAAGGCCAACACGAACACGATCATCCCGCTGCTGTTCGAGAACGTCGTCCCGCACTGGTTCGCCGGGATCGCCTTCGCGACGATCGTCATCGGCGCGCTGGTGCCGTCCGCGATGATGTCGATCGCCGCGGCCAACCTGTTCACGCGCAACATATACAAGGAGTACCTGCGGCGGGACGCTGACGATCGCGAGCAGACAACGGTGTCCAAGATCGCCTCGCTGGTGGTGAAGGTGGGCGCGCTGCTGTTCATCCTGTTCCTTCAGCCGCAGTTCTCCATCAACCTCCAGCTCATCGGCGGCGTTATCATCCTCCAGACGCTGCCGGCGGTGTTCATCGGGCTCTACACGCAGTGGATGCACCGGGCCGGGCTGATCGCCGGGTGGCTGGCCGGCATGGTGACCAGCGTGTGGATGCTGTACGTCACGTCCAACCCGGCGGCCGGGCAGGCGCACTGGGGCGGCTCGGCGTTCGCCCTGTCCCACCTTGGCTGGAACACCAAGGTGGCGCTGTACACGGGCTTCGTGGGCGTCGTCGTCAACCTGGCGGTGGTCGTGGTGGTCACGCTGATCGCCAAGGCGCTGCGGGCGCCGGACGGCGTGGACGCGACCGCGCCCGCCGACTACTTCACCGACGAGCACGATGTCATGGAGCCCGCTCCACCTCCCGAGGAGGTCGCGCTCGCTTGAGTTCCGTGGGTCCATGGGACGTCGTCGTGATCGGTGGGGGGAACGCGGGCCTGGTCGCGGCCATCGCGGCCAGGCACCGCGTTCCGCGTGTCCTGCTGCTGGAACGCGCGGCCCGCGTCATGCGCGGCGGCAACACCCGGCACACCCGCAACGCCCGGTGCGCGTCGGCCGAGTACCCGGCGGACGAGTTGTGGGAGGATCTGCGGGGCGTCGGGCCGCCCGGGCCGCTCGCTCGTCTCACCGTGGAGCGGTCGGCCGGGGTGCCGCCCTGGATGACTTCGCATGGCGTCCGCTGGCAGCCGGCGCTGGCCGGGACGCTCCATCTCGGGCGCACCAACCGGTTCTTCCTCGGCGGCGGCAAGGCGCTGGTGAACACCTATCACCGGACCGCTTCCGCCATGGGCGTCGAGGTCCGTTACGAGGCGTGCGTGACGGACCTGCGGTTCGATGGGGAGCGCTGCACCGGTGTGGTGCTGGCCGACGGGTCACGGATCGGCGCGCGGGCCATGGTGTGTGCCAGCGGCGGCTTCGAGGCCAACCTTGACTGGCTGCGCAAGTACTGGGGAAACGCGGCGGACAACTTCCTCGTCCGTGGCTGCCGGGAGAACGACGGGCAGGTGCTCGCCGTGCTGTTCGCGCACGGCGCGGCCTCGGCCGGCGCCGAACGCGGCTTCCACTCGGTGGCCATAGACGCGCGCGCGCCGCGCTTCGACGGCGGCATCGCCACCAGGCTCGACTCGATCCCGTTCTCGGTCGTGCTGAACTCGGCCGGTCAGCGGTTCTACGACGAGGGCGAGGACCTGTGGCCGAAGCGGTATGCCATCTGGGGGCGGAACGTCGCCGGCCAGCCCGGCCAGATCGCCTACTCGCTATGGGACACGAAGGTCAGCGAGTGCTTCCTGCCGCCGATGTTCCGCCCGGCGATGGCCGGCGACGTGCGGTCGCTGGCGGGGCTGCTGGGGCTGGATCCTCCGGCGGTGTCCGCGACGGTCTCCGCGTACAACGCGGCGGTGCGGCCGGGCACGTTCGACCCCTCGCGACTGGATGACTGCTCGACGGCCGGCCTCGACCCGCCGAAGAGTCACTGGGCGCTGCCGCTGGATACACCACCGTACTTCGGCGTCGCGATGCGGCCTGGGATCACCTTTACCTATCTGGGGGTCCGGGTGGACGAGTCGGCGCGGGTGCTGCGGGCGGAGGGGGCGTTCCGTAATGTCTTCGCGGCCGGGGAGATTATGTCCGGAAATATCCTGTCATCTGGGTATCTAGCGGGGTTCGGGGTGACGATCGGCCACGTGTGGGGCCGGATCGCCGGCGAGGCGGCGGCTGCCTGTGACTGAGACCCCGCTGACCGGCTTGTTCGCGGAGGCCGAACGCCAGCTTGTCATCTGCAACGCCTGCCGTTACTGCGAAGGCTACTGCGCGGTGTTCCCGGCGCTGGAACTGCGCCGCTCGCTCACCGAAGGCGACATCATTCACCTCGCGAACCTGTGTCACGACTGCCGGGACTGCTACACCGCCTGCATGTACGCGCCGCCGCACGATTTCGCCATCGACCCGCCCGCGGTGTTCTCCGCGGTGCGGCGGGACACCTACGACCGGTACCTGCCCCGTCTGCCCCGTCTGCCCGGCCTGTCGCGTCTGGGCCTGTCGCGTCTGGGCCTGTCGCGGGGGCGGTCGGCCACGATGGCGCTGGCCGCGCTGGCCGCGCTCGCGGTGCTGGCCGTCTGCGCGTTCGCGTTCGCCGCGCCGTCCCGGGTCCCGGGATCGCCGTACCGGATCATCGGCTATCCCGCGCTGGTGTCCGCGGCCGGCCTGGCCATCGCGTGGGGCATCGCCATCACCTGCTGGGGGGCCTTCAGGTACTGGCGCGATACCGGCGGCGGGTTCACGCTGGCCGGGCTGGCGGCGGCGACGGCCGCCGCGGTGACGCTGCGGAACCTGCGCGGCGGCGGCGCGGACTGCGCCTATCCCGGCGACGACCCCTCCCCATGGCGCCGCAGGCTGCATCACCTTGTCGCCGGCGGGTTCCTGTTGTGCACCGCGTCCACCGTGACCGCCGCCATCAGCCAGGACTTCCTCGGCGACCCGCCGCCGTACCCGCTGCTGTCCGCGCCGGTGCTGCTCGGCATACTCGGCGGCGCCGGCCTGGTCGCCGGCTGCGGGGGACTGCTCCTGCTCAAGAACATCTTCTATTCACACCGAACGGACGGTGGTATCACCTCCCGTGACTATGCTCTCCTGCTGGGGCTGCTGGTGCTGTCGGTGTCTGGCCTGCTGACTCTCGTGCTCCGTGACACCGCGGCCTTCGCTCCCGTTCTGGTGATCCATCTGTGCGCGGTCGTCGCCTGTTTCGCGATCGCCCCCTACACCAGGTTCGTGCACGTCATCTACCGGTTCCTGGCGCTGGTGCGGGACAGTGCTTCCGAAGTCGGGGGTTAGAGCTGGGCACCTATGCTGTGATCATGGAGGAGGCGCGGGACGGGAAGGTCGGGGCGCTGCTGCACGGGCTCGCCGTCCTGGACCTCTTCGAGCGGGACCGGACCGTGGTCGCCGTCGCGGACATCGCCAGGAACCTCGGCGTGCACCGGTCGACCGCGTCCCGGCTCGCCTCGACCCTCGCCAGCGCCGGCTACCTTCAGGCGGCGGGTGAACCGGGACGGTACCGCCTGGCCCCGAAGCTGGCCACGCTGGGCGAGATCGCCGCCGCCGACGCCGACCTGCGCCGCGTGGCCGCCGGGCCGCTGCGGGATCTCGTGTCGCAGCTGGGGGAGACCACCCACCTCGGCATCCTGGAGGGCACCGAAGCGGTCACGATCGACGTCGTCGACGGCTGGCAGACGGTCCGCATGCACTCGTGGGTGGGTAAAAGGTCGCCGGCGCACTGCAGCTCGATCGGGAAGGCGCTGCTCGCCGAACTGAGCGCCGACGAGTTCGCGGCCCGCTATCCGGGGGTAGATCTGGAGGCCAGGACGCCGGCCACGATCACCAGCACGGACGAGTTGCGAAAGCACCTGGAACTGGTACGCGCCCGGGGTTACGCCGAAGACTTCGAGGAGCTCGAACCGCACCTGTGCTGCGTCGCGGCGCCGGTCTTCGGCCGGGAAGGACCGGTCGTCGCCAGCATCAGTATCTCCGGCCCGGCCTCCCGGCTCCGCGACCCGGCCGCCCTCGCCGCCGCGGCCGCGGCGGTCCGCGCCACAGCCCGCGTAATCAGCACCCGCCTAGGCGCCCCCGCCCCCGTCCGCTAACCCCCCCGTCCGCTAACCCGCCACCCCCGCCGCTCCGTCCGCTAACCGGCTATCCCCCGTCCGCTAACGCGCCGCCCATATCCGACATTTCGGGATTTGGGGAAAGCGGATGCTGGAATGTCCGGCGTTGCGGCTGTCATAGCAGCCATAACGATGAACATTTTCGCGTTGTTGCGCGGGGCACTGTGGAAGAAAAGGGCCTAATGGAAGATGGGGCGCCGGTTTCCGGCGCCTTTTCTTCCAGATGGCTCCTAACTTCCGCAATGTGGCGGGCCGCCTGCCCGCTATGTGGTGATATGCGTAGCTCGCGAGGGGAGCAACGCGTTTCGGCGCAGGCGACATATCCGATATATCAGGAAAACGTAGCTTCCGTTATCGGCCTACGCCAGCTGATAACAGCAAGAAGCGTCGCGACGTTATTTTGGAATTGCTCCGAAGGTAGGGTGATGTGACGGAATATCCAGGCGTTGATGCCGTCTTTGGTCGCTGGCCCCGGGTCGCAACGCCAGGTGAACCGGCGGGCAAGGAGCGAGCTTAGAATCGCGCAGCGTGCGTGGTACGGTGATCAAGGTTTACCGTACATGGGGGGCGATGGTGAGGGGTTTAATCTGGCGCTGCCCTGGAGAGCTACCCGCGGAGGTCACCGGCTTCGTTGGCCGGCAGTGCGAGCTGGCTCAGCTGGCCGCCCTGTTGCGGGGTGCCAGGCTGGTGACGGTCACCGGGCCCGGGGGTGTGGGCAAGACGAGGGTGGCGGTACGCGCGGCCGCCCTCGCCGCCGACCGGTTTCGTGATGGCGTCTGCCTGGTAGAGCTGTCCGGGCTACGGGATCCGGAGCTGCTGCCCAATGTCGTCGCGGCCAGCCTCCGGCTGCCGGAGAACGAGGTCGGCTCGCAGCTCACCGCCGTGCTCAGCTACCTGCGCGGCCGGCAGCAGCTCGTGCTGATGGATACCTGCGAGCATCTGGTCGACGCGTGCGCGATGTTCGCCGAGCTGCTGCTGCGGCAGGCGCCAGAGGTCACGGTGCTGGCCACCAGCAGGCAGCCGATGGATGTCCCCGGCGAGCACATCTGCGCGATACCGCCGCTGCCGGTGCCGGAGCCGGACGCGGGGGAGGCTGGCGACGGCGACGCGGTCGAGTTGTTCGCCCAGCGCGCCAGCGCGGTCGTGCCTGATTTCGCGATAACCGATGCCAACCGGGCGGAGGTGATCCGGCTGTGCCGCCGTCTGGACGGCATCCCGCTGGCCATCGAGCTGGCGGCGGTGCGACTGCGCGCGGTCCCGCTGGAGCAGCTGGTCTGGCGGCTGGAAGACCGGTTCCGGCTGCTGTCCGGGAACCGGAGCAGCGTGCTGCCGCACCATCAGACACTGCACGCCGCGACGATGTGGAGCTATGAGCTGTGCCGGCCGGCCGAGCAGCTACTGTGGGCGCGGCTGTCGGTATTCGCCGGCTCCTTCGATCTGGCCGCGGCCGAGGAGGTCTGCGCGGGCGGCGACCTGGCCCGGCAGGAGGTCCTGCCGGCGCTGATCGGTCTGGTGGACAAGTCGGTCGTGCTACGCGCGGGGAAAGACCAGGCGCGGTACCGGCTGCTGGACACCATCCGCGAGTTCGGCGCCGGGATGCTCGCCGGCGCGGACTCCGGTATCGAGGCCATGCTGCGGGACCGGCACACCGGCTACTACCTGGCGATGGCCGATGTCTTCGACTGTCATGCCAAGGCTGATGACCAGCTCGACCGGTACCGCGCGATGCGCAGCGAGCATGCCAACATCCGCGCCGCCATCGAGTACGCGATCGCTGCGCCGGGAAGGCAACGCGAGGCGGCGCGGATGGCCGCGCACCTGCGGGCGTACTGGGAGATCTCTGGCCTGCTGCGCGAGGGCAGGCACTGGGTGAGCAGGGTCCTCGAGCACTTTCCCGGGCCGTCCGCGGAGCGGGCGTGGCTGCTGATGACCCGCGGCACCCTGGCCACGTTGCAGGGAGAGGTGGCCGAGGCGATCGCCGATCTGGAACAGTGCGTCCCGATGGCCCAGCAGCACGATGAGCCGTTGGCCTGCGCGCTGGGCTGCGCGTATCTGTGCCTCGCGTTCGCCTTCGCCGGGTGCCATGCCGAAGCGGAAGCGATGGGCGTGGAGGCGGAGCGGCGCCTGAGTGCGCTCGACGATTTCAGCGGCCTGGTGTCCCTTGACATCCACATGGCCTACCTGCACATGCTGAGCGGCGACCTGGACAAGGCCGTTGAGCGGTGCTCATGGGGACTGGACCGGCTACGCCTCGGGGGTGCGGGGGGAGGGCTCCCCCCGCGTCAAGAAGGTGAACGCTGGGCCCGTGGCTACCTGCTGGTCATCAGCGGCCTGGCGCTGTTCCTGCGCGGCGAGCACGAGGCGAGCTTCGCCGCGGCCGCTAAAGCCTTGCAAATGAAGAACGACCTCGGTGACACGGTCGGGATCGCCTACTGTTTTGAGATGCTGGCCTTGCTCGCGGTCGCGCAACAGCGCTATGAGCGCGCCGTCTGGGTGCTGGGCGCGGCGGACCCGCTGTGGGAGCGGGCCGGGCGGCGGCTCGGCGGCAACGCCATCCTGGAGGAACTCCACGAGCGTACGGTCAAGTCGGCGCGGGAAGCGCTGGGGGAGCAGCGGTACGCGACGCTGCGGCAAGCGGCCGCGCGGCATCCGCTGAGCGACATCGTCGCTCTCGCCACCGCCGATGCCGACCGACCAGGGGGCGGCACGCTCACCGCCCGGCAGCTCCAGATCGCCGGGCTGGTGGTGGAGGGACTGTCCAACCGGCAGATCGCGGAGCGGCTGATCATCTCCAAGCGGACCGTCGACGCGCACGTTGAGCACATCTTCGCCAGGCTCGGAGTCACCTCGCGGGTCCAGATCGCCAACCGGCTGGGTCGTTAATGAGTGGCTCGTGAGCACCGGATGTGCCACAGTCGCGTGGCATGGAGGCGGACGAAGCGCTGCGAGCATACTACGAGCGGGGCATGGAGCGGGATCGGCTGAGCGACGGACGCGGAGGTCTCGAGTTCAGCCGGACCACCGAGATCGTCCTGCGCCGGCTGCCGCCCCGGCCCGCTGTCGTCGCGGACATCGGCGGGGGACCGGGGCGGTACGCGCTGTGGCTGGCGTCGCTGGGATATCAGGTCGAGCACCGGGACCTGATGGCACTGCACGTCGCGCAGCTCACCGCGGCCGCGGCCGGGATGGGCGGGATCCGTACCGCGGTCGGTGACGCGCGGTGCCTCGACCTGCCCAGCGCTTCGGTGGACGCGGTGTTGCTGCTCGGGCCGCTGTACCACCTCATCGACCGCTCGGAACGGGTGCGGGCGCTGCGGGAGTGCGCGCGGATCGTGCGGCCGGGCGGGCCGGTATTCGCGGCGGCGATCTCGCGATGGGCGCCCCGGATCGACGGCATGCTGCGGGAGCGGATCCATCTCAGGTTCCCGGCGGCACGGGAGGTGGTCGGCGAGGTCGACCGGACCGGCTTGCTACCGCCGCTGGAAGACGGCGGATTCACCGCCTTCTGCCACCGGCCGGCGGAGTTGCGCGATGAGATGGCCGAGGCTGGACTGGAGGTCTCGGACCTGGTCAGCGTCGAAGGACCGGCATTCATCCTCGGGGACCTGGACGCGCGGATGGCCGATCCGGTGGAGCGGTCGGTGGCGCTCGAGGTGGCACGGGCCATCGAGCGAGTACCAGAACTGGCCGGCTTCGGACCGCATCTCCTCGCCACCGGACTGTGTTTTCCCGGGGGGTAAAGACCAACCCCCCGGACCCCCCTCGCCGCGGGTTAGTCCCAGCCGTCGAGTTCGTGCCGCCATGGCGGCTCCGCTCCTACCTTGGTACATGTCAGCGCCGCGACCTTGTTACCCGCGGCGATGGCGGCACGCATGGGACCTGGGTCCGCCAGGCCCGCACGACCGTGCCCGTGCTCGACCCACCAGGCCAGGAACCCACCGCCGAAGGCGTCACCCGCCCCGACGGTGTCCGCCACCGTGACCGGCGGCACGGGCTCGGCAAGCTGGTAGCCGTCACCGAACGCCTCGACCTGGCCGGGGCCCTGGGTGACCAGCACGCAGCCCGCCCCCGCATCGAGCAGGGAGCGGGCCGCCTCCGGCACGCTGGCCTCCGGCATGAGGAAGCGGAGATCTTCGACGGACGTCTTCACGATGTCGGTCCGCGGCAGGATCCGCTTGATTCTGGACCGGTAGGCGCCGGCGTCCGGGGTGGCGGCCGGCCGGCAGTTCGGGTCCAGCAGCAGGAGCGCTGAGGAGGGAAGTTCGGTCACGAGTTGCTCGATCTCGGCTGCCATCGGCTCGACGACCAGGCCTAGCGACCCGATGTGCAGGGCGGCCAGCCCCGCGGCCACCGCATGCCGCGCGGTCGCCATACTGAGCTGGATGCCAGCCGTGCCGGCCAGGTGAAACCAGTACTGCGCGACGCCCCCGCTGACCGCCACGATCGCCAGCGCGGTGGGTGCCGGAACCGGCCCGGGTGAAGCGATTCCCACGTTGTCCTGGCGCAGCCTGCCGGCCAGTCGCGTACCGAACGGGTCGGTCGAGAAGCGGCCGAGGAACTGTACCGGCTGACCAAGGCGTGACATCGTCCGGGCGGCGTTGAACGGGCCGCCGCCCGGACTCGGGTGAACGGTACCGTCGGGCGTGACGATCAGATCGACCAGGCTTTCCCCCGCAACCAGGATCATCAAGCGTCCAGCGTGGTGGCACCGGTCATGATCGCCACCGCCTCTTCCATGGTGTAGCCGTGCGGGGTGATGACCCCGGCGCACCGGCCGAGGCGCTGGATGTGGATCCGGTCGGCGACCTCGAACACCTGCGGCATGTTATGGCTGATCAGAATGATCGCCAGGCCCTGGCTGCGCAGCCGTTTGACCAGTGAGAGCACCTGGCCCGACTCGCGGACTCCGAGCGCCGCGGTCGGTTCGTCCAGGATGACCACCTTCGAGCCGAAGGCAGCGGCCCGCGCCACCGCCACCGCCTGGCGCTGGCCACCGGACAGGGTCTCGACCTTCTGAGTCATGTCCTGGATCGTCCCGATGCCAAGTTCTGTCAGCCGTTCCCTGGCCGTTGACCGCATGCCACGTGTGTCGAGTTTACGCAGGATCCGGCCGAGCGGTCCGGCGGACCGGACCTCCCTCCCAAGGTACAGGTTGCTGGCGATGTCGAGGGCGGGCGCCACCGCGAGGGTCTGGAATACGGTCTCGATGCCGGCCCGCCGGGCGTCGACCGGGCTCTTGAACTCGACCTTCACCCCATCCATCAGTATCTCGCCCTCGTCGAGGGCCAGCGCCCCCGACAGGCACTTGATCAATGTCGACTTGCCGGCTCCGTTGTCGCCGATGATGGCGAGCACCTCTCCCGGGTAAAGCTCCAGGCTGACGCCGGCCAGGCCCACCACGTGGCCGAACGTCTTGACCAGCCCGCGCGCCTCCAGCCGTGGCGTCACACCTGGGTCTCGTTCCGTACTCAACGACGTACCTTCCTGATCCACTGATCGAGGGCGACGGCGACGATGACGAGAATGCCTTCGGCGAGCACCTGGTACAAGCTCTGTACCCCGGCAAGAGCGATGCCGCTCTGGAACACCTGCACGATCAGCGCGCCGAACAGCGTGCCGAGGACCGCGCCGCGGCCACCGAACAGGCTCGTGCCGCCGATCACCACGGCGGTGATGCTGTCCAGGTTCGCATTGGTCAGGTTGTTGGTGCTGGCCACGCCGACCCGGCCGATGAGGATCCAGGCGGCGAGCCCGAAGATCACCCCGGCGGTCACGTACACGCTCAGCAGCACCCGGCCGGTCTTGATCCCGGACAGCCGCGCGGCTTCCGGGTCATCGCCGGTCGAGTACACGTGCCTGCCCCATGCGGTGCGGGTGAGCGCGAAGCTGGCCACCGCGAACAGCACCAGCATCATGATCACGCCGGTGGTGAGCTGGTAGGGGCCGATGTCCACGTAGTTACCGGTCCAGATCAGGAACTTCGGCATCGAAGTGGCGTAGACCGACTGGCCGCCCGAGTAGCGCAGCCCGATCGAGGTGTAGACGCTCAGCGTGCCGAGCGTCACGATGAACGGCGGCAGCTTGATCCTGGTGACGAGGAAGCCGTTGATGAAGCCGGTCGCCGCGCCGACGGCGATGCCGAACAGGATCGCGAGCACGCCCGGGACGCCGTTGTTGGCCGCGGTCTGCGCCATCACCATCTGGGCCAGGATCGCGGCCGCGCCGACCGACAGGTCGATGCCGCCGGTCAAGATGATCATGGTCTGCCCGATGGCCAGGGTGGCGAGCACGGCGACCTGCTGAATGAGCAGCGAGAGGTTCACCGCGTTCAGGAACCTGTGATTGATCAGGGAGAACACGATGACGGACGCGACGAGCACGCTCGCCGGGCCGATCGCGGGATGGCGGTGCAGTGCGTGCTGGACGCGAGCGCCGAGCTCCTCGCGCGGCCGCACCTCGCCGGTTGGCTCGATGACCGCTGTCATGGCAACTCGTCAAGCCTGCCAGCACAGACCGGATTCGGCGGAGGTGGTGGCGCTCTTCACGCCGGAGATGGGACTGTCCGTGTACAGTTCGGTGCCCGTGTTGAAGAAGCCCAGGCCCGGCGTCGCGGTCGGCTTCTTGCCGGTCTTGGCCAGCGCGTAGATCGCGTCCACGCCATCGGCGGCCATCTTGCCCGGGAACTGGCCCGCGGTGACCGTCATCTCACCGCTGCTCAGGTATGGGATGTCGGCGCAGCCGCCGTCGATCGCCGCCACGATGACGCCCGCCTTGTGCGCGGCTTTCAGCGCGGCTCCGGCGCCCTCCGCGGCCGGCTCGTTGATCGCGTAGACAACGTTGATATTCGGGTCCTTGGACAGGCACTGCTCCATTGAGGTCTGACCGCCGGGCACGGCGCCCTGGGTGGGGAGCTGGCAGGCGATCTTGTAGCTGCCGCTGCCGCCGAGCTGACCCTTGTAGGTGCCGGACTTGGGCTCGGCGCCGTTCAGGCCGCTGTTGCCGACCGGGATTCCCATCCCGCTGAGGAAGCCGTGGTCACGGTCAATGTCCACGGAGACCACCTGATTGTTGAACAGGTCGAGCATCGCGATGTCGGCGGGCTTGCCGGCCAGGCGCTTGGCGGTGTACTGGCCGATCAGCTGGCCGGCCTCGAAGTTGTCGGTGGCGTAGGTGAGGTCTGCGGTGCTCGGCGGCGTCGGCACGGTATCGAGGGCGATGACCAGCAGGTGATGCGCCTTGGCCTGGTCGAGGGCGGGGTTCACGGCGTTGCCGTTCGGGGTGATGATGATGCCCGCGTCCCCCGCCGCGATCGCGTTGTCGATGGCGGTGATCTGCGTGCTGGTGTCGCCGTCGGTGCTGCCCGCCGACACGCTCAGCTTCACGCCGAGCTTGGCCGCGTCGGTCTTGGCGCTGTTCTCCATCGAGATGAAGTACGGGTTGGTGAAGTCCTTGAGGATCAGCGCGACCTGTACCGGTCCCTTCGCGTTCGCGGCGGCCGTACCGGTGCTGTTCGAGCCGGTGCCAGTGGCGGCGTTTCCGCTGCCGCAGGCGGCCAGCGTGGCGACGGCCGCGGCGATGGCGGTCCCGAGGGCGGCGTAGCGGGCTGCCGCGGGGACTTTCAGTCTTGCGGGAGTGGCGAAATATCGCATGGATGTTCCCCTCCGGGGCGGGACGGCAGGCTCAGATGATCACGAGACAACGTTGTCTCATGTTTCTACGCTCGCGGCGCTGTGGTGTCAAGGATGTGACGAATGCCGCTCCGGTAGGAGACCGTCTCGTTAAGCTATCGTTGTCTGACATGGAGCCCGGATCAGGTGACCGTCCCGTGGTGACGCCGCTTGCGCTGTCACAGCCGGGCCCCGGCCGGGCGACCATGCGGGACGTCGCCGCGCTGGCCGGTGTCAGCCTCAAGACCGTCTCCCGCGTCGTCAACGACACGCCCAGCGTCGATCCCGCCCTGGCGGCCCGGGTGCGCCGCGCCGCGGCCCAGCTCAACTACCGGCACAACATGACCGCGAGCAACCTGCGGCGGGGGGACCGCAGGTCGTTCATGATCGGCCTGATGCTCGAGGATGTGGGTAACCCGTACTCCTCGAGCATCTACCGTGCGGTTGAGGACGTGGCCCGGGAGCGCGGGGTAGGCCTGCTGGCGGGCAGCCTGGACGAGGACCCGGTCCGCGAGCGGGAACTCGCCGCCGCGCTTGTCGCGCGCCGGGTGGACGGCCTGATCGTGGTCCCGGCTGGCCGGGACCACAGCTACCTGCGTGGCGAACAGGAGATGGGCACCGCTTTCGTGTTCGTCGACCGGCCGCCGGTCCTGCTGCCCGCCGACAGCGTCGTGGCCGATAGCAAGGCAGGCGCCATCACCGCGGTCAGGCACCTGATCGCCCATGGCCACCGGCGTGTCGCCTTCCTCGGGGACCTGACCACGATCGCGACCTGCCAGGAGCGGCTCGCCGGCTACCGTCATGCCCTGGACCAGGCAGGGTTGCTCGCCGATCCGCGGATCGTCCGGTGCGATCTGCACACCGCGGAGGCCGCCGAGGCGGCGGTCGCCGACCTGCTGCGGTGTCCCGAGCCGCCGTCGGCGTTGTTCGCCAGCCAGAACCTCATCACCCTCGGGGCCATCCGCGCACTGCGGGCGCATGGCGCACAGCACCGCACGGGCATGGTCGGCTTCGACGACGTGCCGCTGGCCGACCTCGTCGATCCACCGGTCACCGTCGTGGCCCAGGATGTGACGGCGATCGGGAGGCTGGCCGCCGAGATCCTGTTCCGCAGGATCGATGGGGACACCTCGCCGCCCCAGGCGCACATCGTGCCGACACAACTCATCGTCCGCGGCTCCGGCGAGATCCCCGCGACGAACCCGGGATAGGAGGCAGACCGCGCCCGGACGGGAAGCACCACCGCCGTTCGGGAAAATCAGGGCGATTAACATGCCCAGCACGCCCTGGTGTTCAGGTGCGGCCGTCCGGCGTGGTACTAAAACCAGTAGACACAGATCAAGGGGGCATTGCCATAAGCCCGGTAACGAGTTCCACCAGGAGTAAAATGACTTTACATGCAGGCTTCATGAAGAGACTTTGCGTTTGTGGTAGAAGTAATGCGCTCAGGACCTGAGCCCATCGCGCCTATGATGCGCGTGCTCTGGCAGGACGTGCGAGACGCCATCCATGCCGCCTTCGCTGAGGAGGGCTACGACGACGTGCGGGCCGAGCACATGGCGGTGCTGCAGCACCCAGGTCCGGACGGGCAGCGGCCGTCGACGCTGGCCGCCCGGGCGGGCATGAGCAGGCAGGCCATCAACCACCTGATAAGCCACCTCGAGCGGGCGGGCTATCTCGAGCGCTACACCGACCCCGCCGATCGCAACGCCCGGCTGGTCCGGCTCACCGAGCGCGGGCGAAAGCTCATGCAGCGGATGGAGGCGATCGCGGCCTCGATCGAGCGGGAGTGGGCACGCGAGATAGGCGCCCGGCGACTGGACGAACTGCGCGCCACCCTTGCCGACCTCGGCGCGGCCAGGCAACGGCAAGCGCGGCGATTATGGCCCGTCCCGCGAGTGTCGTGCGCATCGTGCGTGTCGCGGGCGTTGTGGGCCTGGCGTTGCTGGCGGGTTGCACCGGGGGGAAGCCGGCTGCGCCAGAAGCGGGACTGAGCGGCGGTCCGGCGGCATCGTCGCTGCTCGCCGTGCCGGATCGCCTGGTGGACGGGCCGGTCAGATCCACTGGCTGCGGGCGCGGCCCGCGCGTGCGGCCGGGCGCGACCGGGCCGCTGCGCGTCGCGGTGCCCCCGTCGGCGGCGGCCGGCGCCCGGCAGCGCGTGCTCTGGCTGCACGTGCCCGCGCATTACGATCCGCGCCGGCCGGTTCCCTTGGTCCTCGCGTTCCACGGCGGCGCCGGAACCGGCCTTGGCATGCAGCAGACCAGCGGCCTGTCCGTGCTGGCCGACCGGTTCGGCTTCCTGGTCGCATACCCGCAGGGACTGGCCCAGGACCACGGGAAGGGACCGTCCGGCTGGAATGCCAGCGGGCCGTCCGACCCGTATGCGGACGGCATCGATGACGGGCTGTTCACCAGCGATCTGCTGACCGTGGTGCAGGCTGAGTACTGCGTGGATCCGCGCCTGATCGCCGCCACCGGACTGTCCAATGGCGGCAGCATGACCGGATACCTGGCGTGCGTCCTGGCGGGCCGGATCGCCGCCTTCGTTCCGGTGGAAGGGGAATTCTTCCAGATCCCGGGCGGCTGCCACCCGGCACGCCCGGCCGCGATCCTCGATGTTCACGTGCGTAGCGATCCGGTCGCACCCTATGCCGGGGTTCCCTCCCGGGGCTCACCGGAGTATTACGCGCTGGCGGTTCCGGCGTGGCTGCGGGCCTGGGCGCTGCGTGACCGGTGCACCGGGGCGCCACGGTTGACCACGAGCTCAGCCCAGCTCACCGTGACTCAGTGGGACGGCTGCCCGGCCGGGGCGAGCGTGACGGGTTACCGTTGGGCATCCGGCGGGCACACCTGGTTCGGGGAACTGGGCTCGATGGCCGGCGACCGGCTCATCTTCGGCTTCCTGGCCGCCCACCCGCTGCGCGGACCTGCGCCTGGCTGGTCCGCGGGGGAAGCGATCCCGGTTCCGGCGCTCACCGCCCCGCGGATCGCGATCGCCTCGCTTTCCGTCTTCAGAGTTCCGACCGCGCAAGCCGAACCATTCGACATCGCGGCGGCCCCGGATGGAGCGATGTGGTTCACCGAGTTTCACGCCGGCCGGATCGGGCGGATCACGCCGGCCGGGAAGATCACCGAATACCAGGTGCCCACACCGGGGGCCGAGCCGTACCAGATCGCCGTCGGCCCGGATGGAACGGCCTGGTTCACCGAGTACAACACGACCAAGATCGGGTCGGTCACCAGCCACGGGCAGGTGCGTGAAATTTCACTTCCCAGCCCCAGCTTCGGCGGCAACGGCATCGCTGTGGATCGGGGCGGGACGGTATCGATTGCCGATGGCGGCGGATATCTCGACCAGCTCACCGGCGGTCATTTCAGCCGGTCGCGGCTGCCTTCCTCGGGTGGCGTGCCGTTCGCGCTCGCCACGGTCGCCGGGCAGGCGGGGTCTGCGGGGTCTGCGGGGTCGGCCGGCGGGGCGGTCTACGTCAGCGAACTGACCGGATATTTCGAGTACTCCCGCGTGCTGCTGGCGGTCAGTCCCGGACATCCGGCCGTGCCCGCGCTCACCCTGTCCAGCGCGGTCAGCAACATCGACGCCATGGCGGCGGGCCCGGGCGGGGCCGTGTGGTTCACGGATTTCGGTACCAACCAGGTCGGCGAGCTGCTCTCCGGCGGCACGGTACGGTTGTTCGCCGACCCCGAGGCGTGGGCCGGGCTCAGCGACATCGCCGCCGGGCCCGACGACACCATGTGGTACACCGACCAGGCCGGGCTGGTCGGCCGGATCACCTCCGCCGGCGTGATCACTCAGCTCGCCGTGCCCGGCGCTGGCAGCAACCCCGACGGCATCGCCGCGGGAGCGGGCCGAACCATCTGGGTCGCCGGCACCGGAACTGACACCATCATCCGCATCACGCCATCTTGACGAGCGCCCCGCGGCGTGCCCAACTGTAATGAACCAACAAATCTGCCCAGAATCTGACGATATGGGAGACGCTCATGATGGGTCTACGAGCAGCCGGGCGCCTTCTCATAGTCCTCGGGCTGGTGGCAGGGACCACTGTGAGCGCGGTCGGCACGGTGGGCGCGGTGGGCGCGAACGCGGCCACCACGACGATCAACGTCAGCGGCACCAGTGCGGGCCGTACTTTCGGCGGCATCGGCGCGATCAGCGGTGGAGGCGGCAACTCCAGGTTGCTGACCGATTATCCGGCCGCGGAGCAGCAGCAGATCCTGGACTACCTGTTCAAGCCCGGTTACGGGGCGAGCCTGCAGATTCTCAAGGTGGAGATCGGGGGCGACACCAACTCAACAGATGGCTCCGAATCCAGTCATATGCACACAGCTAGTGTCACAAATTGCAACACCGGCTACGAGTGGTGGCTGATGGAGCAGGCCAAGGCGCGCAACCCGAACATCTTGCTGTACGGGCTGGCCTGGGGCGCGCCCGGCTGGATCGGCGGTGGCAACTTCTGGTCCACGGACATGATCAACTACCTGGTGAGCTGGCTGGGCTGCGCGAAGTCACACGGCCTCACTATCAACTACCTCGGTGGATGGAACGAACGCGGGTACAACATCTCCTGGTACGAGCAGCTTCGGTCCACGCTCAACGCCGACGGATACAGCGGCATCCAGATCGTCGGCGCGGACAGCGACTGGACCATCGCGAACGACATCTCATCGAATTCCGCATTCGCGAACGCGGTGTCGATCATCGGCGCGCACTACCCGTGCCAGGGCGGGGATGGCGGCAACGCCGACACGTGCCCGAGTAACTCGACCGCCGTTGCCACCGGGAAGCCGTTGTGGGCCAGCGAGAACGGCTCGCAGGATCTGAACAGCGGCGCGCCCGCCCTGATCCGCTCCATCGTCCGCGGCTACACCGACGGAAACCTGACCGCCTACATCAACTGGCCGCTGGTCGCAGCGGTGTACCCGGACCTGCCCTTCGACACCATGGGGCTGGTCCAGGCCAGCCAGCCGTGGTCGGGTTTCTACACGACGGGCGCGAGCCTGTGGGCGACGGCCCAGGTCACCCAGTTCACTCAGCCGGGATGGCAGTTCCTCAACTCCGGCTCTGGGTATCTGGGCGGCAGCGAGTCAAACGGCGGTTACGTCTCGCTGAAGTCCACCGACGGCACCGATTACTCCACGATCATCGAGACCACCACCGCGAGCGCCGCACAGACCGTGACCGTGAACGTGTCAGGCGGGCTGTCAGCCGGCACGGTGCACGTATGGGCGACGAACCTGGCGGCGGGGAACCCGTCCGGATATTTCGTACGACAACCGGACATCACCCCATCGGGCGGGTCGTACTCGCTGACCGTGCAGCCCGGTTCCATCTATACGCTCACCACGACCACCGGGCAGGGTAAGGGCACCGCCGCCGGACCGGGTCAATCGGGTTTCTCGCTTCCGTACTCCGACAACTTCGACAGCGACACGGTCGGCCAGCAGCCGAGGTACCTGTCCCAGCAACAGGGCGCGTTCGAGGTGGCGGCGTGCGCTGGCGGCCGGTCCGGCCAGTGCGTGCAGCAGCAGGCGGCCGTGCAGCCGATCGAGTGGGACGGCAACTCGAACCCGTACACGATCGGCGGCAACCTGAGCTGGGCCAACTACACGGTCGCCGCGGACGTGCTGCTCCAGCAGGCGGGCGCGGTACAGCTCATCGGGCGGGCCGGCTGGCAGCACAGCTTCGGCCCGGCCGGAATCAACGACTACTACCTTCAGGTCAGCAACACGGGAGCCTGGTCGATCGTGCGGAACAACACCAGCGACTCACTGACGACGCTGGCCAGCGGCACTGTGCCGGCGCTGGGCACCGGGACCTGGCACCATCTCGCGCTGACTCTGAACGGCAGCTCGATCAGCGCCGCCATCGATGGGACGACCGTCGGCTCGGCCACCGACTCCACCTATTCGTCCGGCATGGCCGGGCTGGGGGTGGCCGGCTACCAGACGGACCAGTTCGACAACCTGTCCGTCGCGGCTGCCGGACCGGCGGCGCCGGCCGGAGCGATCACCGCGGGCGACAACGCCGGTAAGTGCGTCGACGACAACGGAGGCTCCACCGCCGATGGCACGCACGTGCAGGTGTGGACCTGCAACAACGGCGCCGCCCAGAAGTGGACGATGGCCACAAACGGCACGGTCCAGATTAACGGGAAATGTATGGATATTGTCGGTGGAAGCACCGCGAACGGGGCGCTCATCGATGAGTTCACCTGCAATGGTGGTGCCAATCAGCAATGGCTGGCGGTCAACGGCACGCTGGTCAACCCGGTGTCCGGAAAATGCCTGGATGACCCGGGGTTCAACACCTCGAACGGAACCCAGCTCGATCTGTGGACCTGCAACGGCGGCTCCAACCAGCAGTGGCTTATCCCCTGACAGCTTGTAGCAGGTCAGTGCCCGGAAGCGTCGATCAGCCCGGTTCGCCCGTGGGGATGCGAAATAAGGCGGAAAATCTGTGCTGCACGGAAATTTAATGTACGAATACGGCGGGTAAATTTCCGCGTAGCACTAAATTTCCGCGCTATATTGAAGCGAAGGGCAAGATCTGGGCTGACGTCCGAGCTAATGGCATCAGTGGCGCGCTATGGCAGCCTCGATGGCGCCATCGGCACGCTGCGGACCCTGGATCTTGAAATGCATTATGCCGACGGCGATCATGCTGAACTACGCGGAATAAGGCTGTACTACGCGGAATAAAGCTGTACTACGCGGAATAAAAGAGCCTCGCGGAACAAAGGGCGCCGGTTTCCGGCGCCTTTTCTCCCGGGAGGCTCCTACCTTCCACAATGTGGCTGGCCGCGTCTCCGTTATGTGATGATGCGCGCGCAATTTCAGAAGACGTAGCACGGCACGTTAGCAAAGACGTTACCGACGGATAGGCCTCGACAGCGGTCGACCACCCCATGAGGAATCGGCGGCCAGGCGGGTGGCCGGCGCTTCAGGCGGTGCCGGCGCTCTCGGGCGACGGCCTCGGTGGCGGTCGGTCTTCCGGTGGCGGTCGACTAGGGTCGACTTTATGACAGTGAAGGTCTAGGTGATCTTTTGGGTTGGGGGTGGCCGGGGGCGGGCACAACACGGGGCGATGCACGAATCACGAATATGTAGCCGAAGAGTTACGCTCCGCTGGCTCTTGACGCTTCAATGCGAGAGGCGTTTGGTGTGTGTATAGGTTCCCGTCACCAGCGGGAAACTAGATACCGACAGGCCACGGACGATGGAGTGAAGTGGTCGGACATGGAGATGCGCGGCGGACCAGCCTTCCGGTGGAGCGGCCCGAGCGGCCATTGCGGACGGAATCTCAAACAGCGCCTGGCGGCGGCGTCCGCACTGGTCCTGTTCGCTGGCGGCCTGGCCGCCTGCTCGTCGGCGAACGCCGCGAACGCCCCGGTCGCCCTGAACTACTGGAGTTTCCCCGACCCGTCGGGGGCGGTCCAGCAGGCGGTCAGCAACTGCAGCGCCGCGTCCGGCGGCAAGTACACGATCTCGTATAACAAGCTGCCCACCGCCGCGGACCAGCAGCGACAGCAACTGGTGTTCCGCCTGGCCGCGCACGACAGCTCGATGGACATCCTCGGGCTGGACGTGACCTGGGAAGCGGAGATGGCGCAGGCGGGCTGGATCCTGCCGTGGACCGGGCCGGACAAGGCGGCGGCCGAGAACGACACGCTGCCGACGATGCTGCAGACCGCGACGTGGAATGGCCAGCTCTACGCGGTCCCGTACAACACCAACACCCAGCTGCTGTGGTACCGGTCCGACCTGGTGCCCAACCCGCCCGCCACCTGGGACGAGATGATCAGCGATGCCGAGCAGCTCGCGCGCGAAGGCAAGCCGCACTACATCGAGATCCAGGGCGCCCAGTACGAGGGCGTCACGGTCTGGTTCAACACGCTCGTCGCCAGCGCTGGAGGCAGCGTCCTGACCGCCGACAGCAAACAGCCCTCGCTCGGCTCGCCCGCGATGCAGGCGCTGCAGATCATGTCCCGGCTCGCGCACTCACCGGCGGCCGATCCCTCGCTCGGCGTGCAGCAGGAGGACCAGAACCGGCTGGCGATGGAGGGCGGCACCGCCGCCTTCGAGCTGAACTATCCGTTCGTGTATCCCTCGATGCAGACCGACCAGCCCGCCTTGTTCAAGAACTTCAAGTGGGCGCCGTACCCGCGGGTCAACGCGAGCATCCCGTCGCACGTGACGATCGGCGGCATCGACCTCGCGGTCAGCCGTTACTCGGCCCACCCCGCGCTGGCCGAGCAGGCCATCCTGTGCCTGCGCGACCGGGCGAACCAGTCCCTGGCCGCGATCAAGGGCGGCCTGCCGCCGACGCTGATGTCCCTGTACACCGATCCGTCGTTCATCAAGGCGTACCCCTTCGCGGCGGCGATCAAGGCGTCGCTGCTGTCGGCGTCGGTACGGCCGAAGACGCCGGCCTACCAGAACATCTCGATCGTGATATCGCACGCCGTTTCGCCGCCGGCCGGCATCAGTCCCACCGCGACGCTGGACCAGATGAAAGGCGGCATCGTCAACGCGCTCGCCGACAAAGGGCTGATCCCATGACGCCCCAGGAACAGAGGTGATCAAATGACGACGCCCACGGTGGCCGCGCCGGCGGCGGCCGAGCTGAGCCGCACCGAGCGCAGGCGGCTGTCCGAGGCCACTCGCGCCGAACGGCGCTTCGGCTGGATGCTGTGCGCGCCCGCGGTGATCGTCATGGCCGCGGTCGCCTTCTATCCGATCGGCTACGCGCTCTACCTGTCGCTACAGCGGTATGACTTCCGTTTCCCGCAGCTCACTCATTTCGTGGGCCTGTCGAACTACGGCGTCGTGCTGTCCAGTGGCATCTGGTGGCACGCCTTCTTCGTCACGCTGATCATCACGGTGGTGTCGGTCGCGGTCGAACTGGTGCTGGGCATGGGGCTCGCCATGCTGCTGCACTGGACGCCGATGTGGCGCGCACTCGTGCGGACCTCGATCCTGCTGCCGTATGGCATCGTGACCGTGGCCGCCGCGTTCAGCTGGCTGTACGCCAGGACGCCGGGCACCGGGTACCTGGCCAACCTGCTGCCGGCCGGCAGCGCGCCGCTGACCAGCCAGACTGAGGCGATCGGCCTCATCATCCTGGCCGAGATATGGAAGACCACGCCGTTCATGACCCTCCTCCTGCTGGCTGGCCTGTCTCTCGTCCCCGACGAGCTACTGAAGGCGGCCAAGGTCGACGGGGCGAGCGGGTGGCAGCGCTTCACCCAGATCATGCTGCCGCTGATGAAGCCCGCGATCCTGGTGGCGCTGCTGTTCCGGATGCTGGACGCGTTCCGGATCTTCGACAACATCTTCATCCTCACCAGGGGCAACAACGGCACCGGCTCGGTGTCGATCCTCGGCTATGACAACCTGTTCACCGCGCTCAACCTGGGGATCGGGTCGACGATCTCAGTGCTGATCTTCATCGCGGTGGCCATCATCGCCTTCGTGTTCATCAAGGGCTTCGGCACCGCCGCGCCCGGTACCGCATTGGAGCGACGCTAGATGACCGCGGTAGCAGCCCCGACCGTCAAGCGGGCGGCACGCACACGCACGGCCGCACCGCAGATGCCA
>JAFARZ010000371.1 GCA_019245115.1 Streptosporangiaceae bacterium | reverse complement strand
CGGGCTGCGGCGGGGCCACGCATCCGGACTCGTCCTCGCCACCCTGGCCGGACACCAGCCTGCACTACACGCCGAACAGCAATTTCGGCCAGTCCGGCCGGTACCTGCCCCGGGCCGACGGCTTCAACCTGGCCGACATCAGCGTCTATGACAAGGGCCAGCTGGACAGCCTGCCCCCGGGCGTACGCGGGCTCGTGTGGATCGGGGACTGCTCGGGGGTCACTGCGGCCTTCCGCTCTGCCGTCGGTGCCTTCGCCGGCGACCCTAAGCTGTTCGGCTTCTATGTCATGGACGAGCCCAACCCGTCGACCTGCAAGCCCGCGCATCTGCTCGCCGAGGACAACTGGATCCACGCTCACATTCCGGGCGCCGAGACGTTCGCCATCCTGGAGAACCTCGGCAGCGAGAAGATCCCGACCTTCGACGGCTCCTACACGCCTCAGGACTCCGGGCTGGATCTCATCGGCCTGGATCCCTACCCGGTGCGATCTGAGCTGCATTCTCCGGACTATAACGAGATCTCCCGGTACGTGACCGCGGCCGAGGCGCAAGGCTGGCCTGAGTCCTCGATGGTGCCCGTGTACCAGACATTCGGCGGCGGCAATTATCCTGACGATGCCAACGGCTACTGGGTGCTTCCGACCGTGGCGCAGGAGCGTCAGATGCTGGCGGACTGGGCGGCACTCGTCCCCAATCCGAAATTCGACTACGCGTACAGCTGGGGCTCACAGCAAAAAGACACGGCACTGAACAGCTCGGCAGCCTTGCAGGCCGTGTTCGCCGCGAAGAACACCCACCCGAAGTCACCGTAGTCGCGACGGAAATCCGGGGCCAGGCCGGCCGCCGATCAGGCCTTGACGGCCAGCGTGACGGGAATCCCCTGGCCGCCCAGCTCGGCGCTCCGGGACGCCGCCTCGAGCAGCCTGAGGACCCGCAGGCCCGTCTCCGCGTCGGTGAGTGGCGTCCGGCCGCCGCCGATCGCCGCGGCGAACTCCGCCATCACCGCCATCAGCGCCTCCCGCTCGGGGAGGGCCGGAACCCAGATATCCCCGGTCCGGTAGGAGATGAGTGTCTGCCTGCGCTCGTCCGGCCCGAGTGACCCAACGGGAACGCGGTCGACGCCGCGGTCGTGAACCGCCAGCCGCGACGGCGGATTCATGTCGTCCAGGACGATCGTGCGCCGGGAACCGCCGATGACCATGGTCCGGACCTTGATCGGGCTCAGCCAGTTCACGTGCATGTGAGCGAGGGCTCCGGTGGAGAGCCACACGGACAGGTGGGCCAGGCAGGCTCGCCCGGCGCCGACCGGGTCACTGCAGTGCGCCGTGACCTCGACCGGCACCACATCGTCCGGCAGCACGAAATCCAGTATCGAGAAATCGTGGGGCGCGAGATCCCATAGCACGTCCACGTCCGGCTGCACCAAGCCGAGGTTCACCCGGATGGAGTCCACGAACTGGACGTCGCCGAGTTCCCCGCTCCGGACGAGTTCCCGGATCCGCTGGACGGCCGGGGTGTAGCAGTACGTGTGGTCGCACATCAGCACCAGGCCGGCCGCCCGCGCGAGCGCGACCAGTTTTTCCCCGTCCGCGACCGTGGACGTGAGCGGTTTCTCGACCAGCACGTGCTTGCCTGCTTCCAGCGCCGCCCGGGCAAGATCGAAATGCGTGGCGGCCGGCGTGGCCACGGCGACCGCATCGACGGCCGGATCATTCAGCACGTCGTCGTACGAGGCTGTCACCCGCACCGTGGTGTACCGGCCGAGAACTGTCCGTGCACGATCTTCATCCAGGTCGCACAGCCACTCCAGGCGCAACGCGGGCGTGGCGAGTGCCGTGCGCACCAAGTTCGGGCCCCAATACCCGGCGCCAAGCACGGCAAGGCCGATCGATGACACGTCCTGTCCCCCAATACCGTCCGGTCTCCCCAAAGACGACGAGCTACATCAGCATCTTCGCGACAGTTAGACGCGTTAGGCAACAATTGCGATGACAACCGTCACCGTATATGCAGGAGCGGTGTCAATATTTCCTTATCCGCCACCTCTCGTTCATCGTCCTGACGCCGCGCGGACAATTCACGGGTACTTTCGGATCCGAAATGGCCTGCGCGCCAGCGTTTCCCTGAAAGACATCTCCCGTTCATTGCCCTGATAGGGAAATGCGGCGGGCGCGCCCGGCTAGCGAAGCGCGCCGGCGAGGACGGCCGCCACGCGCTCTTGCTGGCCCGGGGTGATCTCCGGAAAGAGCGGCAAGGACAGCAGTTCACCGGCATTGCGCTCGGCGACGGGAAAAGATCCTTCTCCGTACCTGGCGAGCTCGGCGAACGCAGGTACCCGGTGAATGGGGAACGGATAGTGAATGCCCGCTTCGATCCCGGCGGCATGCAACCGCCCGAGCACGCGATCCCGGTGCGGTACACGTATCACATACAGATGCCAGACATGCTCATTACCGTCGAGCACGCGCGGCAAGATAACCCCCTCCAGGCCGGAAAGCAGCGCATCATAGCGCTTGGCGGCAGCTTTTCTCGCCGCGTTCCACGCAGGCAGCCGACCCAATTTTGCCAGCAGCACGACAGCCTGCAGCGTGTCCATCCGGCTATTGAATCCCAGCACCGTATGCTCGTACTTCCGCGGCGAGCCGTGATTCGCGATCAGCCTCATCTGCCCGGCGGCGTCGTCAGAGCCGGTCAGGGCCGCGCCCGCGTCGCCGTAAGCGCCGAGGTTCTTGCCCGGATAAAAACTGGTCGCCGCGGCATGCCCCAGCGAGCCGGCCCCGATGCCATGGCGACGGGCGCCGTGCGCCTGCGCGGCGTCTTCCACCACCCAGGCCCCCGAACGCTGCGCGATCGGCATCAGCCGCTCCACCGGGGCGGCCTGACCGTACAGGTGGACGGGGATGATGGCCCTGGTGCGGGGGCCCATGGCCGCCGCGACGGCGTCCGGGTCAAGCAGGTACGTTCCGTCGTCCGCGCAGTCAACCAGAATCGGCACCGCGCCGGTCCGGCAGACCGCCTCGGCAGTGGCGATAAAGCTGTTCGCCGGGACGATGCATTCGTCTCCGGCGCCGACGCCGAGCGCACGGAGGGCTATCTCAATGGCGTCGGTCCCGTTGGCCATGCCCACGCAGTGCCGTGTCCCGACGAAGGCGGCGTACTCCTGCTCGAACGCCCGCACCTGCGCGCCGCCGATGAAGGCCGTCCGGTCGAGCACCTGGCGCCAGCCCTCGGCGACCTCATCCGCCACGGCCGCGTGCTGGGCCGCCAGGTCAACCAGCCGGATCGTGCTCACCTGACATTCCTCCCCATAAGCGCTCTAAATACGCTCTCCCCCGGGAGAATAATAGCGATCCGTCAGTGGCCACGGCCGGCCGGCTTCATTTCCGGGTCCAGGACGATATATTGCCTTGCCGTTAATGGCGAGTTAACCTGTGCGACGATTTCTGGAAACTCAAGCGTGCAGCTATTCATAATGTGACCATTGAAGCGAGCCGCCGGATTCCCGTCGTTCAGCCCACGGCCGACGTCGGCGAAAGAGCCGTGCTCGGGGCGGGGACCACGGTCTGGCACCTGGCGCAGGTACGAGAGGACGCACGCCTGGGCCGCGACTGCATTGTGGGCCGCGGGGCTTATGTCGGACCCGGGGTGATAATCGGCGACCGGGTGAAATTGCAGAACTACGCGCTGGTGTACGAGCCCGCCCGGCTCGAAGACGGCGTCTTCATCGGGCCCGCCGCCGTGCTCACCAACGACCAGTTTCCCCGGTCGGTGGACGTGGCGGGCCGGCTCAAGCGGCCGGGGGACTGGGATGCCAGCGGCGTGCTGGTGCGCCAGGGCGCGTCGGTGGGGGCGCGCGCCGTGATCCTGCCCGGCTGCGTGGTGGGGCGCTGGGCCATGATCGCCGCGGGCGCGGTGGTCACCCGCGACGTACCCGACTTCGCGCTCGCCGTCGGCGTCCCGGCGCGGCGGGCCGGATGGGTGGGCCGCGCCGGGGTGCGCCTGATCGAGACGGGCGGTGGCGTGTGGCGCTGTCCGCAGACCGGCGAGCAGTACGCCGAGTCCGCCTCAGGCGGGCTTTCTGAGCACCCAGATGACCGTATGGCCTAGGTCGCGCAGCGGGCGCGGCAGCGGGGCGCTCGTGACCGGCGCGATGCCGACGCCGGCCCGGTGCTCGATGCGGAACGCCAGGTCGCGCTCGAGGACACGGGTCATCGAGGGGGCGGCGAAGCCGCGTACGTGATCTCCGCTGGCGATGTGCAGCGTCGTCGGCTGGCGCCCGGCCGCAAGCAGCAGGCGGTTGTGCGCCGCGGCCAGGTTCGGGACGGTGAGGATCAGGTACCCGCCGGGCCGGACGACCCGGCGCACCTCACGCAGGGCCGGCGTGATGTTCTTCAGGGTGACCAGCTCGCGATTCCAGACCGCCAGATCGAAGTGATCATCGGGCGCCGGGAACTTGGCCGCCTCGAAGTCCACCTCCTCGAAGTCGGTCTCCGTCCTGACGTCCGGGTCACGCCTGTCCGCCTGGTCGTAGATGACGGGACGCGCTGGCTGGACGAGCTGGTCGCGGAACAGCAGGACCTCGGGACCGTGCAGGGGCTGGACCTGCAGCAGGCGGCTCCCGGCCGGCGTCAGTCCCCGGACGAGGAAGGCGATCTCCCTGACCACGGACAGCTCGATCTGCGCGTGCTGCCGGTCTCGCACCGTGGAGTCGCTCATCAGCGTGCTCAGCTTCCGGTAGTGCGGGCTCGCCGCGACGGCCCGCGGCGCTGGCCCCGGCGCCCCGGCGCCCTTGACCGCCAGCCCCCACAGGCCGTCCGGCCCGACGAGCCCCGGCCCGGTGACGTGCCGGGCCGCGAGCCGCATCCGCGGCCGGGCCTTATCGACGAAGGTCCGGAAGGCCAGGCTGTGGTCGATATCGTCGACCACGGCCACGCCGCCCGGCCGCAGCGCCGCCCACGCGGACTCGAGCTCGAACCGCTGGTTGCGGCCGGTGTGCAGGCTGTCGTGGATGAACATGTCGATGGCCGTGAGCTCCGCGAGCAGACCGGGGAGCCGCTCGCGGGCCGTCCCCCGGACGTACGTCCAGCGGGACCGCAGCCCCGCGGAGACCGCCATGCCGATCTCGGGGTGCAAGGCCGAATCGACCGCCGGCAGGTCAACGCTCCACAGATGGCCGCGGCCGTTGCGGTTCAGCCCCTCCAGGACCACCCGGCTGGTGAGCCCGTGCGCGACGCCCGTCTCCACCACCGTCTCAGGGCGCCGGTGGGCGACGAGGCACCAGATGGCCGCGCCGAAGGCACGGTCGCCGTCGTTCCATCCCCCGTAGGAGGCGATTCCGACGCGGGCCCCGGCTTCGGTCAGGTCAGCCACGATACGGTCCCAGATGGGGCCGAACGACTCGGCCTGGGGGCATGGCCACGGCAGTTCGAGCGCGGCGTGGAGGCGCTCCGCCCACCGCTCGGTCACCCCGTAGAGGACACGCGCCGGCACGCCGGCCGCGGCCAGGGCCCGCCGGTCCCGGTGCCGGTCCCAGCGCCCCCGGATGCGCTCCATGCCCTGCTTGGGATGGCGCACCATGCCGGCGGAGGCCCGGGCAGTGTATCCGGCGCGCATCAGCGCGTCCCTTCGTCGCCCGGCACGGGCGTGGCGAATCGCACTCGTCCGCCGGCCGCCGCCGGCCCCGCGATCTGCCAGCCGCCCGCACCCTCGCGCAGCGTCGAGGCCGCGCGGTTGCGCCACCAGGTCGCGACGTCACGGGGCAGTGCGTGCCATACGGTGTCGTCCTCGGAGAACTCGTCCAGGAGGCTCCGGTAGCCATCGACGATCCGCCGGTCGCCCGCGTAGTCCGGATGGGTGAGTATGAGCACCATCCCGTGCCGTTCGCGGAGGAGGCGTGCCTTCCGCAGCCAGGTGCCGGCTTCGGGATTCTGCAGTATCGCGAAGAGAGTATGGTCTTGCGCCATTGTTATCGGCAGTTCGACCATCTCTTGATTGAAATACGGCAGATAGGTGCAGCAGCCGCCGGGCTGCGGTTCGTACGGGTCGGTATCGGTATATGACGAGTCATAGTCGAAACCCAGCATGGGCATCAGCTCCCAATGCCGCTGGGTGGCGGGCGAGCGGAACCCTACCGCGTTCCACCGCCTGGCATAGTCGCGCATCGCGGGAAGCCGCTGTTCCAGCGTACGCCGGGATTCCAGGTCATGCCCGTCGTGCCGGAGACCGTGCACGCCCACCTCGCATCCCTCGTCCTCGAGGGCCCGGACCACGTCGTCGTCAACCTGGTAGCGCAGCGGAACGAAATTCCAGGATGATGTGTACCCTCGCGCACGCTCGATATCGCGGAGCAGGCCCATATCCCGGTAACCGGCATCGGTCTCCACGTCGTGGGTCAGCACCAGCGCCCACGACCGGCCATCGGGCCAGAGGTCAAGGAACGGCACCGGGCCCCCGGCGAGCTCGGTCACCAGGGCAAACAGCCAGGAGTAGAAGTCGTGCAGGTTGTCCTCGAGGGGCCAGCCCGGGAAGGACGATCGGCTCTGGACCCGGGTGAAGACGCGCCGGAGCCGCAGCTGGAGCGCGCGGGGAAGCACGGGCCGGGCCAGGTAGTACCCCCGCAGGGCGGCCGCGCGGGCGGTGACGGAGGCTGCCGACCGGCCGACGGCGCGGTATTTCTCCGACCAGAAATAGTGCATCACCTCACCCGGGTCGAAAGGGAGGAACACATTTCCGTCGTCGTCGCGCCAGACCGCGGCGGCCGGCTGCCCGTCCGCGTCGGTCACGGTCTGGGCGGCACGCCATCCGTGGCCCAGGTCCCTGAGCAGCCCGGGGACAGCCGCATTATGCGCCATCCACCCGAACAGGATGAAGTCGGCGAGCTGGTAGCGGCCAAGCCCGCAGATCTTTTCCGGCGAGCCCGGGATCATTGCGGGCCGCAACCAGAACAAGGAGCGGACGGGATTTCCCGGCGTTCCGGCCGGACGCAGCCGGCCGACCGGCGCGGGCCCCGCGGATCGGCCGTCCAGCGTATCTGGCGACGCGACGCCGTACGGCACGCGAAAATAATCGAAGAACGCAAAAGGATGGGACGCCTCAAACATCACTGCCTCCTCATGACTGGCAGCGGTCATAGTCCGCGCTTAACGGCAAGATACGGAAGCAATGCGAGTTCGTAGAGGCCGGGCAGCGGGTCGCGGAGGGAGAATACCGCCTCGGTGTTGACCGAAAGAAGCGTGCGCAGGTAATCTCCGGCCCGCAGCCTTCTGGCGGTGATGTCACGCACGGCGTTGGGCACGTCGGTGGTCAGCCTGATCCAGCGCACCCCCGGCCGGGCGTGGGCTTCGCCGACGGGATGCCCCAGTTGATCCTGGAATAGCAGGTAAGGAAAGTCGACGCCGGCCGGAGGGCCGAGGCTGTGATACCCCCAGGTGCGCGCGTTGACATCGAGGAGCTTATAGGCGTCGTCCCGGGCGTCGTGCTTGAACTCCAGCTCCACCAGCCCGTAATAGCCGATTTCCCGGAGGAACCTGATGGACAGCCCGGCCAGGCCGGGGAGGCTGATCGTCTCGACGTAGGTGCTGGCCCGGCCGAAATCGGACGGATGCTGCCGGCGTCGGCGCACGGTCATGCTCGCCACCGGGTGACCGGCCCGGAACAGGGCGCAGTACGCGTACTGCTCCGTGCCGCCGCCCGGTATGAGTTCCTGCACGATGACCTCTCCGTCATCGACGATCTCCGCCGCCCGGCGGAAGGCGGCGGCAAGCTCGGTGCGGTTGTCCGCGCGCCAGGCCTTCACGTGCGTTTCGTAGAAGAAATGCTCCTTGATGGCGGGCTTCACCACGAGCGGGCCCGTCGCGTCGATGGCCGGCAGATCGGCCTCCGAACGCGGGAACCAGGTCCGCGGTATCGGGATCGACAGCCGCTGCGCGAGCCGGTAGGTCTCCCGCTTGTCCCAGACCGGCCGGATGGAGGCCAGGCCGGGAGTCGGCACCCGGAAGTGGCGCGCCAGCGTGTCGCGGTTCGCGGCCAGGGCGGCGACGTTCTCGTCCCTGGTCGGGTACACGACCCAGCCGGCCAGCCCGAACCTGCCCCGGGCGAGGGCGAGGGCGTTCAGCAACGACGACTCGCTGCGCAGGTCGCGAACGCGAAGCGCATGCCGGACGAAGCGCGACGCCCGGGAGATCGAGGTCTCGTCGTCGATGACGCACACCGGGACGCCGTGGCGGCCCAGGCTCCGGGCGATCCCCAGGCCCTGGCTGTCCCCGCCCAAGACGACCCCGCCCACCTGAGCACCCCGGCCGGCGGTACCGGCCCGGGGAGCGCCGCGGCGCGCGGTAATCACGGGGCGTCGCTCGTCGCGGCCATCTCGGCGGGCTTGGCGGTGCGCTGGCCCGGCTGACGGGTGCCCGTCCCCGCCCAGGCCAGCGCCCGGCCGGTGTACCATCCGCCCGACACGAAGCGCATGATCGGCCCGAAGCTCCACGCGGCCGGCGCCCCGACGAAATGCAGGCCCGGGACGGACGATTCCATGCCGCGCCGCAGGACGGGGTAACCGTTCACCCGCTGGACGCGTGACAGCAGGGATGGCGCGAGGAACGGGTAGCGGGCGATGTCCACGCGGTAGCCCGTGCCCAGCAGGAGGTGGTCGGCCGTCCGCTCCCCGCCGTCGGCGAACCTGACCAGGACGCCCTTGGCGGTGGCGGTCGCCGACACGATGGACGTGGCCATGGCGATCGGCACGTCCCGCAGCCGCGCGGTCAGCCAGGCGGCACCGGCCGGGCGGATGGACCGGTAGGCGAGCGGCTCCTGAACCGGCCGGGGCAGCCGGCGGAAGACGTCGGGCACGGCGACCAGCCGGGACAACCCCATCGGCCCGACATCGGTGGGGGCATAGACCAGCGGCGCCAGGCGGCCCAGCATGCGATGGTACTTGCCGCCGTGCAGCCAGTTCAGGTGGCCGGCCCGGACGACGACCTCGGCCTGCGCCCCGCTCTCGTGCAGCAGCGCCGCGGACTCCAGCGCGCTCTGGCCTCCCCCGACCACCAGCACGCGGGCCCCGGAGAACCGGCTGAGGTCCTGGTGATCCCCGGTGTGGGAGGCGACCTCGCACGGCAGTCCCTCGGCGTAGCCGGGACGGTGGGCGAAGGGCTTGATGCCGGCCGCCACAATCACCCGGCGCGCGTCGAACCGTGCGCCGTCATCAAGGGTCAGCTGGAAACGGTTCTGGTCGCCGTCCAGCATCGTCACCAGCCGCCGATCCAGGTCAGGGACGGCCTGCCGCTGGACCCACGTGCCGTACTCGATGAAGCGCGCGAGCGGGACCGGCTTGTCGACGCGCGTGCCCTCAGCCGCGCAGTAAGCGTCGAGCGAAAGCGGGCCCTGGAAATCGGCAATGCAGGTCGCCGTCCAATTCGACCGCAGCAGCATCCCGGCGGGCATACCGCGCCAGAACGACATCGGATCGCCGAAGACCCGGACGTCAACGCCCGCCCGGCGAAGGTGCGCGGCGGCGGCCAGTCCATACGGCCCGGCACCGAGAATTGCGACATCAGCGTGAGGCACGCTCCCCCTCCTCAGTTCGTCATGGTACGCCCGTTACCTGCCGCTTGTACCGTACCGAAATCTCGCAGACAGGCTCCTTATGCGCAAGCTCTGGCCGCGGCCGTGATTCACCGCACTTCGTGCGGGCTGAACCGTCGAGGTGAATATCAGATGAATACTCTCCGACATTCCGTCAGTTACCTGATTAAGCCGCGGCAAAACTACGCCTCCACTGACTCACGCCCCCTGGCGGGCCGGCGGCCTCAGCAGCGTCATCGCGGCACAGCTTCGCCGCCCCTGTCCGACTCGGTCATCATCGTGGCCGCTCAGGCCGGCTGTTTCGGATGCGTCCGATGTAAACCTGCTTATTCCATGATGCGTCGTAACGATGTAAAGCTCCTTATTTCGTGATAGGCCGCATGGTGTTAGGTTGTACACGACTGGCGAGTTTGGCTGCTGGGAAGACCCAGGCAGCCCACGGCCTCTCTTTGAGCGGGGAGGGACGTCGGACCATGTCGGGTTAATGACGCATGGCTTTAGCGGGTTACCCGCGTTATCGAACGTGAGAAGCAGCCAGCCATCCGCCCGCGGCGACCCTTTCGCCCTGGGCCCGGGATTGTGCTGAATGGGTGCGGGGAGGCGTAGTTTTGCTGCGGCTTAATGATGCAGCCGTCGGAATGTCAGGGAATATTCACCTGATATTCATCGCGCGCCGCCGCCGCATCCGCCCCGTGCCGCCAGTTTCATACCGCCCTGGGGGAGGATGGCGTGACCGATGTCGCGGGAAGAGTCCCGGACAGCGCGAGCATTGAGCTTGGCCAAGACCCTGCGAAAAGGACACTGGACGTAACGATCTGCCTGATATCACTCATCGTCATCGGACCGCTCCTGCTCCTGCTGTGCGGCCTGGTGCGGTGGACATCGCCGGGACCCGCGCTGTTCCGGCAGGAACGGCTCGGACGCGACAAGCGCCCGTTCACCATGCTGAAGCTGCGGACGATGACGGTCGACAACGACGACACGATCCACCGCGACTATGTCACCCGGCTGCTCCGCGACGCCCGGCCGCCGGCGGGCGGGCGCAGCGGGCTGTTCAAGCTGGAAGCCGATCCCCGGGTGACCTGGCTCGGAAGGTGGCTGCGCCGCACCAGCCTGGACGAGCTGCCGCAGTTGCTGAACGTGCTCCGGGGGGAGATGTCACTGGTCGGGCCCCGGCCGGTGCTGCCCTGGGAAGCCGAGATGTTCGGTGCCGAGTACGAGCCGCGTTTCACCGTCATGCCTGGCATAACGGGCCTGTGGCAGGTTCGCGGCCGCAGCAGGCTTTCCATGCGAGACGCACTCGAGCTGGACGTCGAGTACGCCCGGACGCACTGCCTCGCCCGTGACCTCGCCATCCTCGTCGGCACCCTGCCTGCCCTGCTGCGGGGGAACGCGAGATGACGCAAGCCCGCCGGACGCTCGCCGCGGACCAGCGCGGCTCTCCTGGCCCGGAACTGGACGACCTGTCATCGCCGGAAGGCGCGGTCGGTGACTCACTGTCCGTAGCCATATGGACGATGGTCAGCCGGTTCACCGGAGTCCTGCGCGGCGTCGTGGTGGCCGCGGTGCTCGGCGCCACGTACTTCGCCAACACCTACCAATTCACGAACTCGCTGCCCAACCTGATCTTCTATGGCCTGCTGGCCGGGGCGCTGTTCTCCTCGATCCTCGTCCCGGCTCTGGTGCCGCACGTCGACTCCGGGGACACGCAGGCGACCGCGCGGACCGCCGGCGGGCTGCTCGGCGTCGCGATGGTCGGCATGCTGCTCCTGGTCCCCCTGGCCGCAGTCGGGACGCCGTTCCTGCTGCGGTTCGGCTCGATCGGGGCGGTGAATCCCATCGCGGCCCAGAACCAGGAGCGCATCGGCGGCGTGCTGATCCTGCTGCTGCTGCCGCAGATCGCCCTGTACGCCATCGTCGGCACGGCGACGGCCGTGATGAACGCCCACCGGCGCTTTGCCCTGGCCTCCGCGGCGCCGGCGCTGGAGAACCTCGGGACGATCGCCGTTCTCGGCGTGGTGGCCGTCCTGTACTCACGAGCCGAGCGCGAGTACCAGATTCCCTCGTCGCTCGTGCTGCTGCTCGGCGCCGGTACCACCGCGGCGGTGCTGCTGCACGCGAGCGCCCAGTGGTGGGGCGCGCGCCGCGCCGGGATCGTCCTGGTGCCCCGGGCCGGCTGGCGCAACCCCGAGGTCCGCGACGTCATACGAAAGGCGCGCCCCGCCGCGGTGCAGGCCGGCCTGGAGGCCGTGCAGTTCGCCGCGCTGCTGCTGGTCGCCGACCGGGTGGCCGGCGGCGTCGTCGGGCTCCAGCTGGCGACGAACTTCTTCTTCCTGCCGGTCGCCCTCGGCGCCACGCCCGTCGCGCTGTCGCTGATGCCCCGGCTGTCCCGGATGACCGCGCCGGACCAGGCCCAGAGCTTCCGCGACAGCTACGTCCAGGGCCTGGGATTCGCCGCCTTCCTCGTCGTTCCCGCGGCGGTCGCCTACGCCGCGCTGGCCGGGCCGCTGGCGGGCGCGATCGGCTTCGGCGGCTTCGGCACCGGAGGCGCCGTCCACCTGATCGCGGCGTCGCTCATCGGGCTGGCGCCCGGCATCATCGGTCAGACGCTGTTCCTGGTGACGACGTACGCGTGCTACGCGCGGGGCGACACCGCCACTCCGCTGCGCGGCATGCTGCTGCAAGCCGTCGTCTGCGTCGCGGTCATCGCCGCCACCTACTGGATGCACGGTCCCGCGGTCCTGACGGTGCTGGGCCTCGGCCTGTCGGCGGGTACCATCGCCGGGTCGGCGTATCTGGTCTGGCGTCTGGGGCGCGGCCTGCCGTCCGGCGGCGAGCCCGCGCTGCGGCCGCTGCTGTACACGCTGGCCGGGTCGGCCATCATGATCGGGCCGGCCTGGGTCACGGCGCATGTCCTGGATGACCACCTGAACTCGAAGGCCGGCCACGTCGTCGCGATGCTCGCCGCCACGGCCGTCGGGGCGGGCTGCTACTTCACCGTCCAGACGTTCTTGCGCGCACCGCAGGTGCAATGGATCTCGGCCGCCCGGCCACGAGCGGGCCGGCCGACGGGGTTCAGTCCCGGCGCGGCCGCCGCCGCGATAGTTCCGCAGTGGTGGTGGCGCATCCTCCAGCTGGTGCGCAAGGACCCGGAAGTCTGGTCCGTGCCGAGGCGGCTCAGCCAGGATGGCGCGCTCCTGCTCGGCTGCGCCTCGATCGGGGCGATCGCGGCCTACCGGACCAAGTACGCGCTGGCCGCGCTGGTCCTCATCGCCATCATCGCGATGGTCATGGTCAGGCCCGCGCTCGTCGCCTACCTGCTCATCTTCCTCACGCCGCTTATCGTCGGGATCAACGCGGGCGCCCTCATCCCGCTGCTGCGGCCCAATGAGGCCCTGATCGCGCTGTTCGGGGTGGCCATCGCGGTGCGCTGGCTGGTGCAGGCGCGCACCGGGGACCGCAGGTGGCCCGCGTTCGACCGGGTCGACGCGACCCTGATCGCGCTGGCCGTCACCAGCTCGATCCTGCCGCTCATGATGATGGTGGCGAGGCAGCGCGCCATCACGAAGGATGACCTGCTCTACTGCATCGTGATCTGGAAGCTGTTCGCCGAGTACGTCATCGTGCGGTCGGTGATCACCACGAGCCAGCAGGCGATGCGCTGCCTGTGGCTGTCGATGTGGTCCGCCGCGATCGTCAGCGCGATCGGGATCCTGCAGTCGCTCAAGCTGCACATCATCACGCACCTGCTGACCGCGTACTACGCGCCGCTGGACGTGACGAGCGACCTCACCCAGGGCCGCGGCAGCTCGCTGCTCGGGCTGTCCGCCGCCGTCGCCGATCTGGCCATTCTCAACCTGGCGATCGCGATCGCGATGATCGTGCGTGGTCACCGGCGGCGCCTGCTGCTCGCGGGACTCTGCGTGACCTACGCCCTCGGCGTCGTGGCGGCGGCAGAGTTCTCCACGGTCATCGGCCTGCTGGTGGCCGTCGCGGCGATCATGGCGCTGACCAGGTCCGGCCGCCTCGTCCTGTACGCCATTCCGGTGGCCCTGCTGGGCGGAGCGCTGCTGTGGCCGGTGATCCAGACCCGGATCAGCGGCTTCCAGGGCGGGTCTCAGCTTCCCTACAGCTGGGTGGTGCGGCTGCAGAATCTCCGGGGCTACTTCTGGCCCACCCTGTTCTCGGACAACAACTGGATCCTGGGGGTACGGCCCGACGCCCGCGTCTTTGCGCCGAACCAGGAGTACGGCTACGTGTGGATCGAAAGCGGCTACACGTGGCTGCTGTGGGGCGGCGGAATCCCCCTGCTCGCGAGCTACGCGGCGTTCGCGTGGGCGGTACTTCGCAAGGGTCTCGCGTACGCGCGACGCGCCGATTCCGCCGGGATAGTCGGGTTCGCCCTGGTGGCCGCCATGTCGTCTCAGGCGGTCATGATGGTGCTCGACCCGCACCTGACCTACCGCGGATCGGGTGACGCGATCTTCCTGATCCTGGCCCTGCTGCGCAGGCTGCCCAGCCGGCGGGCGGGCGGGGACCGTGATCGGATCGCCGCCGGGCCGGCCAGAGTGACCGAGACGGCCCCGACCGCGGCGGAAATCCCGGATAACTACCACAATGCAAGGGAGCCTGGGCTAGTGGCGAGTTGGCTGACCCGAACAGGAACGGCGGAGCTGCCATGAGCTTCGTACGCCGATATGCGCTCTGGATCGTGCTCGCGACCGTGGCCTGCACCGCGGGAGGCTGGGCCGTCGCTGCTCGCCAGCCCGTTCAGTTCAGCGCGACCGCCACGGTGGATGTGGAGGCGAGCGTCATCCCCGGCGCCGCGCCGGTGGCGCCGAACCTGGCCACCGAGCAGCAGGTCGCGACGTCGGGCAGCGTCCTGTCCAGCGCGGCGTCGGCCCTGGGCCTCAGCCCCGGCCAGCTGCACCTGAGCGTGACCAACAGGGCCGGCACGAACATCTTGCTGATCGCATGCTCGCAGGGGACGGCTGCGGGGGCGATGTCCTGCGCGAATGCCGTCGCCGCGGCCTACCGGGACTACCGCAACGAGGCCGCGAGCCCGGTGGCGATCCAGGCCCATGACCCGCTTCACGTCACGATCGTCACGTCCGCGCCGCTGCCCACCGCGAAGTCGGGCAAGCGCAAGGTGGAACTGATCGCCCTGGGGGTGATCCTCGGGCTGGCGCTGGGCATCGGAACCGCGTTCCTGCGCGATCGCCTCGACGACCGGGTGCGGGATCGGGCCGATCTCGGGCGATACCTGAGGGCTCCGGTGCTCGGCGAAGTCCCGGCCCTGCGCGGCCGGTCCGTCCGCCCCGAGGCCGGCGTCATCCAGGCCCCCCAGTCGGCGCTGGCCGAGGCGTACCGGCACCTGCGGGCCCGCCTCAGCCCGCTGATCGCCTCCACCGACAGCCAGGGCAAGGTCCTGCTGGTGACCAGCGCGCAGGCAGGCGAGGGCCGCACCTCCGTGGCGACCAACCTGGCGGCGGTGATCGCGCTCACCGGCACCAACGTGCTCCTGGTCGACGCCGACCTGCGGAACCGGGCCCTCAGCCGCCTGTTCCGGGCCGAAGACCAGCCGGGGCTGACCGACCTGCTCGCGGACCGGGCCAGGATCGGCGACGTGATCAAGTCGACCGATTTCGCGTCCGGCCTGAGCGTGATGACGGCGGGCACCATCGCGGTCCGTCCCGGTGACCTGCTCGAAGCGGCGCGGCTCCGGCGGGCCTTCTCGCAGCTGACCGTCCTGGCCGACGTGGTTATCGTGGACAGCGGGCCGCTGCGGGCGGTCTCGGACCCGCTCGCGCTGGTACCCGTCAGCGACATCGTGATGGTGGTGGCCGACGTGCGCCGGACCCGGCGCGCGGCCGTGACCGCCGCCGTCCAGGACATCACCGGCATTAGGCCGGTCGCCATCGTCGGGGTTCTCAACCGGGTATCCCGGCCGTGGCGGCGCGAGGGGGTGCCGACGCCGGCCGCCACCGCGGGCCATCGGGACCGGGTTCCCCCGGCGTGGCCGCGGATCCCGGGGTCAGCCGGCTCGCCCGGCGAGGCGAATCCGCTACGCGGCGGGGCGGACCAGCCGGTCATCGACGACGGGCCGACGATGTTCATCGCCGTGGAGCCGCAGGACCGGGCGGCCGGTGCGGGCGCCCCGGCGAACGGCGGCACCTCACCCAACGGCGGCACCTCACCCAACGGCGGCGCCCCTGACGAGTTCCGGGCGGCCGCGGGGCCGCGGCCGCCGAGCTGAAAGGCATAGGTCCGGGGGTTACGATCAACGACGACATGAGCGAGCGGAACCAGCCCGGCTCGCGGCCCGGACATCGGTCCGCCGGCCCGCCGGCGGGCCTGATGAGGTTCCTGCCTCCCGGCGTGCGGTCGGTCTGGGTCGTCGCCGGCCTGCTGTCCGCGTGCGTGCTGGCCGGATCGATCGGGCTGGTCATCCACCTTTCCCACACCGCGCAGGCCGACCGGGTCGCGGCGCTTGGCACCGCGCCGCAACTGCACGTCTCGGGGAATCAGCTGGTCAACGCGAGCGGCGAGCAAGTGATACTGCGCGGCGTGGACCGCTCGGGCGGTGAGTACAACTGCGTGAAGGGCTTCGGCGTCTGGGACGGCCCGATGAACCAGGCGTCGGTCACCGCGATGAGGCAGTGGAACGTGAACGCCGTGCGCGTACCGCTCAACGAGGCCTGCTGGAACGGGGAGTCCTACGTCCCGCGCCCGTACCGGGGCGTGAACTACCGGCAGGCGGTCCAGTCCTACGTCCGCCTGCTCAACCGCAACGGCATCGTGGCGATCCTGGATCTGCAGTGGACCGACGGCGGCTACGACGGCCCCTTGGCGGTGTGTTCATCGGCGTCGGCGACGTGCGCGAAACCGATGCCGGACGCCGCGCAGTCGATCCCGTTCTGGGCGTCGGTGGCCCGGACCTTCACGGGCAACGACGCGGTCGTCTTCGACGTGTTCAACGAGCCCTTCCCGCAGGGCGCCACCGGCAGCGCGGCCCAGGCCTGGCAGTGCTGGCGGCATGGCGGCAGTTCCTGCCCGGGCATCGGCTATCCGGTGGCGGGCATGCAGCAGCTGGTGGACGCGGTCCGGTCAGCCGGGGCGGACAACGTCATCATGCTCGGCGGGATCGGGTGGTCGGACGATCTCACCCAGTGGCTGCGGAACGAGCCGGCCGACCCCGATCACAATCTGGCCGCTTCCTGGCATACCTACAACTTCAACCGCTGCGCCTCACTGTCCTGCTGGAACAGCCAGGTCGCTCCGGTGATCGCCAAGGTACCGGTGATCGCGGGCGAGATCGGCGAGAACGATTGCGCGGACACCTACATCGGCCCGCTGATGAGCTGGCTGGATGCCCGGTCCACCGGTTACCTGGGCTGGGCCTGGAACTCCGACTTCAGCTGCTCGGCCGGTCCCGGCCTGATCACCAGCTACGCCGGCACTCCGACCGCCTTCGGCGCGGGGTTCCGGTCACACCTTCGGTCACTGAAGTGAGGGCCGGAGGGAATCCCCGGGCTCATCCTGGCCCGCGTCTTCCCCCAGCAGGGAACGGAACACCTCGAGGTAGACGGTGCGCTGGGTCGACCAGCCGTTCCTGAGCTGGGCGAGCTTCCCGTTCTCGGCCAGCGTCGCGCGCCGGCCGGGGTCGTCGTGCAGCCGCCTGATGGCCGCCGCCAGCGCGACCGCGTCGCCCGGCTCGAAGTACTCCAGGACGTCGTCGTGGTAGAGCTCGGACACGGCCCGCAGACGGCTCGCGATGACGGGGAGGCCGAAGATCCAGTAATCCACCATCTTGTTGGTCTGCACGAGATGCGAGTACGGCGAGGCCTTCTGCGCCACGATGCCGACATCGGCCGCGTGCAGGATGTCGTTGAGCCGGCTGGTGCTCACCCACCCCTCGAACCGCACCACGTCCTGCAACCCCTTGGCGGCGATGGCCGCGACCAGCTCGGGGATCCGCGATCCCCGGCCGGTGAGGACCACCCGCAGATCCGGCAGCTCGTCGCGGAGCAGGGCCGCGGCCTCGATGAGGGTGTCCTGGCCGTACCGGTCCTCGACCGAGCCGTGGCAGACGACCACGAACCCGTCCCGCGCCGGCACCGCGGCGGGCGCCCAGTCCGCGCGCATCGCGGCCGGGTCCACGCAGTTCAGCACGACGGTGATGCGATCCGCCTTGGCCCCCCGCTCCACGTACCTCTGCTTGAGCTGATCCGTCACGGTTATCGCGTGATCGGCGAACCGGAGGGACCATTGCTCGAGGCCGGCCAGGATGCGCGTGAGCACGCCGGGGCCGAAGATCGTCTCGGCCAGCTCCGGGGTCGGCTCGTGCATGTAGGCGATGACCCGGCCGCCCAGGAGCTTGGGCACCAGGGCGGCGAATACCAGGAAGTCCGGCATGGAGTTCGCCTGCACGGCCGCGTAGGGCCGCCGGAGGTGGCGTATCGTCAGCGTGCCCGCCGCCAGGGCGAAGAAGCATCCGTAGGTGAACGCGTACCGGGCTTTGCTTCCCTTGCGCTGGCTCACCGGCAGGCTGGTGACCGTCACGCCGTTCACGACGAGGCGGCGCGGCCGGCCGCGGTCCCGCATGCACATCACTTCGACGTCGAATCCCGCGCTCACCAGCGCCTCGGCCTCGCGCTGGACCATGGGCTCGTAAACATAGTTCTGCCGGATAATGGCCACGCGCCGGGCCGCCGGGCCGCGCGGCCGCCGGAGCCGGATTTCGGGACGCGCGAATCGTGCTTTATGTGTCATTCTGAGTCTCGCCCGCTGTCGCCGGACATTGACGGCCACCCTCGGTGATAAGCGCCACGATGGTCTGGCCGGCCACGACCCGGTCGCCGACCTGCACGGTGAGCCTGATCTGCGGGCGCGCCGGGACCACCAGATCGACCTGGGAACCGAAGCGGATGGCCCCGATGCGCTGGCCCGCGTGGAGCATCTCGCCCTTGGCCACGAACGTCACGATGCGCCGCACCAGCCGGGACGCGATCTGAACGATCGCGATCTGCAGGTCGCCCTCCTCGATGACCGTCGTCACCCGCTCATTGGTCAGCACCATCTCCGGTTTCCGCAGCGAGCCGAACGTACCCCCGACATGCTCGACGAGCTGCACGCGCCCGGCGACCGGCGCGCGGTTCACGTGGACGTCCGCCAGGTTCATGGAGATCCCGATGGCCGTCGCGCAGCCGTCACCGAGCGTGGTTCCGGCCAGTTCCCGTAGCGTGCAGGTCCGGTTCCTCTTGTCGGCCCGCGGAAGCTCGCCCGGCTGGACCGGGCGCACGTAGACCACGTGTCCGTCGGCGGGGCTGACGATGACATCCTGGCGGCTCGGTTCCGGCCGCTCGGGATCCCGGAAGAACGTGATCAGCAATCCCGCCGCGGCGGCCGCGACGGTGGTGCCCCACATGGCCAGGGTCCGTACCACCGCGCCGAGGCCAAGCCACCAGCCGGCCGCGGTGAGCGCGATCGCGGCGAGCATCGAGTTGGCCAGCACGTACGTGCCCGCGCGGACGACGCCCAGCTGCCATTTCCACGCCAGGGGCAGGCCCGTGGCCAGCGCCAGCACGGTACCCCAGATAACATAACCGGGCATACCGGGAACCCGCGTCCGACTCCATGGCCTGCACCCCCGCACGTCACGTCCGCCCACCCCTCATAGTTTCGCCCGCCGCGTCAAAACCAATAGGGGCCGGATCGCATTCGCCGATCTCCGCCTGCCCGGCACACCTAATGGCATCGTAAAACGCAAGCGCCGATTATGTCGCGGCCCGGAGTGGATTCCCGCGCAGGTCGTATTCCGTTCATTCACGGTTCACGTACAGTTCATGCATTGTGCCGCGAGCCCGGCCGTACCCGGTAACCCCGGCCGGCCCGCGGCGAGTACGATCTGGATGACCAGGGCTCAATATGCCATAGCCACGAGCAGGATATCCGGGAACTTATTGATGTCAGTCACATTCACCGGACTGAAGATCAGGCGGACCCGGCCGGCCGCGCGGCCCCGGGTGTGCATTCTCCGTCAGGATGACGATTACGAGGACGTACGACGTGAGGCCGAGGCGCTGGCGGGCGCGGGATTCGAGGTGGACGTCATGTGCATGCGCGGTCTCGGCCGGCCGCGCCGGGAAGTCGTCAACGGCGTGACGGTGATCAGCCTGCCCGCCGATCGGCGCCGGGGCCGCGGCAAGGCTCGTTACGCCTTCGACTACGGCCGCTTTTTCATGCTCGCGGCAGGAACCCTGACATTCCGGCACCTTCGCCGGCCGTATCAGGTGGTGCAGGCGAACTCGATGCCTGACTTCCTGGTATTCGCCGCGCTCGTGCCCAAGCTGCTCGGCAGCCGGGTCATTGCCTTCATGGCCGAGCCGACGCCGGAACTGGCCGAAACGCTGTTCGGCGCCGCCTGGCTCAGCCGTTTCCTGGTCTTTGTCGAGCAACGGGCGCTGCGCTTCGCCGACCACGCGATCACGGTAACTGACCAGCTCAAAGACCTGTACGTCAGGCGGGGCGCCGCCCCCGGCCGGATCACCGTGGTGCTGAACGGGGCCGATCCCGGGACGATACTCCCCGGCGAGTCACCCGCCCCGGCCACCGGCAAATCCGGGTTCATCGCGGTCTGTCATGGCACGATCGAAGACCGCTACGGACAGGACACCATCATCGAGGCAGCCCGCCTCCTGCGTGACCAGATTCCTGACCTGCGCGTGGTCATAACCGGCCGCGGGTCGCTGGCCGCCGGAATCACCCGGGCCATCGCCGATAACGGACTGCACGACGTGGTGCGCTTCGAAGGGTGGGTGAGTCGCGAATTCCTTGCCGCCATCCTGCATTCGGCCGATGTCGGCATCGTCGCGCAGAAGGCGTCGCCATACTCGCACCTGGTTCACACCAATAAGATGATCGACTACTGGATCTTCGGCCTTCCGGTGATCGCCAGCCGCCTCCGCGCCGTCTCGGCCACATATGACGATCATGTAATCGAGTATTTTGAACCGGGGAATGCGGCTCAGCTGGCCACGGCCATCAGACGACTTCACGATGATCCCGCCCGCCGGGCCGAACTGGCCGAGAACGGGAAACTGGCGCTGCTGAAGAATGGCTGGGCCACGCAGCGCGAAACGTATCTCGGTGTCTTCGCGGCCGTCCTCGGGCATCAGTCCGCGGCCGGATGCTGCGATCTCTCCCAGGCCCTCACCCGTTCACCGTAACGTCGTGCGGCGGCGCGCAGCTCGAGTTCGGGGTCCAGCCCGGCGGCGCGAGCCTGTGCGACCAGCCGGAACAGCGCGCCGCCGATATCGCCGCCGACGGCACCGTTCCCGGATTCCCGGGTACCAGCGTCAAGCAGGGTGAGGTCTGCGGGCGCCCCGGCCCGCGCGGCGCGCCGCTGAAGCTGCGCCGCCAGCGCGAGGGCGGGCTGCCCGAACGGCACCCCGTCCAGTGCGGACGAGGCCGCCGGAGAAGCCGTCACCCCGGATCGTTCGGCCCTGTCTCTTTTCTCCTCGCGCTTGATCTCGTCCCAGTTGCGCTTGACGTCGTCGGCACCGGAGACGGTCACGTTCCCGAACACGTGCGGATGGCGCCGCACCAGCTTGGCCACGATCCCGTCCGCCACGTCGTCGACGGTGAACCCGGTGCCGTCGTCGCGCTCGGCCGCGATGCGGGCATGGAACACCACCTGCAGCAGCACGTCGCCGAGCTCCTCGCAGAGAGCTTCCTCGTCCCCGGCTTCGAGCGCCTCGAGCGCCTCGTACGGCTCTTCGAGCAGGTGCGGGGCGAGCGACGCATGGGTCTGCCGGGCGTCCCAGGGGCAATCCAGGCGCAGCCGGTCCATGGTCGCCACCAGGTCGATCAGGTGCGCGCCGGGCAGGTCGGCCGAACCGTGCAGCCGCCGG
>JAFARZ010000347.1 GCA_019245115.1 Streptosporangiaceae bacterium | reverse complement strand
GAACGCGGGGGCGACGCGGGGCTTAAGCGGGCGGACGGGGGGCGGGCACCGGGAACGCGGGGCTTAAGCGGGCGGACGGGGTTGGGGGCGGGGGGCGGCCGCCTAGGGTGGTTATGGCGGTGGCGGCGATGTCGACGGCGAACTCTGCCGCATCCGTCAGCGACTGCCCGGACAGCCACCTGGCCAGGAAGGCAGCGCAGAACGCGTCCCCGGCGCCGGTCGTATCACGGGGGTCGGCGGAACGGGCCGCGACACGGACCGGATCCTCGCCCTGGACGGCCAGCACGCAGCCGCCGCCGCCCAGCTTCAGGGCCACCACGGCATAGCGCTTGGCCAGCGACGCCGCCATCGACAGCGGATCCGGCTCTCCGGTCAGCACGTAACCCTCGTCCAGGTTGGGGAAGCAGACGGCGGCGCCGGAGGTCCAGCCCACGAACTCGCCCGGCGCGAGCCGGGCGAGGAACGCGGCGGATCCGGGATCCACGGTCACCGGGACCCCCCGGGCCCGAGCCGCCTCGATCAGCGACAACGCCACCGGACGGAGCGAAGGCGAGAAGAACGTGTACCCGGTCAGGTGCAACACCGCGGCTTCGTCCAGCAACTCCCCCGGCACGTCGGACGGGGTCAGCCGCAGGTTCGCGCCGCGGTCGGTGAACATGGTGCGCTCCCCGTCCGACGACACCAGGATCACGATTGACCCGGTCTCGGCCCCGGCATCGCAGGCGAGACGGGCGTCCACCCCGTGCCGGGCCAGCTCACCGCGGTGGTATTCATGGTCCCGCGCGCCGCACCGGCCGGCGAACACCACGTCCAGCCCGAGGTGTCCCATCCACGCGGCCTGGTTGGCGGCCGACCCGCCCGGGCGGGCGCTGATCACCGAGACCGTATCGCTGCCCCAGACGATTTCGGACAAAGGCTTGACCAGGATGTCGTTGATCACATCGCCGCAGACGACGACCCGCCGCGACAGAGAACTAACCAAAACGTGGAACCACAGAACGTTCGTTCATAATGGCGGCTATCTCGGCGGCGAGCCGCACGTTGGAGCGGACCAGCCGCAGGTTCACCTCCAGGCTCAGCCCGCCGGTCACCTCGAGGACGCGGTCGAGCAGGAACGGGGTGACCTCCTTGCCAAGGATGCCGCGGGCAGAGGCGTCGCGCAGCGCCGAGCGCACCGCCTCATCCACCAGCGAAGGATCGAGCTGCGCCTCGGGCGGCAACGGGTTGGCAACCAGCAGGGCGGACGGCTCGCCGATCGCGTCCCGGGCGGCGATGATGTCGGCGATCTCCCCCGGGCTGTCGACCCGCCAGTCCAGGTCGTAACCGGAATCGGACACCCAGAATGCGGGCAATCGCGACGTGCGGTAACCGACCACGGCGACGCCCAGCGTCTCCAGCCGCTCCAGCGTGGCGGGGATGTCCAGGATGGCCTTCACCCCGGCGGACACAACCGTGATGGGGGTCCTGGACAAGGTCGTCAGGTCAGCCGACTCGTCGAACGTCTCCGCGGCGCCGCGGTGCACGCCGCCGAGGCCGCCGGTGGCGAACACCCGTATGCCTGCCGTCGCGGCCAGCACGGACGTCGCCGCGACCGTGGTGCCGCCGGTCGCCTTCCGGGCCATGGCGATGCCGATGTCGCGGCTGCTGACCTTTACCACGGACTCGTCGGTCGCCACGCGCTCCAGTTCGGCCGCGGTCAGGCCGATCCTGGGCACGCCGTCGATCAGCGCGATCGTCGCCGGGGTCACGCCCATCCCGGACAGGATCGACTCGAACTCCCGCGCCGCGTCCAGGTTCCCCGGGCGCGGCAAGCCGTGCGAGATGATCGTCGACTCGAGAGCCACCACGGGCGTGCCGTCACGCAGCGCCGCACGAACCGCCGGTGACACCTCTACCTGGGAAGACATACCGACGATTGTCTCACCCGAGACGCCGCCGGTACGAGCAGGCTAGCGCGCGGCCTGCTCCAGCGGACGCTCCCAGGCCTCGGGCACGTGATCGACGTCGGCCTGGGCCAGCACCTCGGCCATGCCGATCACCACCACTGGGCAGGCGGCCGAGCGCAGGCAGGCGCGGATCACCGGACCCGCGCCGCGATGCGATTCGCCGCTATGGAAAGTGCGGCCGAGGACAAGCATGTCGGCACCGTCCGCCCGGTCCAGCAGGACACGAGCGGCGAGGCCTTCGGCTACCTCGGCACGTACGTGCACGTTCGGATACCTGCGCGCCGCGTTGCTGATCGCCCGCCGTAGCACGTCCCGGGCCGCACCCCAGCTTGGCTGAGGCTCGGCCGGGCGCGGCCCGGCGTAGCTGGCAACTCGGTGACAGGCCGCTTCCAGCACGAGCACTCCGTGAACATCCGCGCCACGCAGGCTGGCCTCGCGGCAAGCCCACATGAGCGCGGCCACGGACTCGGCCGTCCCGTCAACCCCGACGAGTACGCGCCGGTTATCGGTAACATTCGTCATTCCGAGCTCCGGCCATGGATCCCGCGTTTTGTATCAAGACGGTTTCGATCGTAGACCTGGGTCATGTCCCTTGACGAGAGCTAGAGAAAGCTTTTACCGGAAGCTTACATAACGTCCAGTTTGTGCTCTTTGTATGGTTGTCGGGTGGGTTCAGTCATGGGCTCGGCCCGGGATACGGCCGCCACGGTCGCAGCCGCGGTGCGGGCGCGAGCGAGCTGGAGGTGGCCGGCGGTAGCCGCCGGCGTGGCGATCTTGTGCGCCCTGCCCGTGCTCGCGAGCGCCCTGCCGGTCAGCGTGCCCGCCCTCACCGCCGCCCAGCTACGCGACCGCATCGTGGCGTCGGCCGGGATGTCGTACTCCGGTTACGCGGAGAGCAACGCGACGTTCGGGCTCCCTCCGCTCTCCGGCCTGAGCAGCGTCACGTCGCTGCTGGACGGCGTGACGAAGATGCGCGTGTGGCAGGCGGCGCCAGATCGCTGGCGGGTCGATGTCCTGTCCGACGCCGGCGAACGCGACACCTACCAGCTCGGCACCAGGGAATTCCTCTGGAACTCCGGCGCGCAGCTCACCACCGAAGTGCTTCAGCAGGGCCCCGGCCAGCCCGGGATCCGGCTACCCCGCGCGGCGGACCTGGTGCCGACGGCGCTGGCCCAGCGGGTGCTGGACGAAGCTGGTCCGGCCGCGAAGTACAGCACGCTGCCGCCGGTGCGGGTGGCCGGTCGCAGCGCGGTCGGCCTGCGGGTGACACCCGGCGACCCCGACTCGACCATCGGCCAGATCGACATCTGGGCCGTGCCATCGACCGGGCTGCCGCTGATGGTCGAGGTGTTCGGCCGCGGCGCGCGGACCCCGGCGTTGCAGAGCCAGTTCTTCCAGGTCGGGCCGTGGCAGGCCACGGCGGGGGTGCTCACCCCGCCTTCGGGCGGCCCGGGGACAGGGTTCACCGTGACCAGTTCCAGCAACCTGGCGGGCGTGCTCAAAAACCTCGAGCACGAGATGCTGCCCGAGACGCTGGCCGGGCGGCGGTGGGTGCCACCGCCCGGCGCGCTGTTCTCGACCGTGGGCCTGTACGGCGGCGGCCTGTCGACGTTCGCCGTGCTCACGCTGCGGGCCGGCACCGGAAGCGGCCTGATGGACGGCGCGCGCTCGGCCGGCGGCACGCCGTACAGCTTCCCGGACGGCACCGGCGTCCTGATCAGCGCCTCGCTGGTCAACGCCGTTATCGCCCAGTCCGACCGGTCGGCCGATACATTCATCATCACCGGGACGGTAAGCGGTACTGTGCTGTTGCGGGCGGCCGTCACGCTCACGAGCACGATGCGATGATCACTACTTCCGGGTTGAGTAAACGGTTCGGCGCTGTGCAGGCGGTCCAGTCGGTCGACCTCGACGTGCGCGAGGGAGACCGCTACGGCCTGCTCGGACCCAACGGCTCCGGCAAGACCACGCTGGTCCGCATGATCCTCGGCCTGGTGTACGCCACCAGCGGATCGATCACGGTCATGGGCCGGTCCGTGCCCCGCCATCTCAGCGAAGTCCTGCCGCGGATCGGCGCGCTGATCGAGGAACCCGCCGCGTACCCGCACCTGTCCGCCCGGGCCAACCTGGCGTTGTTCGACCAGGCGGGGCCTTCGGCCGGGTCCGCCGGCGGCCGGCGCACCCGGCGAGCACGGATCGACGCCGCCCTGGAGCAGGTGGGGCTGGCGGGCGTGGGCCGCCGTCCGGTCAAGGCGTACTCGCTGGGCATGCGGCAGCGGCTCGGCCTGGCCGGGGCGCTGATCCGCCGCCCCCGCCTGCTGATCCTCGACGAGCCGGGCAACGGACTGGACCCGCGCGGCATCTCCGACCTGCGCGAGCTGCTGTTGTCGCTGAACTCCTCCGGCGTGACCGTGTTCTTGTCCAGCCACCAGCTCGCGGAGGTCGACCAGCTTTGCACCAGGGTCGGGATCATGGATCACGGGCGGCTTGTGCTTCAGGAGGAACTGGCCGTGTTGCGCAGTCCCACCGGCCGCGTCCGGATTTCCACCCCGGATACCGAACGGGCGGTGGCTCTACTCAACGGCACCGTCGAACGCCGCGACGGCTCGTCGCTGCTGGTCCGGTGCGACGACCCGGCCGCGCTGAACGCCCGGCTGGTCGGCGCCGGCCTGTCAGTCACCTCCCTGACCCCCCACGCCCACACGCTCGAAGAGGTAGTCCTCTCCGTAACCAGCACCGGCTCCGACCAGATAGACGCCCCCACCGCTTCCCCACCCCCCACCGCTTCCCCACCAGCCGCACCTTCCCCCACATCCCCTGCTTCCCCACCCCCCGCTGCTTCCCCACCCCCCGCTGCTTCCCCACC
>JAFARZ010000317.1 GCA_019245115.1 Streptosporangiaceae bacterium | reverse complement strand
GAACCCGCATTCGCATCGGATCAGCTTCACCTCGCGCCTCCCGCCCCGGCTGTCTTCCCAGCCTGTCGCTCTGGCTGTCCTTCCAGCGTAGTGCCAGGATGTTGATGTGACCTTGGCGTCCTTGCCCCTGGTGCGGATCCAGATCTGCGGGGCGCTGGCGGTCGAGCGCGACGGCCAGCGGCTCGATGACCGCCTGCCCGGTCGCCAGGGTCGGCTCCTGTTCACCTACCTGGTGGTCAACCGTCACCGTCGAATCCCCAGGGACAAGCTGGCCGAGGCGCTGTGGCGCGAGCCAGATCCGGCTGCGGTCGACGCCCGGCTCAACCCGCTACTGTCCAAGCTGCGCCGGGTCTTCGGCGCCGATGCTGTGGACGGGCGCTCCACCCTCCGGTTGTGCCTGCGCGACGCCTGGATCGATCTGGAAGCCGCCGCCGAGGCCATCCACCGAGCCGAGTCCTCGGTCGCGCAGCAGGACTGGCCACGGGCGTGGGGACCGGCGCTCACCGCGCTGTTCGTGGCCGAGCGGGACTTCCTTCCCGGCGAGGACGCGCCCTGGATCGATGAGATCCGCCATCAGCTGACCGAGTTGCGCCTGCGCGCCCTGGAATGTTACGCGGCAGCCGGACTGGGCATCGGCGGAACCGAGCTCGCAGCCGCGGTCCGGGCCGGCCGCCAGCTCACTCGCCGGGCTCCGCTGCGGGAAAGCGGCTATCGCTACCTCATGCAAGCCTTCGCCGCCCAAGGCAACCTAGCTGAAGCTCTCGGCGTTTACGGCCAGCTGAGCGACTGCCTGCGAGACCAGCTCGGCGTCTCGCCTAGCCCGGCCACCCGCGAGCTCCACGCACGCCTCCTCGCCGTGACCTGACCGGCCGGGATGCCAATGTTTCGCCAATTCTTCGGCAACGTTGCGGCAATGGCGCCGCTGTAGACCTGTGCTCAAGAAGCCGAGCGCAGGGAGGTCCCTATGAAGAACGCAATCGGTGCTTCCGCACCGGACCCGGGCACCAGCCACGGAATGCTGGTGGATCCGGGATGGCTGCAAGCGCACCTATCTCACCCACGGGTCCGGGTGATCGAAGTAGACGTCAGCCCGGCCGCCTACGACGACTGGCACATTGACGGTGCGGTGCTGTGGAACATCTACGCCGACCTGAAAGACGCCGATTATCGCCTGGCGGCTAAAGCCGCGGTTCAACGGCTCGTCGCGCGCTCGGGGATCGGACCGGACTGCACCGTGGTGTTCTACGGGTACGCGCCTGCCCTGGGCTTGTGGCTGCTGAAGCTTTACGGGCATCCTGACGTGCGCATCCTGAATTGCTCACGTGGCACCTGGCGGGCCGAAGGCTTCTCGTGGAGCACCACTCCGAGCGAACCGCCGACGGGCACCTTCTGCCTCAGCGGTGAGGATTCCGGCATTCGGGCAGACCGGACGGCGGTGCGCGAGGCCATCAGCCGACCCGGCACGATCCTGGTCGACGTGCGCTCAGCGGCTGAGTACCGAGGGGAGCGCTTCTGGCCATCGGGCGGCATGGAACCAGGCGGTCGCGCCGGGCATGTGCCCTCAGCCATCCACCAGCCCATCGACGGCATCTACCACGAAGACGGATCGTTCCGCTCCGCCGCGGAACTGCGCCACCTGTTCGCGCCGGCCATCCTGGATGACCGCGGGGAGCTGATCACCTACTGCACCATCGGCGGGCGCGCGGCCACCGCGTGGTTCGTGCTCACCCACCTGATCGGCCGCGACCGGGTCCGGGTCTACGACGGATCCTGGGCCGAGTGGGGCCGCGGACCAGAAAACCCGGTGACCCCCTGGATGACCGCGGGGAGCTGATCACCTAGTGCACCATCCCCGGCCATCCGCGACCCCGGGTCCGATATATAACCGATCATCACCCGAACATGCGAAATGACCGAATCAATCCCCTCATCCCCAGAACGCCATATTTCTGGATATTCCCTATTTGCCCGACATGAAAGTGTAATCTGGCGTGTTTAGGGAGGGGATCCGGCATGTCCCTAACGCAATCCGACGCGCAATCCGACCCCACGAGAACCCAACCCGGCCGCGGGAGTGTCAGCGGATATGAAGCCGTGCACATCAGCCGGGAGTTCCGCACCTTGCGGCGTCGCTTTGGCTCCTTCGTCGTGCCGGCCACCGTACTGTTCCTTAGCTGGTACTTCCTCTACGTGATCATCGCGGCGTTCGCGCCGGGATTCATGCGACTCCACGTGCTCGGGGAGGTGAACGTAGGACTGTGCTTCGGGGTGTTGCAGTTCGTCTCCGCCTTCGTGATCACAGTCGCTTATCGCCGCTGGGCCCGGCGGAACCTCGACCCGCTGTCCGACCGGCTGCGGCAGCGGCTGGAAGCGAGGAGGCGCCGGTGACCGCACAGCAGGCCACGCAGGCCACACAAGTCGCACAGGCCACACACACCCTGGCCGCCGCTACCGTCGGCACTCCAGAGGTCAACCTTCTCATTTTTGCCTTCTTTATCATCGTGACCCTGGTCATAGCGGTCCGCGCGGCGGGCACGAACCGGACCACTACCGATTACTACGCCGGCGGCCGCGCCTTCACCGGACCGCAGAACGGTATCGCCATCGGCGGCGACTACCTGTCAGCCGCCTCATTCCTGGGCATAGCGGGCCTCATCGCCCTGTACGGGTATGACGGCTTCCTCTATTCCATCGGCTTTCTCGTGGGCTGGCTGCTGGTCTTGCTGCTGATCGCCGGGCCGCTGCGGAACACCGGCCGGTATACGGCAGCCGACGTTCTCGACTTCCGGCTGAAGGCCGTCCCGGTGCGCGCCGCCGCGGCGGTCTCGACCCTGACCGTGAGCCTGTTCTATCTGCTGGCCCAGATGGCCGGGGCGGGCGGACTCGTCAGCCTGCTGCTCGGTGTGAACGGCTCGGTGGGCCAGGACATCACCGTGGTCATCGTCGGGTTGCTGATGATTTTCTACGTCCTGGTCGGCGGCATGAAGGGCACCACCTGGGTGCAGATCGTCAAGGCGACGATCCTCACGGTTGGCGCGGCGGTCACCGCTTTCTGGGTGCTGGCCCGCTCCGGGTTCAACATTTCCGCGCTGCTGCACCATGCCGCTGCGTCCAGCCCGGCCGGCAATGCCGTGCTCGGCCCGGGCCTCATTTACGGCGCGAACACGGTCTCCAAGTTCGACTTCATCTCCCTGGCGATAGCCCTGGTGCTCGGGACGGCTGGCCTGCCGCACGTCCTTATGCGGCTGTATACCGTGCCGGACGCCCGGGAGGCACGCCGCAGCGTCATCTGGACGGTCTGGCTGGTCGGCTTGTTCTACCTGTTCACGCTGGTGCTCGGCTACGGCGCGATGTGGCTGGTGGGTGGAAAGCAGATCCTGGCCGCGCCGGGCAGGGCGAACGCGGCGGTGCCGCTGCTGGCCTTCAAGCTCGGCGGGACGCTGCTGCTTGGCATCGTGGCGGCCGTCGCCTTCGCCACCATACTGGCCGTGGTGGCCGGCCTGACTATCACCGCCAGTGCTTCCTTTGCTCATGACGTCTATGCGGGCGTGCTCCGTCGGGGCGAGGCCGATCCTGACGACGAGGTGCGGGTGGCACGGACGACGGCAGTGGTGATCGGCGCCGTGGCGGTAATCGGCGGCATCTTCGCGAAGGACATCGACGTAGCCTTCCTGGTCGGACTGGCCTTCGCGGTGGCGGCGTCAGCCAACCTGCCATCCATCCTGTATTCGCTGTTCTGGCCGCGGTTTACCGCCCGCGGCGCGCTGTGGAGCATTTACGGAGGGCTGATCAGCTCGGTTGTTCTGATCATCTTCTCTCCGGTGGTCTCCGGCCAGGTGAGCCCGGCGGGGGGCGCCGGCGCGTCGCTGATCAGCGATCCGCACATCAACTTCGCGTTCTTCCCGTTGGACAATCCCGGCATCGTGTCCATACCGCTGGCATTCTTCCTCGGCTGGCTGGGTACGGTGACCGATCGGCGGACTGCTGACCCGGCACGTTTCGCACGGATACAGGTGCGGGCACTCACCGGAATCGGCGCCGAGCACGGGAGCCGCGGCTGATAACGGCCTGACACAAGATGTACCAGGAAGGGGAGGACGTGGTGAGCGACAGCGGGCCGGACACGACGAACCGTCCGAACCAAGGTGCGCGAGAGGTCCTGCCGATGCCCGATCCGAGGGTATTGCAGGCGGTCCGCTCATCGGCGGTCCGGTTGATCCGCTTCGAGAGGGCGTTCATCCAGCAGCTTCAGTCCGACATCAGGCCGCTTGTCCCGGGGCTGGCCGGGGACGGATGGGCTTTCTGCGAGCGCTTGGTGCACGTGCTGCTCTGGATAGCGACTGCCGATCAGGCCCCGCATGCGATCGCCGATGCCCTGCGTTGGGTGGGTGAGCGGAACCGGCTGGAGGGCTTCCCCGAACCGCGCTATCAAGATGTCGCACACGCGCTGGTCCGTGCGGTGCGCAACGTCAGCGGGGACAACTGGACCACGTCAACAGGTTCGGCGTGGATCAGCTACTTCCTGTGGTCTGAGCCATATCTGCTGGCCGGAGCTCAGCGAGCCGCCGCACAGCAAGCCGCGGCTCAGGCGCAGGCGCTGCGGCAGGACCTGCACGCCGGCCGGCCAGCAAGCAGCGACGTGGACCTGGAGGCGGTGGCCGACCTGCTCGACGAGGAGGACGAGGACGACAGCGTCAGCTACGGACAGATCATGGTCTCGATGACACGCAACATCCGGCGGGAGCGCGCATAGCAACGGCGTTGCTCCTAGGCCCTCAGCAACCCGCTCATTACCCTGGGTCACAGCGGCACGGGCCGATGGGGGGCACTAGCCAGTGGGGCAGGGGCATAGGGCGAAGGCGCGCACGCGCGCACCCGGCCTGGACGGTGTACGGGCCATCGCGGTGCTCGCGGTCATCGGCTATCACGAGGGCGCCCGGGCGCTGACCGGCGGTTTCCTCGGTGTCGACGTATTCTTCGTGCTGAGCGGATTCCTGATCACCGACCTGCTGACCACCCAGCGGCCTACCCTGAAGGACTTCTGGCTGCGGCGAGCGAGGCGCCTGCTGCCAGCGCTCGCCGTGATGCTGGTGCTGGTGACCGCCGCCGCGACGATCATCGAACCGGGGGCGGTTCCCGCACTGCGTCCGGCGCTGCTCGCCGCGATCACTTACACCAGCAACTGGTACCAGATGCTGCATCACGTGTCCTACTTCGACGCGTTCGGGCCACCGCCGCCCCTGGAACATCTGTGGTCGCTAGCCATTGAAGAGCAGTTCTACCTGATATGGCCGCTGATCCTGTGGTTTGTAATCATTAGACTGAACGGCTGGCGTGCTTGGATCATGGCAACCCTGCTCGGCGCTGCTGGGTCGGCGCTGGCAATGGCGCTTCTCTACAGACCAGGCAACCCGTCCATGGTGTACTACGGCACGGACACCCATGCCTCCGCGCTGCTGATCGGCGCGGCACTCGCCCTCGCCTGCCCGCTCGCCACGCTGACCAGCACGAAGGCCGTCGCCACCAGGCGCCTGGACGCCATCGGCATAGCGGGTCTCGCCGTACTCGCCTGGGCTTTCGGGCACTTCTCCGGAAACGACGCGCTCGTGTATCCGGCCGGCCTGCTTATCGCCGCGCTGGCTGCCGCGGCCATCATCGCCGCCGCGGCCAGCCAGGGGGCTGTTGCCGCGATCACCAGCGTCGCGCCGATGCGCTGGGTCGGTGTCCGGTCCTACGCCATGTACCTGTGGCACTGGCCGGTGATCGCGCTGGCCGCGGCGCTGGCCGGAAAGGCCGCTAATTACCCCGCCACCTGGATCGCCGAGACCGTCGTCACGGTCGGGCTGGCCGCGGCCTCCTGGCGGCTTGTCGAGGCCCCGATTCTCCGCGACGGCTTCCGTTCCTTCTGCGGTAACTGGTACCGCTCGCTCACGGCCGCGCTGATCGGGCCCGCGGTTGGTCTCCGCCAGGCATTCCCGATGGCGGTATCCGCTGTCGCGCTGCTGGTCACGGCGGTGGCCTGCTACGGGGTAACGGCCCCGGCGGGATCCTCGGCCCAGACCGGCCTGCTCCGTCAGGTGGCCGAAGGCGAGCGCATCAGCGCGGTCTCCCAGCATCACGCGCCGGTACGCCGTCCGGCCCGCCGTCGTGCCGTACTGAACCACACCGCCTGCCATCCAGCCGGATGGCAGATCACCGCTGTCGGCGACTCGGTCATGCTGGCCTCTGCCTCGGCGCTCGAAACCGGCATGCCCGGCATCTACATAGACGCACAGGTGGGCAGGCAGATGCAGACCGGCGTGCAGGTGGTCCAGGAACTCGCCACCGCCGGGAGCCTCCGTCGCTACGTGGTCGTCGGGCTGGGCACCAACGGTGTCATCAGCCCGGGGGAGATCTGGCAGCTCCGCGACGCGGTCGGCTCGCACCGGGAACTGATCCTGGTCAACACATTCGGGCCCATGTCATGGGAATCCGAAGTCAACAACGTCCTCGCCTCCGCGACCTGGCACAAGCCCCACGTGGCGCTCGTGAACTGGGCCCGGGCAGTCGCCCCGTACCCCCATCTACTCTGGAGCGACGGCATCCACCCCCGCCCCTCCGGCGCGTCCCTGTACGCCCGCCTGGTGGCAAACACCATCCGCGCCAGCTGCTGAGCTACGCGGGCGCCATGTCCACGAAGCGGCTGTAGTGGCCTTGGAACGCGACCGTCACCGTGGCTGTCGGCCCGTTCCGGTGCTTGGCCACGATCAGGTCCGCCTCCCCCGCCCGCGGCGATTCCCTCTCATAGGCGTCTTCCCGGTGCAAAAGAATCACAACATCCGAATCCTGTTCAATGGAACCGGATTCACGCAAATCGGACAGCAGGGGCTTTTTGTCGGTGCGTTGTTCGGGGCCGCGGTTGAGCTGGGACAGCGCGACTAGCGGGACCTCCAGTTCCTTGGCCAGCAACTTGAGGGACCGGGACATCTCCGAGACCTCCTGCTGGCGGTTCTCCACCCGTTTAGGCGAGGACATCAGCTGCAGGTAGTCGATGATCACGAACTTGAGGTCGTTCCGCTGTTTGAGCCGTCGGCACTTGGCCCTGATCTCCATCAGCGACATGTTTGGTGAGTCGTCGATGAACAGCGGGGCGTCGGCGACCTCGCTCATCCGCCTGGCCAGCCTGGCCCAGTCGTCATCGTTCATCTGCCCGGTGCGCATGGTCTGCAGTGGCACTCGCGCTTCAGCGGACAGCAGCCGCATCGTGATCTCGTTCCGCCCCATCTCCAGGCTGAAGATGACCGTGCTCATCCCGTGCCTGATAGCCGCCGCCCGCGCGAAGTCCAAAGCGAGCGTCGACTTTCCCATAGCAGGTCTCGCTGCCACTACCACCATCTGGCCGGGGTGGAGACCGTTGGTGAGGACGTCGAGGTCGGAGAAGCCGGTGGGCACGCCGGTGAGGACATTGCCGCGGCTGCCGATCGCCTCGATCTCGTCCAGGGCTCCGGGCATGATCTCGGACAGGGAGTGGTAGTCCTCGCTGGTCCGGCGATCCGTGACGGCGAACACCTCGGCCTGGGCGCGGTCCACGAGGTCGTCCGCGTCGGCATCGCCCGCGTATCCGAACTGGACGATCCTGGTGCCCGCCTCGACCAGCCGGCGCAGGATCGCGCGTTCCCTGACGATCCGCGCGTAGTAGCCCGCGTTGGCCGCCGTGGGGACCGAGGCGATGAGGGTGTGCAGGTACGGCCGATCGCCGACCCGGGTGATCTCGCCGCGCCTGGTGAGCTCGTCCGCGACCGTGATCGGGTCCACCGGCTCGCCGCGACCGTAGAGGTCGAGGATGGCCTCGTGAATCATCTGGTGCGCCGGCCGGTAATGATCGGTAGGCCGGATCACCTCGATCACGTCCGAGATGGCGTCCTTCGACAGCAGCATCCCGCCGAGCGCACACTGCTCGGCGGCGACATCATGCGGTGGTGTCCGCTCGAAGTCGTCGCCCCGCGGCGGCATCTCGGTGACGCTCACGAACCCCTCCTCCCCCGTCTGCGTGAACACGGCACGAACGCACCTCTGTGCTAGCTAACACCGGCTAGCTAACACCGGCTAGCTAACACCGTTGTAGCCGATGGCTCTGACATTTTGGCGGCCCGCCACGCCGAGCATCAACCGCGGGGGTGGACGATCCTGTGGACAAGGTGTGCAGACACGCCGACAAGGTTGTGCGCAGCCTGGGGAAAGCGCTGTGGAGGGGTGACGCTAGCCGAGCGCGACCCCCGTGTTAGCAGGCAGAACTCACTCCACGGGCTGTGTGGAGGAAAAAGTCGGGCGGGAATTCTCGCTGCTTAATCCACAGGAATCTTCCACAGGGCAAGAACGTCAGGCTGTGGAAAACCGGCTCGCGCGAGTGTGCCGGAAGTGTCCTTCGGAGCTGATAGCATCCGACGGTGTATTCGAGCCGGGAGCTGGCCCAAGAGCTGGCACTGAAGCGCGTGGCAGACGCCATAGACGAGCTTGACGCCAGCTTCCGGGCAGCCGATCCAGCGGAACTGGAGGCTCGGATCGCGGCCGTCTGGGCGATGGTGGGCGCGCTGGATCCCAATCTCGCCAAGCTCGCATCGCGGTATGCCAAGGGATGCGACTGGCGGGGATGACGGCCGGCACCAGCTTGTGATGCCGGCCGTCATCCCCGCGGACAGTGGTAGAGAAGTCTCCGCTCAGCTAGCGGAGATCTCGATGTCTACCGGGGCGCTGACCTCTGCGTGCAGCCGGACCCGGACCTGGTGCGAGCCGATCGTCTTGATCGGGTCGCGGACCTCGATGCGGCGGCGATCGAGTTCCGGGCCGCCCGCCTCACGGACGGCGGCCACGATGTCCGCGGACCCGACCGAGCCGAACAGCCGCCCGCTCGCGCCCGCCCGGCGCCGCATACGCACACGCAGCCCGCTGAGCTGATTGGCGATCGCCTGCGCGTCCTCGAGGCCGCGGATCTCCCGGGCCGACCGGGCGCGCTTGATCAGGTCGATCTGCTTCTCCGCGCCGCGGGTCCACGGCATGGCGAAACCGCGCGGGATCAGGTAGTTCCGGCCGTAGCCGGGCGCGACGTCAACCACGTCGCCGGGTGCGCCCAGCCCACCCACCTCCTGGGTGAGGATGAGCTTCATCGGTGCGCGACTCATCTGCCTGACCTCCTAGCGCGCCGTGCTCGTGTACGGAAGCAGCGCCATCTCGCGGGCATTCTTGATCGCCGTGGCGACGTCCCGCTGGTGGCGGGTGCAGTTACCCGTCACGCGCCTGGCGCGGATCTTCCCGCGGTCGGAGATGTACTTACGAAGCAGACCGGTGTCCTTGTAGTCCACGTAGACGGTCTTCTCGTGGCAGAACGAGCACACCTTCTTCTTCGGCTTGCGTAGTGGTGGCTTGGCCATCGTGGTGCTCCTTAGCAGAGCCCCGCTCACGCGGGGATGGTCGGTTGGTTGGTTTGCTACTAGAAGGGGGGTTCGTCGGAGTATCCGGCGGACGGCCCGTCGGTCGCCCACGGGTCGGCTTCCTGGCCGCCGCCGCCGCCGGCCGGTCGGCCACCGCCGCCGCCCTGCTGGCCGCCGTAACCGCCGCCGCCGCTACCGCCGGAGCGGGCCACCCTGTTCACCTTGGCTGAGGCGTTGCGCAGCGACGGACCGACGTCGTCGACCTCGATCTCGTAGACCGTGCGCTTCTCCCCTTCCTTCGTCTCATAGGAACGCTGCTTGAGGCGCCCGGAAACGATGACCCGCATGCCGCGCTGCAGGCTCTCGGCCACGTTCTCGGCCGCCTGCCGCCAGACGTTACAGGTCAGGAAGAGGCTGTCCCCATCCTTCCACTCGTTGGTCGTCCTATCCATGAATCGTGGGGTGGAAGCCACCCGGAAGGTCGCCACCGGCTGGCCGGCCGGAGTGAACCGAAGTTCCGGGTCGTTGACGAGGTTACCCACGACGGTGATAACGGTGTCGCCTGCTGCCATCGGATGCTCCCTTGATTGGTGCTCAGGCTTAGTGGTGCTCGGGCCGGATGACCTTCGTCCGCAGTATTGCCTCGTTGAGGTTGAGCTGCCGGTCGAGCTCCTGCACCGTGGCCGGCTCGGCGGTCAGATCCACGACTGCGTAGATGCCCTCGGGCTTCTTCTCGATCTGGTAGGCGAGGCGTCGCTTTCCCCAGATGTCAACCTTCTCGACCTTGCCACCGCCGCCGGTCACGACCTTCAGGAACTGGTCTAGTGACGGCTGGACGGCGCGCTCCTCGAGGTTTGGGTCGAGGATGATCATGATCTCGTAATGGCGCATAGCGTCCTGAGCCCTCCTCTGGACTGATGCGGCCACGGCCTTTCCGTGGCAGGAGGTGTCGCGGGTAGATTAGGCCAGCCACTTACCGGCCGCCCGCACTGTCTTCTTCAGAAGCTCGCGTTATTCAAACAACCCGCTTCGGCCGAGGCCCGTGCGGACCGGGACCGGCCGCTCGCGGAGGCAAAGAGGCCCCCGCTCCCTAGCCGGGTTTGAACAACGCTCACTGGGCCGCAAGCATACCAACATCGCGGCCGAGCCTGGTAACGGAACGCGCCCAGTACGGGATTGACGGTCCAAGGGCGGGGGTGGGTTGGCGGAGGGTGGTGCGGGGAAGGTGATAGTGCGAGGATCAAGTGACCGGAGCAGGAGGTGGTTGGCATGTCAGATACCGCTCGTCCGCCCTCGCGGTCGCGGCCGCATCTGCTGCAGTTCCTGAACTCCGACGGCCGGCCGCATCCGGCGGAGAACATCATGGCGATCGCGATACTGATCGTCGGCCTGGTGTCCTTCGTCATCGGGATGATCGTCCGGAACGCGCCGACGGCGGGGCCGGCCATGCACATCGTGGCCACGTCGACCGGCCTGCTGGCGTGCCTGGTCGGGCTCTACGCGCAGATGGTGTCGGCGACCAGGGAACAGCGGGTGCTGATCGTGACGGGGATCATCGCCGGCTTCGTGGGCCTGGCGCTCGGTCTCTCCCACGGCGGTTTCACCGGCTAGCTCTGCTTACCGCTGCGCGGGCATAGGGTGGGAAACATGCCGTTCATCGGAGCCCATTTCCACGTTGAGAATCCGCTGGCCGAAGCCATTGCCGCGCGGGTGGATGTGGCCCAGTTCTTCCTCGGCGACCCGCAGGACTGGAAGCCGCCGGTCATTCCCGGCGATCCGGCCGACATGAGACGGGCCTGGGCCGACGTCGGCATCGACGTCTACATCCATTCCCCGTACCCGGTGAACCTGGCCAGCACCAACAACCGGATCAGGCATCCGAGCCGGAACATCGTGAAGCAGCAGCTCAAGGCGGCCGCGTCGATCGGTGCGAAGGCGCTGGTCGTGCACGGCGGTCACGTAACCGCCAAAGACGATCCGCAGGACGGCCTCATCAACTGGGCCAAGGCGGTGGAGCAGATCGACCGCCCGATCCCGATGCTGATCGAGAACACGGCCGGCGGCGATGGCGCCATGGCCAGATCGCTGGACATGATCGCGCGGCTGTGGGACGCGGTCGGCGGCCTGGACAACGTCGGCTTCTGCCTCGACACCTGTCACGCGAACTCGGCCGGCATCGACCTGGCCGACGCGGTCGACCGGGTCAAGGCCATCACTGGCCGGATCGACCTGGTGCACTGCAACAACTCACGCGACGCGTTCGACTCCGGGCAGGACCGGCACGCGGATATCACCAAGGGTACGATCGACCCCGCGCTGCTGCTCGGCGTGGTGCAGGCTGCGGGCGCGCCGGTGATCTGCGAAACCCCCGACGCCCCGGCCGACGTCACGTGGCTGAAGCGGCAGCTCGGCGAGGAAGCCTGAGCACGAAACGATCCGCCGCGCCATCGAACACACCCCCGGCCGGATCGTCGATGCCGGAAAGACGCACCACATCTCGTTCGTGGTAAAGAATGTCTCGCACGATGTAGGCGGCAAGCAAGGCCACGGAGGCCAGCCGGAGCAGCAGAGCGGCGAAATACCATCCGCTGGAGATGCCCTGGTACCCGGGGAACACGTGTCCCTCCTGCACATAGACGAAGGTCAGATAGGCCCAGATCGCGAGGAAGTAGCCGACCTCGGCGAGCTGCCACAGCAGGTACGGCCACAGCCGAGGGCGAGCCAGCACGGCCAGCGGCACCAGCCACACCACGTACTGCGGTGACCACACCTTGTTCGTGAGCAGGAACGCGGCCAGCATCAGATAGCACAGCTGCGGCAGCCGGGGGCGGCGCGGCGCGGCCAGCGCGAGCAGCGCGATGCCGGCGAACGCCAGGGCCAGGAACGCACCGGACAAGAGGTTCACCACCCCGTTGCTGCTGTCGCCGAGCAGCGGCACGTTGTGGAACTCGAAGAAGTACCAGATCGACCCCCAGTCGGCGCCGCGCTCCTTGCTGAACACGTAGAACCAGCTCCAGCCGGACGGCGCGATGATCATCACTGGCAGGTTGACCGCCAGCCACGCGGCCGCCGCCGCGCCGAGGGTCCGCGCGAACTCACGGAGCTGACCGGTGCGAAGCGACAGCAACAGCAACGGACCGAAGATCACCAGCGGATAGAACTTCGCGGCCACGGCCAGGCCGAGCAGCACGCCGGCCAGCACGCCCCGGCGGGAAGCCCAGGCCGCGATGCCCAGCATGCCGAGTGCCATCGCGATCAGGTCCCAGTTGATGAACGCGCCGAGGATCAACGCCGGGGACAACGCGACCAGCAGGACCGTCCAGCGGCGTTCCGGGCCGGCCGCGTGCGCGGTGGCCAGCACGCCGACCACCCCGCAGACCGCGAGCAACAGGACGGTGACGTCGAAGAACTCACGCCCCCTGATCGTCACGTCGACGTTGCGGACGAGCCAGGCCGCCGCCTGCATGGCCGCGCCGGTGAGCACGGGGTACTCAACCGGGTGCCCGGTGTACGGCACTTTCCCGGCGGACAACCCCTCGCCGTAATACAGCGGGTAGATGTCCGTATAGCAGAAATCCTGGAACTGGCCGGTATAGGAGTTCCATGCACCCGAACGGCAGGGGAACTTGTCCGCGAAACCCAGCAACATCCCGACTGCTGACGCCGCGGTGAGCATGATCGTGCTGCCCAACGCGATCGCGAGGCCCGAACGGTCTCGTCGCAAGGTCGTCGGGGATTCGGTGGCTTCCTGCACCCTTCCTATCTAACCGTTTTTTCGCGGCTCGGCGTTCGCGGCGGCGGACCCAGAACAGGATCAGCGGCAGGCTGATCGTGCCCATGGCCGCCGCCCCCACCTGGGAACCGGTCACGTCGGGAGTGCTGAGATTGAGGTTGCTTCCGAAGCCACCGGGAGTCGGATTGCCGTTGCCGTTGCCGTTACCATTACCGTTGCCGTTGTTGCCGGTGGCCGGGTTGCAATCCACGTTCACCACGCCGGGCGGGCAGATCGCGGTGGGGCTGGGCGCCGCTCCCGAGCCGCCGTTGCCGTTGCCGTTGCCGTTGCCGTTGCCATTACCGTGGCCGTGCTTCTTCTCGGCCTTCTTCTTGGGCTTGAGCAGGCTGTCGGGCGCGAGCATCCACTTCTGGCCGTTGAACACCGGCTGCGGGAACGTCTGCGCGGTCATCGGCAGGAACATGTTCTGCGCGTAGGTGTGCCAGATGGAGGCGGACCAGGTGCCACCGAAGTTCTGTGCGATGCCGCCGAGGCCGTTCAGCGTCTGGCAATGCGGCGTCACGTTCCATTGCTGCGCGGTGCAGTTCGTCTCATCACCCTGGTAGCCGGTGAAGATGCCGACCGCCAGGGCCTCCTGCGGAATCGCGCCGATGTAGAAGGCCGACTGCGCGTTGTTCGTGGTTCCGGTCTTGGAGATGATCTGCCGGCCGTCGCTCATGCCCGCGACCCCGGCCGCGGTGCCGCTGTAGGCGACCTTCTGCATGGCGTACTGGACCTGGCTGTCCTCCTGGGCATTGAGCGTCGGGTCACCGTTGAAGACCGGATGGGGCGACGCGATCATCGATGCGTACTGCTGGCCGTTCTGGGAGACCGACTTGACGATGTGGATGGGATTCCACGTGCCGTTGTTGTCGATCGCGGCCAGCATCGTGGCCTGCTCGCCGACGGTCAGCGATGCCTGTCCGAGGGCAACGCCCGCCTCGTGTTCCATGCTAGCCATGCCGGAGGCCGTAGTGTCCACGCCGAACGTCGCCGCTGTGTGGAGCACGTTGTTACCGCCCACGTAGTGCCACAGGTCGGCGTAGGCCGTGTTGATCGAGTTCGTCATCGCGTCCTGGGCGTTGTACGCCCCGTTCTCCCCCGGAGAATCGTTGGACATATGGTCCCAGCCCGCCTGGCAGTTCGGGTAGGTCGCCGGGTCCGGATAGACGTTCTTCAGCGCCGGCTCCAATGAGCTGTCCGGTGGGATGCATACGTAGTTCTGGCCGTCGAGCATGCTGTTCTGCACGTTCATGCCCTGCTCGACAGCGGTGGCGAGGATGTAGGGCTTGAACGAGGATCCGACCTGCTCCCGGGCGTAGACGGCCATGTTGTCCTGGCAGAGGATTTTGTCGCAGTACTTCTGGGTGATCCTCGCACCGGTACCGTTGTATTTGTAGCCCGGGTAACCCGGGCCGGCGTACATGGCCTCGATCGCGCCGGTCTGCGGATCCTCCAGCACCGCCCCGACGTGCATGAACGTCTGCAGGCCCTCGCCGCCCGCCTTCATCGCCGCTTCCTGGGTATTGACCGCTTGGTAGAGCGCGGCCATCTTGGCCGGCTCGACGGTCGTGACGATCTTGTAGCCGCGGTTGCTCAGGTCGGACAGTGAGTAGTGGTAGACGTCTTCCAGTTCGTTCTGGACCACGTCCATGACGTACGGATCCCACACCGCGCTGCCGTAATTCGGCGGGGTGAAGTTGCCGAACTTGGGGAACTTCATCGCATCGGCCTGGGCCTGGGTGATACTGCCCATCTTCACCAGACCGCTGAGCACGTACTGCCACCGGTTGTAGAAATTGTTGTGGTACTGCGGCAGCGGGTATGTGCTCGGCTGCTGGATGACCGCGGCAAGCAGCGCGGCCTGGCTCCACGTGATGGTGGACAGCTTCGAGACCGGGATGTTGAAGTAGGTCTGCGCGGCGGCGCCGATACCGTTGGCGCCCTCACCGAGGTAGATGGTATTGAGGTAGTTCTGCAGGATCCACTGCTTGGATTTCTCGCGCGCGATCTTCATCGCGACGAAGATTTCCTTGACCTTCCGGCTGGCGGTCTGCGCGGTCCCGATGCCCTGGTAATACTGCCGGACAAACTCCTGGGTGATGGTCGAGCCACCCTGGAAGTCGCCGCTGCCGAGGGTGTCCTCGTACGCCGCGCGCATGATCCCGGTCGGCGAGACACCGCCCTCGTTGAAGAAGTTCCGGTCCTCGGCGGCCAGGACCGAATCGATGATCTTCGACGGGATCTGGTTATAGGTCACCTGCTGGCGGTCGGTGCGGCCGAACCGGCCGATTACCGTGCCGTCGGCGGCGTAGACCACCGACTGCGCGGAGAGCGCCTCCTCCATGGCCGCGGTCGGCACCGGCGTCTTGTTGTAGACGTACACGACTCCGAGCGCGAGCAGGACGATCAGGCCGCCGATCAGCGACAGGAAAAGGCCAAGCACCTTGCGCCAGGTCCAGCGACGCCACCAGCTGCCCCTGATCTTGACCTTGGCCTGACCACGGCGGCTTGGACCACGTGGACCGCCCGGACCCCTCGGGCCGCCGGGTCCTCCTGGCCCGCCGGGTATGTCGCCGCCACTACGGTGGCGCGACCGGCGAGGGACGTCGAACTCGCGCTGGACCTGCCGGGTCGCGGTACCGCCTGCGGCGGGCGCGCCGAAATCCTCTTCCTCGGGCACGTTGTACGCCTCGGTGGGCGGGCCGAAGTCGTGATCGGACCGGCTGTGGCCGTTGGATTGGCTGTGGCTGTTCGACCGGTTGTGACCGTTGGACCGGCGATGACCATTAGACCGGCTGCGGCCATCGGCGGCCGGGCGGCGGAACCCCTGGGTGTCCCAGCCGTTGCCGGCATAGCCGAGGTCATAGTCGGCGCTGCCCACGCCCCCTACTTCGGGCTGCGCTGTGTACCGGACGTCAAAGTCATCAGCTCTGCTGGTCACACGTCCTCGCTGGTGGCTCGGAGGCCGTCGGCACGGGGGTACGGCCTTTGCTGCGGGTGGCGGGGTTCCGTTCGCGTCACGGGACCGCCTCCCGAACACGTTACCGTCCCTTGACCATCCTTACTGGCGTTTCAAGCTGGCCGGGGGAGGATCCCGCCGGGACCCCTCACCGGGTACTTCGCGCTCGCCGTCCGCGCCGTGCCGCGGGTTCGCCGGTGCCCAGAACATAAGAGGAGGCGAGGTGGTTCCATCCGCAACTCTGACAGACTTCAACCACATACACGCGAAATTCGCCATATTCGGCGGCCATCTCGGCCAACTCGCGGGTCTGCTTGACCCGGCCTTCATACTGCCCGAGTTCGTCTCCGTACACGTAGGTGACATGCGTCAGCAATGACTTACGGCAGATCGGGCAGCGCGTCTGTGTGGCTTCGCCATGGAACTTCGCCGCCCGGAGCAGGTAAGGATGCGCGTCGCAGACGTCGGCGACGGTCCTGTGCCCGGAGTACACGGACGCGAGCGTGGCCCGGCGGGCCAGGCCGTAGTCCACCACCGAACGCCTTGACGACATGCGAACAAGCGTATAGCGTCCCGAATGTATCGGTGCGATACATCGTCTCGGAATATCGTGGTGTAATATCGAGCCGAGGTATCTGGACGAGACATCTTTAAGCCCACGAGACTGGCTTGGGGGAGAAAGTGGGGCGAAACCGCTCGGGCATGCTGGAGCTCGCCGTGCTCGGGCTCCTGCACCAGGCCCCGATGCACGGCTATGAACTGCGCAGGCAGCTGAGCTCCCTCCTCGGCACCTTCCGCGCTCTCTCCTTCGGCTCCCTGTACCCATGCCTGAAGGAACTGCTGGCCGAGGGGCTGATCGCCGAGGAGCAGGATGAGGCCGCGAGGCCGCGGGCCAGCCGACGGGCCCGGATCGTCTACCGGCTCACGGCCGACGGCAAGGAGCGGCTGCAGGACCTGCTCGGCGAGGGCGGCCCGGCGGCGTGGGAGGACGACGGGTTCGGCGTCCGGTTCGCGTTCTTCGGGCAGACCAGGGCCGACGTCCGGCTGCGGATCCTCGAAGGCCGCCGGAGCCGGCTGGAAGAGCGTATGGAGGCGATCAGAGCGGCCTTCACGCGCACACGAGAACGAGTAGACAGCTACACCCTGGAGTTGCACAGGCACGGCCTGGAGTCTGTGGAGCGGGAGGTGCGCTGGCTGAACGAGCTGATCGCGTCGGAGCGCCAGGGCTCGGAACGCCAGGGCAATGCTGCTGACAGCGCAAGCGACGACACACCGAATAAGGAGTCATCCTGATGGGCAAGGTTCGTATCGCCATCGTGGGGCTGGGTAACTGCGCGAGCTCGCTCGTGCAGGGACTGGAGTATTACAAGGACGCCGACGACGGCGCCAGGGTGCCCGGCCTCATGCATGTCCGGTTCGGCCCGTACCACGTCAGCGATGTGGAGGTCGTGGCCGCGTTCGACGTCGACGCGAAGAAGGTCGGCGTGGACGTCGCCGACGCCATCCACGCCAGCGAGAACAACACGATAAAGATCGCCGAGGTGCCGCCGACCGGGGTGATCGTGCAGCGTGGCCCGACGTTTGACGGCCTTGGCGAGTACTACCGCGAGGTCATCACCGAGTCGGATGAGCCGGTCGCCGACGTTGTCGAGGTGCTCCGCGAGAGCAAGGCCGACGTGCTGGTGTCGTACCTGCCGGTCGGCTCTGAGGAGGCGGACCGGTTCTACGCCCAATGCGCGATCGACGCGCACGTGGCGTTCGTCAACGCGCTGCCGGTGTTCATCGCGTCCGACCCGGTCTGGGCCGCCAAGTTCACCGAAGGCGGAGTGCCGATCATCGGCGACGACATCAAGTCACAGGTCGGCGCCACGATCACGCACCGCGTGATGGCGAAGCTGTTCGAGGACCGCGGCGTCGAGCTGCTGCGCACGTACCAGCTCAACTTCGGCGGCAACATGGACTTCATGAACATGCTGGAGCGCACCCGCCTCCAGTCCAAGAAGATCTCCAAGACGCAGTCGGTCACTTCGCAGGTGCCGCATGAGATGGAGCGCGCGGCCGTGCACATCGGCCCCTCCGACCATGTTCCGTGGCTGGATGACCGGAAGTTCGCCTACGTCCGGCTCGAGGGCCGCGCGTTCGGCGACGTGCCGCTGAACCTGGAGTACAAGCTCGAGGTGTGGGACTCCCCCAACTCGGCTGGCGTGATCATCGACGCGGTCCGGGCCGCGAAGATCGCCCTGGATCGCGGCATCGCCGGACCGGTCACCTCCGCCTCCAGCTATTTCATGAAGTCGCCGCCCGAGCAGTACGGCGACGACATCTGCCGCGACCTGGTGGAGAAGTTCATCCTCGGCGAGGTAGATAGGTAAGCGAGCTTCGCAGTCCGCCCACTGACCACGGTGGCAACGCGGCGAGCGGAGCGAGCTTCGCGGTCGCCTTGCCGCGGAGGCCCGAAGGGTCTCCCGGCCAGGCGACACCAACGGCGAGAAGCGTCGCAGGCCGGGGGGGTCTGGGGGGCGTTGGTCTTTACCCCCCCCAGAATAAATAAGCTGAACATGTGACTCGGCGCAGATCGACGTTCGTTGCTGATCTGCGCACGGTCCTTGCCGGGCAGAACTTCCGGCGGCTCTTCTCCGTCCGGATGGTCTCGCAGGCCGGTGACGGCATCATCACCGCCGGGGTCGGCACATACGTGTTCTTCAACGCGCAGTCCTTCCCGAGCCCGTCGGCTGGTGCGGCCGCATTCACCGTCCTCTACCTGCCGTATTCGCTGGTCGGCCCGTTCGCCGGGGTGTTCATCGACCGGTGGTCGAGGCGGCAGATCCTGGTCTGGTCGGCGCTGTTGCGGGCCGTGTTCGTGGCCCTGACCGCCACGTTCATGGGCCTGGGGAACCGGGGGGTACCGCTCTACATCGCGTTGCTGCTGGTACTCGGCGTCAACAGGTTCTTCCTGTCCGCGCTGTCCGCGGCACTACCACATGTCGTCGCCGAGGACGAGCTGGTGATGGCGAATTCGGTGTCGCCCACCGGGGGCGGCGTCACGGCACTCATCGGGGGCGTCATCGCCGGCGGGCTGAATGTGGCAACCGGCAACAGCGAGCGAGGCGCCGCGATCACCGTGCTGGTCGGGGGCGCGTGCTACGTGGCGGCGAGCCTGGTCGCCACCACCATGCGCCGCGACCTGCTCGGACCGGTGCGTGAGCCCGGAGCGGCGCCGCGGGGACGGCTGCGCAGCGAACTCGCCTCGGTCGCGGCCGGCCTCGCGGCGGGCGCGCGCTACCTGATCAAGCGACGCGGCCCGGCGGGCGCGCTCGGCGCGACCGGCGCGTTCAGCTTCCTTTTCGGGCCGCTGTTCCTGATGTCGATCCTGCTGTACCGGAACTATTTCTACCCGTCCAGCGCGGGGCTGGCCGAAGGTCATGTCGTCGGGCTGGCCATCGCTTCCGGAATCGGCTACACCTGTGCCGCGCTGGTGACCCCGCCGGCCGTCAGGCGGCTGTCCAAGCCGACCTGGATAGCGCTACTGCTCGCGGTGAGCGCCGTGGCGACCGTGGCCCTGGGCGAGACCTTCATACAGGCCGCTTACCTCGCTGTGGGGTTCTGCCTGTACCTCACCCGCCAATGCGTCGCCATCTCCGCCACCACGATCTTGCAGGAGGAAGTGGACGACGCCTACCGAGGACGGGCGTTCGCGTTCTACGACATGATGTACAACGTCGCGTTCGTAGCCGGCGCCGCCATCGGTTCGGCATTCATGTCCGCCAACGGGCGGTCGCCGATCATCGTCGGCCTGGCGGCGGCCGGTTTCGCGGTCGCTGCGGTCGGCTACCGGCTGCTCACTCGACGGGAGGCGCAATCCCATCCGTCGCCGCCCAGCGAAGAAGTTCCTCCGTCGCCTGTCCCGGGTCAAGCAAGCCGGGCGGATAGGTAACTGTACTTATCAGCAGCATAGAAGTAGTAAGCATATTTACTACACTGCCTCCATGAGCGTGACGCCACCCAAGCCGAGCTGGGTATTCAACCGTGACTTCGAGTGGTCGGCGCTGGCTAGGTTCGCCGGCGCCGAGAGCTCCCGGGTTCGCCTTGGCATCGTCAGCGGACGCCGACGGCAAGGGAAGACGTTCCTGCTCCGTGCCCTAGCCGAAGCAACCGGCGCGTTCTACTTCGCCGCGGCGGAAGCTACGACCGCCGATTCATTGCGTGACTTCGGTGCTGCCCTGGCCGCCCACACCAACGCGCCCGCACCATACGCACTCAACGGGTGGGACGGCGCACTCCGCGCACTACGCGACGCGGTACCCGATGGGCTTGTGATCATCGACGAGTTTCCCTACTTGATCAAGGCGGATCCGTCGCTTCCATCCCTCCTCCAGCGGCTGGTCGATGACCAGGCTTGGGGGGAACGGGCACGGGGAACCCGGTTCCTGCTGTGCGGGTCCGCCATGTCGGTGATGGGCCGGCTGCTGGCGGGCAGCTCGCCACTGCGGGGCCGAAGTGCTCTTGAACTGCTGGTGCGGCCGTTCAGCTACCGGACCGCCGCGAGGTTCTGGCAAGTCGACCCGGAGCCCGAGCTGGCGGTGCTGGTGCATTCCATCAGCGGAGGAACACCCGCCTACCGGCATGAATTCATCGCCGAAGACACGCCGGTCTCGCGTGAGGACTTTGACAGCTGGGTGATACGGACGGTGCTTAATCCGGCGGTCCCGCTGTTCCGCGAGGCGCGATACCTTCTCGCCGAGGAAACCGACATCCGTGAGCCTGGACTCTACAATTCCGTGCTCGGCGCGATCGCGGCAGGTAACACGACGCGGGGCGGGATCGCGAACTACGTCGGACGTAAATCGTCGGAGCTGGTGCACCCCCTCAATGTCCTCGAAGACAGCGGGCTCGTGGTTCGGGAGTCGGATCCGTTCCACGCGCGGCGGTCGGCGTTCCGGATAGCCGAGCCGCTTGTAACCTTCTACGAGGCCATCATGCGGCGCGCGTGGGCGCAGCTCGAGCAACGGCAGGCCGCTGTAGTGTGGCGCCGCCAACGTGCGACCTTCCTGGCCCAGGTCGTCGGCCCGCATTTCGAGGCGCTATGCCGGGAGTGGGCTGCGCATGCGGACGAGGAGACATTCGGCGACATACCGGGCGAAGTCGCGGCCGGAATCGTCGCCGATCCGGCGAACAGGACCCAGATTCAGGTGGACGTGGCGGTGCTGGCGGTGAGCGCGCCCGGCGAGCCGCGGCGGGTCCTTTCGCTCGGCGAGTCCAAGTGGGGGGACGTCATGGGGATGAAGCACCTTGACCGGCTTCGCCGGGCCAGAGACCTGCTATCAGTCAAAGGCCTGAGCACCGAGGACACCGTGCTGGCGTGCTACAGCGGCGCCGGATTCGCGGACGAACTGCGAGCGAGGGCTCACGAGGACCCCCGGATCCTGCTCGTTGACCTCGGCCGGCTCTATCGGTGACGTCTCTCACCCCTCGGCGGGCGGGATGATCCCCTCCGTCGCCGCCCAGCGAAGAAGTTCCTCCGTCGCACGTTCCGGACCGAGCTCACCGGAGTTGATGCGCAATTCGAGCAGGTAGCTGGAGGCCTGGCCGACCAGCGGGCCGGGTTTGAGGCCGAGGATGCGCATGATGTCGTTGCCATTCAGGTCGGGCCGGATCTTGTCCAGCTCCTCCTGTTCCCGCAGCTCCACGATGCGCTGTTCCAGGCCGTCGTAGGCACGGGCCAGCCGCTCGGCCTTGCGCGCGTTGCGGGTGGTGCAGTCAGCCCGGGTCAGCACGTGCAGCCGGTCCAGCAGCGGACCGGCGTCCCGGACGTAACGCCGCACCGCCGAGTCGGTCCACTCCCCCTGACCGTAACCGTGAAACCGCAGGTGCAGCTCGACCAGCCGGGACACGTCGCGGACGACGTCGTTCGGGAAACGAAGCTCGGTCAACCGCTTGCGGGTCATCTTGGCCCCCACCACCTCGTGGTGGTGGAACGCGACGCGCCCGCCCGGCAGCGCGGTGCGCGTCCGCGGCTTGCCGATGTCGTGCAGGATCGCGGCCAGCCGGACCACCAGATCAGCGGACAAACCGTATCGCGGCTCCAGATCGATGGCCTGGCGCAGCACGGTCAGGCTGTGCTGGTAGACGTCCTTGTGCCGATGGTGCTCGTCGACCTCCATCCGCAGCTTGGAAATCTCCGGCAGCACATGGTCCGCGACCTGGGTCTGCACCAGCAGGTCGATGCCGGCCGCCGGGTCGGAGGTGAGCATCAGCTTGGTCAGCTCACCAGCAATGCGCTCGGCCGACACGATCTCCAGCCGCGCGGCCTGGTCGGTCATCGCCATGCGGACGTCGTCGGCGACGGTCAGTCCGAGCCTGGCCACGAACCTGGCCGCCCGCAGGATCCGCAGCGGGTCATCGCCGAACGAGACCTCCGGCGGACCCGGCGTGCGCAGTTCCTTCGCGCGCAGCGCGTCCAGACCGCCGAACGGGTCCACGAACTCCATTCCGGGCAGCCGGACCGCCATCGCGTTGATGGTGAAATCGCGGCGGCTCAGGTCCTCTTCCAGCGACTTGCCATATTCCACGTCGGGTTTGCGGGACCGGGCCGCGTACTGCTCGCTGCGGTACGTGGTGATCTCGAACGTCATGCGGCCCTTGCGCAGGCCGACCGTGCCGAACGCGATCCCGACCGTCCAGTTGGCGTCCGCCCAGCTCTCGGTCAGGGCCAGCACCTGCTCCGGCGTGGCGTCCGTGGTGAGGTCCAGGTCCCCCGGCTGCTGGCCGAGAAAGATGTCCCGTACCGGACCGCCGACCAGCGCGAGTTCGTGGCCGGCGCGCGCGAAGACGCGGCCAAGCTCGATCGCGGCGGGCACCATGCCGATCCGCGCGCGCAGCAGTGCCGCTGTGGCTCGTCTCTGCTCGGGGTTCATCGGGCATCGAGCGTATCGACCTCGCGCGCCTGGCGCGAACGGACAATATCCTTCGAGGTGTGCGCACTTTCCTGCGGGCCACGCCCCGGATGGCTAGGACGTGGTTCGCGCTGGCCGTGATCGTCCCGCTGATAACGATCACGACGGCCTCGGTGACGCAAAGCGCACATGCCAGCGTTGGCGGTATGTCGCTGGCCATCGACTCCATTTCGCCGGCGTTCGCCAGGCCGGACAGCACCGTGACGGTTTACGGCACGATCACCAACGGCACCGGGTCGTCGCTGGCCGGACTCAGTGTGCAGCTCTACTCATCAGGCACCTGGTTCCACACCCGAGACGACATGGAGTCCTACGCCGCCGGGACCGGCAACACCCCGGTGGCCCCGGAAGGCATACCGGACGCGCTCAGCTCGACCGTGCGGCCGGGCGGCACGGTGAGCTGGCACGCGTCGTTCAACGTGGCCAGCGCGGGGATAACCGAGTTCGGGGTGTATCCGATCGAGGCCGTGCTGATCAGCGCGGATGGCGGGCAGCACGGCTTCGGCCGGACCTTGCTGCCGTTCTGGCCGGACGACACGAACGGCATTTCCAAGCTGAAGATCGCCTGGGTGTGGCCGCTAATCGACCAGCCACATCGCCAGGCATGCGCGGCGCTCACCAGCAACGACCTGACCCAGAGCCTGGCCGCGGGCGGCCGCCTGGACTCGCTGCTGACCGCCGCGACGCAGCACCCGGAAGCGAACCTGACCCTGGCCGTCGACCCGGCCCTGGTCGGCGACGCGAACACGATGACCCAGCGATACCAGGTGGCCGGGCCCGGCTGGCAGCCCCAATCTTGTTTCGGTGCCGTCGGGCAGCCCGCCAGCAAGGCCGCCAGAACCTGGCTGACCACACTGAAAACCGCGACGACGAACCAGCAGGTGGTCCTCACCCCGTACGCCAACACCGATGTGGCGGCGCTGACTCACCATGGGCTCAACCCCGAACTCAAGACCGCCTACCGGCTGGGCCAGGAAGTAGCCGGACAGGTGCTGCACAGTACGTTCGTTGAAAGTATGGCTCTTCCGCCGGCCGGGCTCGCGGACCAGTCGGTGCTCACCGCCCTGGCCACCACCGAGCATGTCACCAGCGTGGTGCTGAGCAGCGGCGAGATGCCTCCGGCCAGCATCGCGAGTTTTTCCCCCGACGATGCGGTCACGTCCGTCGGGACCGGGGCTGGGATCAGGATGAATGTGCTGCTCGCCGATGACACTCTGACAAACCTGCTGAAACCGGCTAACGCGGGCATGTCCCGGGCCGCCCAGTTCACGCTCGAGCAGCAGTTCCTCGCGGAAACGGCGATGATTGCCAGCGAGGCCCCCGGTTTGTCCCGTTCGGTGGTCGTGTCGCCGCCGGAGACCTGGGGCCCGTCGCTGGCGCTCGCGCAGACCCTGCTCACCTACAGCAGCGCGCCGTGGCTACGGCCGGTGGCACTGTCCAGCCTGGCCGGCTCGCATGATTCGGAAAGCGGTCTGGACCGGAAGAGCCCGCCGTCCACCAAGTTCAGCTCGCGCGAGCTGAGCGGCGCGTACCTGAGCCAGGTCAGCGGTGTCAGCGATCAGCTCAGCACGTACAAGTCCATGCTGGACCAGGCGCCGACCGGGTACACGATGGGGCTTGACGAGGCGCTCGCCGCCACCGAGTCCTCCGCGTGGCGCGGCGGCGGAGCGGCCACCGCCCGGGGCCAGGCGCTGACGCGCGGTTGCGGCGCGTACCTGAGCCACGCGCAGAGCAAGGTCAAGATAATCGGTTCGTCGCAGATCACCATGGCCGGCGGGTCCGGCGTTATCCCGGTCAGCGTCCAGAACGGCCTGGAGCAGCAGGACGTCCAGGTCCGGCTCAGCGCCAGCGTGCTGCCAAGCGCCAAGGGCGGCGCACCGCCGTTGATGGTCAGCCATGTGAACGAACTGATCAAGATTCCCGCCGGGCAGACCGTGGCGCTGAAGATCCACGTCAGCTCCGCGCCGGGCGGCACCACGGGCATCAAACTGTGGCTGACCAACCGCGGTGGCGTGCCGTTGCCGAATTCCGAGGCTTCGCTGACCGTTAACTCCACCAGGTACGGTCAGGACATCCTTATCCTGATCGCCGGAGCTATCGGCCTGCTGGTGCTGACCTCCCTGTTCCGGGCACTGCGCCGCTGGCTGAACGGGGCCGGCCCGGCCGCGGCAGGCACGGACCCTGCCGCGCAGGGAGGCGCGGACCCTGCCTCAACCGGTAACGTTTCGGGAGGCGCGGAAGACCTGACGGAGGCACCGGATGAGCTGGCCGATGCACGACGCTGGGCCGACGACACCTGAGTCGCGGCAGCAGCGACGCGGCCGCGGCACCCCTGCCCGTGGCGCGCACAGCGACCGCGGCGACCCACCGGGACGCGACGACCGCGATCGTCGCGACGGACGCGGTGCGTCCGGCCGGGCCGCCCGTCGTGCCCCTGGGCCGGGGCCGATGCCGCCGCCGGACGGTTTCATGCCGGGCGGCGGCCCGAGCCCCGCCGAGACCACGATGCCGCTGACGCTCAACTGGGGCGCCGCGGCGCCGCCCGCTCCCCCGCGACGCCCGGTGCGGCCGGACGGTTCGCAGCCGTCCGACTTCGTGCAGCCCCGGTTCACGCCGGCCCGTACACCGCCGCTGGATATGCCACGACCGGCTCCCGAGGAGGCTCCGCCGCGGACGGGCCACCGGGCGGTCACCGACGCAACCGCTTCCCGCCGCAGCCTGATCTCCTCCAGCGCCGGCATGGCCGTCGGCACTCTGGTCTCGCGCATCACAGGCTTCCTGCGCACCGTCGTCTTCGCGTATGCGCTGGGTGTCGGCGCGCTCGGGAACGCCTACAACAACGCCAACACGCTGCCGAACACCATCTACTACCTCATGCTTGGCGGCATCTTCACCAGCGTGGTCGTACCGCTGCTGGTCAAGGCGGCCAAGCACGACGCGGACCACGGCGAGGCGTACGCGCAGCGGATGTTCACCCTCGGCGTGGTGGCGCTGCTCGCGGTGACCGTGGTCGGCACCGCGCTGGCGGACCCGCTGGTCAGCCTGTACGCCCCCACCATCCACGGCCCCAACCCCACCCTGGCGGCCGAGCACAACCTGATGGTGGTATGGGCCTACTTCTTCATCCCGCAGATCTTCTTCTACGGGATGAGCTCGCTCATCGCGGCGGTGCTCAACACCCGGGGCAGCTTCGCCGCGCCGATGTGGACGCCGGTCATCAACAACGTGGTCGTGATCGTGGTCGGCGGCCTGTACGTGGCCACCGCGGGCAAGAATCAGTCGCCGCAGTCGATCTCGGCCGGCGCCGTCCAGTTGCTCGGACTCGGCACCACACTTGGCATCGTGGTACAGACGATCGTGCTACTGCCGGCGCTACGCCAGGTCAGGTTCAAGTGGCGCCCGGACTTCGCGTTCCGGCGCGACGAGGTGAGCGAGATCCGCCGCATGACCGGCTGGATGGCCGGCTACGTGATCACCCAGTGGGCGGGCAACCTGGTCGCGCAGATCGTGGCGAACACCACGTCCGGTGATCCCGCCGCGAGCACCCGAGGGTACTCGGCGTACACCTACTCCTGGATGCTGTTCCAGCTTCCGTACGCGATCATCGGCATCTCAGTGATCACCGCCCTGCTGCCCCGGATGAGCGAGCACGCGGACATCCGCCGGTATTCGCTGGTCCGCAACGACTTCTCCACCGGCGTGCGACTATCGTCGGTGATCGTCGTACCGGCCGCGATCTTCCTCGGCGTGCTCGGCGGCCCGATCGCCCAGGTCATCTTCTCCTACGGCCACACGTCCGCGGCGGACGCGCAGTACATCGGGCAGGTGTTCGGCCTGTTCGCGCTCGGGCTGGTCCCGTTCATGCTCACCCAGTTGCAGCTCCGCGTCTTCTATTCGTTCCACGACAGCCGCACCGCGGCGCTCGTCGGGCTGCTGACCATGACCGTCGGCATCATCGGTGCCCTGATCGCGCTCAGCACGCTGTCCAAGGCCGATCTGGTGGCCGGCCTGGCCGTCGCGTACGGCGTCGCCAACCTGTGCGGCGCGATCGCCGGCTGGATCCTGCTGCTGCGCCGGGTGGGCAGCCTGGACGGCTGGGCGGTGGCGCGCAGCCTGGCCAGGATGCATCTGGCCACCGTGCCGGGCGTGATCTTCGCGCTGCTGGTCATGTACGGCGGCGGCCGGATCCTGCATGATCCAAGCCCGGGCTACGGCCTGTTCGTGACGATCTTCGGCGGTGGGGGCGCTGTACTGATATATGCGATCTGCGCGCGCAAGCTCAGGGTGGCCGAGTTCGGATTCCTCATGCGAACGGTGGCCGGAAGGTTCGGCGGGCAGAGCGGTCGGCACTAGCAGGCACTAGCATGGGTAGCAACCTATGAGCACATACACGTCGGAACCAGGAACCCGGCTTGCCGGGCGATACCGGCTTGTCGACCAGACCAGCGCGGGTCCTGGCTGGACGTACTGGAAGGCCACCGACGAGACGCTGGCCCGCCCGGTTACCGTACTTACCTTCGCTCCCGGCTTCCCCCGGATCACCGAGGCGGTGACCGCCGCGCGGACCGCCAGCCGGCTGAACGACTCCCGATTCGCCCAGGTCTTCGACGTTGAGGACTCGGACGAACTCGCCTATGTGGTGCTGGAGTGGGTGGCCGGGGAATCGCTCATCGACATGCTCGCCGACGGCCCGCTCGATCCGCCGCGAGCCGTCGCGCTGATCGCCGAGGCGGCCCAGGCGCTCGCCGTGGCGCACCGGGCCGGACAAGCGCACCTGCGGCTGGAGCCGGTGGATCTGCACTGGACCCCCGGCGGCGGGGTGAAGATCTGCGGCCTCGGTATCGACGCCGCGCTGGCCGGCCCGAACCTGACCGGCCCGAATCTGACCGGCCCAGAGCTGAGCAACACAGACCTGAGCAACACAGAGCTGATCGGCGCGGAAGTGACCGGCATGGGGCTCACCGACGCGGAAGACCCCGAGCTCATAGACACCCGCAACCTGGCGCGGCTGTTGTACGCGGCGCTGACCGGCTACTGGCCCGGTCCCGGCACCGGGCAGCTTCCGCCCGCGCCGACCGATTCCGAGGGCGGCCCGTGCACGCCGCGGCAGGTCGCCGCGGGCGTGCCGGCCGGCATCGACTCGGTGACCTGCCGGGCACTGTTCCAGCAGCAGAACCGGCAGGGACCGCCGCTCAGCACACCGGCCGCGTTCGCCGACGCGCTGATCGCGATCGCCCCGCCGGTCTCGCCGGTTCCGTTCGGCCCGCAGCGCGCCCCGGCCGACAGCTACCGGACCGATCCCTACGGGGCCGATGGCTACGGGGCTGGCGGTCATAGGGCCGACGGTCACCGCAGGAGCGGCCCGACGAGCCCGTATCCGCTGGCCGGATCCGGCGGCGTGCAGTCCTCCCGGTCCGGACCGGCGACCAGCGGCTACCGGCGGCGGCACCCGGCCACCGAGCGCTCCGCGGTCGCGCGAGGCGTCGTGAGCGTGGTGATCGTGCTGGTGCTGGCCGCCATCGGGGTGACCGCGTGGGCTATCAGCCGCAGCCTCCATCACGCCGCTCCCCCCCAGACAGCCCGTCAGCAACAGTCCAGCAGCGGCCCGTCAGCGGCCGCGGTGACCGTGCTCAAGCCGTCTGGCGCGGCGGTCTACAACCCGCTGGACAAGGACCCCAACAGCGACGACCCCGGACAGGCTCAGTACGCCCTGGGCGGCAGTCCTGGCCAGTTCTGGCATACGTCGTATTACGACGGTAATCCGCAGTTCGGTGGCCTGAAGAAAGGCGCCGGACTGCTCGTCGACATGGGCTCCTCGGTCCAGCTGAGCCAGCTGACCGTCAAGTTCGGCGCGTCCTGCTGCGGGCACGTCTCCATCGGGATCGGAAACAGCAACAGCCTGTCGGCGATGAATTCCTTTACGACGGTGGGCAGCACCGCCAACGCCGCGGGAACCTACACGTTCAATATCACCAGCAAGGCGACCGGCCGCTACGTGCTCATCTGGTTCACCTCACTGCCGCCGCTGAACAACGGCACCTACCAGGCGCAGATCTACGATGTCATCGCTCGCGGGACCTCCTGACGGCGAGCTGCTCAGGCGGCACGTCGCGGGCGACGCCGAGGCGTTCGGCGAGTTGTTCCGCCGCCATCGGGACCGGCTCTGGGCGGTCGCGCTGCGCACGATGTGTGATCAGGACGAGGCCGCGGATGCGCTCCAGGACGCGATGCTGTCCGCCTTCCGCCGCGCGGCCGACTTCCGCGGCGAGTCCGCCGTCACCACCTGGCTGCACCGGATCGTGGTGAACGCCTGCCTGGACCGGCTGCGCCGCCGCGCGAACCGGCCCGCTTTCACCGGCGATGACGAGGTGCTGGACGCGCTCGCCGCGGTGTCACACGACGGGGACTCCTACGACGGCGGAGATCCCAGCGCCATCACCGCCACCCGGCTGGACGTGGACGCGGCCCTCCGGATGCTGCCGCCCCCCCAGCGCGCGGCCCTCGTGCTGGTCGACATGCTGGGCTTCTCGGTGTCGGACGCGGCGGACATCATGGGCGTCTCTCCGGGAACGGTCAAGAGCCGATGTGCCCGGTCCCGAGCCCGCCTGCTGCCGCTGCTTTCTGACGGGGGGAAGCCATCCCCCCGAACCCCCCTGGCTGACCGGGCCCCCCGTGCCCCCCTGGCTGACGCCCCGCTGGCGTCCAGTCCGGACGGCGCGCGGGGGAACCAGGCGGCGAGCGAAAGCGTCTCACCGCAGGGAGGAGATGCATGAAAGGTCGCCAGGAGGACGGGCAGGGTCGTCACTCCGCGGCGCATGCGGCGCAGACGACACGGAACGGCCACGTGGACCCGGATGTCCTGGCCGAGTTCCGGGCTGGCCTGATCGCGGACCATGGTCTGGTCACCGGCAGGCGAGGGCGCGCCATCGCCGCGCACGTGTCCGGCTGCGCGGCCTGCGCCGCGCTGGATGCCCGGCTGGCTCAGGTCTCGGCCGTGCTCGCCGCCGCTCCGGTGCCCGCCGTACCTGACGCGGTGGCCCGCCGCCTGGATGGCGCGCTCGCCGCGCTTGCTGCCGAATCTCAAAAGCCCATTTCCTCCGAACGGCTGTCGGAACACCCCGCCCCACGCACCCTCCCGTCCGGGGCCGGCGCCGCGGGTGGAGGTGCGTCCGGTAGCGGTGCGTCCCAGAATGGCCGATCGCGGAATGGGGCGGAATGGGGCCGACGGCTGCTGCGGGTGCGGGTGCTCGCGCCAGCGGCGGCCGCGCTGGCAGCGCTGGCCGGGGCCGGCTATGGGCTGAGCAACCTGGTCCCATCGAGTTCGTATTCGACGCCGATGGCCAACAGCGCCGCGGGCACGGCGAATTCGACGCACCACCCGGCCTCGCTGCCATCAGGTGCTGCTGGAGCGGCTCGGGCTCCTACGGCGGAGAACAGCAACGCCACGTTCACCCCCAACCGCGACCAGGGAGCGAAGAACAAGACCGGAACCGGCACATACAGCAGCGGCGATCAGGTGTTCGTGGTGTCGAGCGATCTGGACTACCGGCCCGCGACCTTGGGTGAGCAGGTTACGGCGCAACTTCGCGACAGCAAGGCGCTGCGAGCCGTACCCGCGTCCGCCGCGGTGACGGCGTGCGTGCTGAACGTCACCGACGGGAACCCCCGGCTGCTCGTGGAGACCGCCCAGTACGACGGCACGCCGGCCACCATTGTCGTCATACCCGGAACGGCTGGCGACGTGGTCTGGGTGGCCGGTCCTGGCTGCACGGCCACCGTCAGTGACATCCTGAACCACGAGGTCCTGTCGCCGGGAACAACTGCGCCCTAGTATCGGTTCACTGGATTGCTAGTCAGGCAGGTGGGTTGCTCGCAGCGCAGCCCCGGAAAGGCAGCATTAAGTGACCGACATCCGGAACGTCATCATCATCGGGTCCGGGCCCGCGGGGTATACGGCGGCTTTGTACGCCGCGCGAGCGGAGCTGAAGCCGCTCGTGTTCGAAGGCTCTGTCACCGCCGGCGGTGCGCTGATGCAGACCACCGACGTTGAGAACTTCCCCGGCTTTCCGGACGGCATTATCGGTCCTGAGCTGATGGACTCCCTCCGCAAGCAGGCTGAGCGGTTCGGCGCCGAGCTGGTCCCGGATGACGTTACGGGGGTTGACCTGGCCGTCGACCCCAAGGTCGTGAAGACCGACACCGAGACCTACCTGGCCCGGACGGTGATCATCGCCACCGGCTCGAAGTACCGTGAGCTCGGTGTTCCCGGTGAGAAGCTGCTCGCCGGACACGGCGTGTCCTGGTGCGCCACCTGTGACGGGTTCTTCTTCCGGGGCCAGGACATCGCGGTTGTGGGGGGCGGCGACTCCGCGATGGAGGAGGCGACGTTCCTGACCCGGTTCGCGCAGTCGGTGACGATCATCCATCGCCGTGACGCGCTCCGCGCCTCCAAGATCATGCAGGATCGTGCGCTCGCGAACCCAAAGATCAAGTTCCTGTGGGACAGCGAAGTCGCCGAGGTCCTCGGTGAGGGTAAGGTCACGGGCTTGCGGATCCGGAACACCAAGGACGGCACCGAGCATGAGCTGGCGGTGACGGGTGTGTTCGTGGCCATCGGCCACGATCCGCGCTCGGATCTGTTCGCCGGTCAGCTCGAAACCGATCCAGACGGCTATCTGCTGGTCAGCCATCCGTCGACGCGAACCGCGATAGAGGGTGTCTTCGCGTGCGGCGACGTGGTGGACAGGCATTACCGGCAGGCCGTGACGGCGGCCGGTACCGGATGCGTCGCGGCCCTGGATGCCGAGCGCTGGCTGGCGAGCAAAGAATAGAAAGATACTCAACCTGAGGGGTGTGATCTGTTGTGGGCGCGACCAAGGTCGTGACTGACCAGACCTTCGATGAGGAGGTCCTGAAGAGCGACAAGCCGGTCATCGTGGACTACTGGGCCGAATGGTGTGGCCCGTGCCGCATGGTCGCCCCGGTCCTTGAGGAGATCGCCAGCGAATACGGCGACAAGATCGACGTCGTCAAGCTGAACATCGACGAGAACCCCGGCGTATCGCAGCGCTACGGAATCATGGCCATCCCCACCATGAACGTCTTTTCCGGCGGCGAGGTAGTGAAGCAGATCGTAGGCGCCAAGCCAAAGTCTGCCCTCCTCCGAGAGCTAGCCGAGTTCATTTAAAGAAGCCGCAGGCAGCAAGCTCCGCGGTCGCCCCAATGACTACGGTGGCAGGCGCGGCGAGCTTCGCAGTCGCCTTGTGACTACCGTGGCAAGCGCGGCGAGCTTCGCGGTCCACTCGGTGACTACGGTGGCAAGCGCGGCGAGCGTGAGCGAGCTTCGCGCGTCGCCTGGCCGCGAGGGGCCTGAAAGGCCCTTCCGGCCATGCGACACCAACGGTGAGAAGCGCAGGATGGCCGGGGGGTCTGGGGGGTTGGTTTCCACCCCCCAGAAAACACAGCCTTTATACCCCCCGGGGAACAAGAGGCGCCGGAGTCATCGACCCGAGCAGACGCTCCAGAGCCACCTCGACATCTTCTCGCCAGGTGAGAATCGTCCGCAGTTCCATTCTCAGCCTAGGATAATGATGGTGCGGCCGGATGGTTTTGAAGCCAACCGCTAGCAGGTAATCGACCGGCAGCACGCAGGCTGGCGACTCCCATCGGCGATCGCCGAACGCCTCGATCGCCTTGACACCGCGCCGGGTGAGATCCTTCGCCATCGACTGCACGAGCATCCGGCCGATGCCAGCGCCCTGGAATTCGCTCAGCAGGTGCGCGGTCATGAACAGGACCGCGTCGGCACTCACTGGACTGGTCGGGAACGCCACCGATCTGGGCACATACTGGGCCGGAGCGAACAGCATGTAGCCCGCTGGCACGCCGTCGACGTAGGCGATCTTGCCGCAGCTGCCCCACTCGAGCAGCACCGAGGAGACCCAGGACTCCTTCTCCAGTTCAGGATCGGTGCTTTCTTCCGCCCGCACCCGGCCAATTGGGCCAAGTTCCCAGAACACACATTTTCGGCACTTCGGCGGCAAATCGCTGAGGTTATCCAGCGTAATGTTGACAATACGGCGCGACATCCTGTTTCCCCGGCCAAATGCTGTATTTCCCGCTTGCCCGCGAGGTGCCTCAATCGCGCCCCGCCAGCGCGGCGCCTCGATGGCGCCACTTCCTGTCGTCCCCGGCTCAGTTGAGTAGGGCTTGAGCCGTGGCCCTCTTCGCTGCCCGGGGGGCACCCCGCCCCTCGGCTCGTTCCTCGCTTGTTCCCGACCGGTTTTCCGTTCGGTTTCCCGCTCACCACCGGGTGATCTGTGGTTCCCGGCGGCATATTTCGTACGCTTCCCCCGGCTTACCCCTTATCCTCGAATGATACCCGGATCATTATCAGGAGTGGCCGTGACCGCTGGATCGGATTCACCCGCTGTGCGTATCGACCGCTATGTCGGCCAATACGCCGAACGTGCCAAAGGTATGGTTGCCTCGGAAATCCGCGCCCTGTTCGCCGTGGCCGCTCGTCCCGAGATCGTGTCGCTGGCCGGCGGCACGCCGTACGTGGCGGCGCTGCCCCTGGACGCCGTCGGCAGCATGGTTGGTGAACTGGTGGCCGGCCAGGGTACGCAGGCCCTCCAGTACTGCACGGCACAAGGTGACGCGGGCCTGCGGGAGCGGATCTGCGAAGTCATGTCGCTGGAGGGTGTGCAGGACCACCCGGACGACGTGGTGGTCACGGTAGGTTCCCAGCAGGCGCTCGACTTGCTGGCCCGCATCTTCGTGGATCCGGGCGATGTGGTTCTGGCCGAGGCGCCGTCCTATGTCGGCGCGCTGGGCGCGTTCTCCGCCTACCAGGCGGACGTGGTGCATGTCCCGATGGATGACGAGGGATTGATACCCGAGGCGCTGGAGCAGGCTATCGCGGCCGTCGCCGCGTCGGGCCGGCGAGCCAAGTTCCTGTACACGGTGCCGAACTTCCACAACCCGGCCGGTGTCACGCTCGCGCTCAGCCGCCGCCACCGGATCCTTGATATCTGCCAGCGCGCCGAGCTCCTGGTGGTAGAGGACAACCCGTACGGCCTGCTCGGCTTCGACGGGGATCCGATGCGCGCCCTGCGCGCCGACGATCCCGAGGGCGTGGTGTACCTGGGCACGTTCTCCAAGACCTTCGCCGCCGGTGTCCGGGTGGGCTGGGCCGTCGCGCCGCCCGCGATCAGGGACAAGCTGATCCTGGCCGCCGAGTCGGCCGTCCTCTGCCATTCCAGCTTCGCCCAGCTCACCGTTCGTGAGTACCTGAGCACTCAGCCCTGGCGTGAGCAGATCAAGGACTTCCGCGAGCTGTACCGCGCCCGCCGGGACGCGACGCTCGACGCGCTGGCCCGCTTGATGCCGCCCGGATGCGGCTGGACTGAGCCGGCGGGTGGCTTCTACGTCTGGCTCCGGCTGCCCGACGGAGTCGACGCCAAGGCGATGTTGCCGAGGGCGATCTCCGCCCGGGTCGCATACGTGCCGGGCACCGGTTTCTACGCGGACGGCTCGGGTGGGCAGTTCGCCCGGCTTTGCTACGCATTCCCCGACCCGGAGCGAATTCGCGAGGGTATCCGCCGGCTCGCCGCGGTGGTGGAGGGCGAGATCGAACTCCGCCACGACTTCGCCTCGGGAGTTCCCTCCGTATGACTGTCGGCGCACTAGATCAAGTTGTCGTTCTGGCGGGTGGCCTGTCTCCGGAACGCGAGGTCTCGCTGCGTTCAGGAGGGCGCGTGCGTGACGAGCTTGTGAAGCTGGGCATCGACACCGCGGTGCTGGACGCGGATTCGGCCCTGCTGGCGAAGCTTGGAGACTATCTGCCCAGCGCGATCTTCCCCGCCATTCACGGCAGTTGCGGCGAGGACGGGTCGATCCGGGAAGTGCTCGGACTCCTCCGCATACCGTACGTCGGCTCGATACCGAGTGCCTGCCGGGCCGCGTTCGACAAGCCGACTGCGAAGTCGCTGATGGCCGCCGCCGGCGTGGCCACGCCGACGTCGGCGACACTGCCTCGGGAGACGTTTCATGATCTCGGGGCCTCGGCGGTCGTCGATCTGATCGTGGCCCGGCTCGGCCTGCCGTTGTACGTGAAACCGTCCCGTGGCGGATCTTCCCTTGGCGCCGGCGCGGTACGTAGCGCGGCTGACCTGTCCGCCGCGCTGCTCAGCTGCTTCGCGTACGGCGAGATAGCGCTCATCGAGCAGTTCGTACGGGGCACCGAAGTGGCGGTCGGCGTCCTGGACCTGGGTGACGGTCCGCACGCGCTCCCCGCGGTCGAGATCGTCCCTGGGGAACACGGCTATGACTACTCAGCCCGTTACACCGCGGGGCAGACCGAGTTCTACGTGCCGGCACGGCTTTCCGCATCGGCGGCGCGCGAGGTCGCCGATGCGGCCCTGACCGCACATTCCGTCCTCGGATTGCGGGATCTGTCCCGGACCGATCTGATCCTCGATGAGGAGGGCACCGCCTACTTCCTCGAGGCGAACGTATCGCCCGGCATGACCGAGACGAGCACGTTCCCGCTAGCACTCGAGGCGAGCGGGCACCACTTCGGGGAAGCCTGCCTGAAGCTGATCGAGATCGCCGTGGCCCGCGGAGCCTGAGTTCACCGTGCCGGGAATCCCGGCCTGATCGAGCTCCCTGTTGCGCGGGATGCTGGCCTGAAGGAAATTTCACATTGTCAGCCAGAGCTTCGGCCTGATCACGCTCCCCGTCGCCCGCGGAAGCAGAGCTCCTTCCCCTCCTCTACGCTCGTGTTCATGACCCAACGCAAGAGCTTTGGTAGCGACAACCATGCCGGTGCACATCCCGCGGTGCTCCAGGCCATGCTGGAGGCGAACTCGGGCGACGCGGTTGCCTACGGCGCCGACAAGTGGACGGCCCTTGCCAGCGCTGAATTGCGACAGGCATTCCGGTGCGAAGGAGAGGTGTTCTTCGTCTTCACCGGCGGCGGGGCCAACATCTTGGGGTTGAGCGCTCTGCTCAGCCGGCATGGAGCCGTCATATGCGCGGAATCCGCGCATATCAATACCGACGAATGCGGCTCCGCTGAGCGCCTGGTCGGCACCAAGCTGCTCCAGGTTCCCGCGCCCGACGGAAAGCTGACCCCGGAGCTCATCGCCCAGCGTCTGCCGGGCAGCAGGGACGAACATTTTTCCCAGCCGGGACTGGTCGCGCTGACTCAGTCGACCGAGTTTGGCACATGCTATTCCCTGGAGGAGCTTCGCAAGGTCTACGACTTCTGCCACGCCAGCGGTCTGCTGGTGTACATCGACGGTGCCCGCCTGTCCAATGCGGCGGCCACGCTGGACTGCGACCTGGGCGACATCGCGGAGTGCGCCGACGTGCTGAGCTTCGGCGGCACCAAGAACGGCGCGGTGGGTGCGGAGGCCCTGATCGTAATGCGGCCCGACACGGTTGGCAGCGTGCTCTATCTCCGCAAACAGCAGACGCAGTTGGCGTCGAAGATGCGTTTCGTGGCTGCACAGTTCTCCGCATTGATGCAAGACGGCCTGTGGCGCAAGAACGCGGGGCACGCCAACGCTATGGCGCGGCGTCTGGCCGACGGCCTCCATGATGTCCCCGGCGTGTCGATTGCCTATCCGGTCCAGGCGAATGCCGTGTTCGCGCAGGTTCCCCCACGCCAGATCGAGGCCCTCCAGCGGGACTGGATCTTCGAGACCTGGGGCGAGAGCAAGTCGCTGGTCCGCTGGATGGCTGCCTTCGACACCCCTCCCGCCGATGTCGATGCCTTCCTGGCCGACATCCACGCCACCGCCGATTCCTGACCATCTGTGTGTTTCAGCGCGTAGTCTCAGGCGGCCGTTTCACGTGAAACGGCCGCCCTCGAGTAAGCGCGTTCCCGGCGGAAGAAGTCCTTCCCTTTCGATCGCCATACCGCGGCTCACCGGCCGCTGCCAGAGCGCTTGGATTAAGCCCCTGGCCTTCGTCGATCGGACCACGTGACGATGCTTCCGCAGCGGGTGTAACGGTGCTCGAACTCCGGGAACCGCTCGTCGAGCTTCCGCTTCTCCGCATCGAGTTGCTCGACGGTGTATGGGCAGAGGGTGTCCGTGAGTTCGGCTCGCAGCTCCCGCAGCCCGGCCTCCAGCGATTCGGACAGCATGTCATACCGCTCCAGCAGCTTGAGCAGATCATCGGCGGTACGGAACACCGTCCGCGCGACATCTTTGCCGCCGGTTGTCACATCGAGCGGTGCGGTCATTTCCCCTCGCGATGCGCCCAGTCCGCGCGGAGAGCGGCATCCAGTTCGTCGGCCGTGGCCGCGCTGAACATGTCGCCGTTTCCATCACGCCTGCGAGCCCGCCACTGAGCGCCGTCCATCACGATGTCTTCATAACCGTCACCCCAAGCCAGCATCAGCCACTCCAGCTCGCCACCTTGGCCACCTTGATCGGTAGGCCGCCACGAGCCGGCCGAGGATAGGTCGGACTCAACTACTGCCGCATCCACGGACCCCTGCTCGGCCGTCGCCTCCGGCGGCAGTGGCAGGTCGCCTAGAAAGGGTCCGGCCGCAATACGCCGGCGCACATCGGCCGCTTCGGTGCCGATTCCGGGAAAAGCGCTGTGCGGCCACCGATCCCACTCGCCGGGCAGTTCCAAGTCCGCATCAGCGCTGGCCGCGGATCTCGCTATGCTGGTCGCGTTCATCTTTATGTGCGCCTTCCTGCCACATGTCTTCACCATGACTCCTCTCCCTGTACGAGCTCGGAAACTCATTGCGCATGCCTTCTGGGCCCACAACACAGCGACTGTAGACGCTCAATGGTCTCCAGGGTGTTCGGCACGCGACCGGGCCGCGAAGGACGCAGTGCGCATCCCTCAATCACAGGGGCAGACCGATGCTCCCGGCTAGCGACCGTGCCCTACGGCTGACTAGCTTCCCGCCGTGATCCACGACATCGGCGGTCATCTGCCGGGCGGTTGGGGAATAACGCACGGAGTCGGCCGACACCTGATGGGCCTGCTCCAGCCAATGAAGAGTGGCGGTGTAATCGCGGCGTTGATGGTAGGAGCGGGCGATCTCCACTCCCAGTCGCCCACGGCGCTCCCGGCTGGGTATCTCCTCAGGGTCGATGTCCTCGGCGCGCCCGCGCGCCTCAACGGACTTGGACAGATCCGCGGAAATAGAGACCGCGTGCAGCTTCACGTTGGAGGTCCCGAACATCGTCCACGGATGGTGGTAGTGGTCGGCGAGCCGCTCGGCGGTGGATTTAGCGATATCCCAGTACCGCCAGGCATCTCCCTCTCTTCCCGCCCGCGCGGCAGTAGTCGCGGCGTGCAATTGGAGTGCACCATACAGGGCGGCGATCTCGTCGCTATCCTCACGCCGTCGCTCAAGGAGCCTGGCGGCATCGAGGGCGAGGCTGAGTGCGCCGTCGGTGTCGCACGTGGAGCGCTGCACCATGCCAAGTGTCCACGCCGCGCCGCCGAGCGCCACGGGCGTGTCGGCGTCCTGCGCCGCGGTCATAGCGCGGTCCGCTACGGTCCATGTCAGCTCGGTCTCTGATGCCCAGACGATCTCGTGCTGGACGAGCGCATATACGTCGGCCAAGACCGCATTTGCGGCTCGGCGGTCCCGGTCCTCGGCGACACGAGCAGCGATACGCGCGTCGGTGACGAGTCGGGGCAGGATGCGACCCACATCGGTCCGGTGCTCGGTCGATTGATGCCATAGCTGCCACGCGTCCGCGGCACGCGCCGCCAGCATGGCCACATCAGTCGGACGAGGAGGGACGACGAGTAGCGGATCACGGACCGACTCGCGTATGGCGGGCACTGCATCGTGCGGAATCCGAGTGAACGAGGCAACCGGGACAGATGCGGCACCTCCGAGATCCATGTCCGTGCCGGCCAGCACGGCAACGTCACCGAGCGACAACGCCTCTGCGAGCCTGACAAGTAGTGGCAGCCTCGGCGGTAGGCGAGCACCTCGTTCGATTCCCTTGAGCCAGGACGTGGACATGCCGACAAGCCCGGCAAGCACCGGGCGGGTAAGCCCACGGCGCTCGCGGATTATCTGTATTCGCTCGCCGGTTCGCTTCCCTGCGAGATCATCGAGCATCAGCCAACCTCGAGTGTTCGGTGACTACTGGCATGCTATGCGGCGGCCCTTCCGGCCCGCCACGCAACGGCCGACACAGCAGGGCATCATCGGCATGCCGCCGGTGTGCCAGCGTCACGGGTACGTCAACGCCATCGATAAGGGGTACGTTGCGCCAACTACACCCACCCAAGGGGTAGGTTGCGCCAACCACCCCCTTCGACGACCCCGAAACTTAGCCCAATATGACCGGTTTGCCCAGGTGCCCGGCAGACACCAGCCGGGCTCGCGAATTGCGGTTGATCTGGGCCTCGCATCATTCTGGTCGCCATGTGCGGCTCAGGAACAACGTATGTTTGCGGCCTGCCGACGAGACCGTTTCCTTACGACTCCTGCCAGGCTGGCGAGCGACGCATATCACCGCATACCGGGCAGGCAGCCAGCCACCTTGCGGTTGCCCTGTATGGACCTTGAGTGGTGAGTGGGTCTGGGTGTGAATGGCGGCAGGCCCCGGCCGGGTGGTGGCGGGGCCTGCGGGCTGGTGTGGTGCGGGGTTTAGTGGTGGTGCTGTCCGGCGGCGTGGCGGATGGCGGTGGT
>JAFARZ010000222.1 GCA_019245115.1 Streptosporangiaceae bacterium | reverse complement strand
GGGGGGGGGGGGGGGGGGGGGGGGGGCGGGGGGGGGGGGGGGGGGGGGGGGAGGGGGGGGGGGTTTGGGGGGGGGGGGGGGTGGTGGCGGGCTGGGGGGGGGGTGCGGGTTTGCGGGCACGGGGTGGTGGTGGCCGGCTGGGGCGAGGGGTGCAGGTTGCGGGCACGCGGGTGGGGGATTGGCCGGTGGGGGGCGACCGGGTGCTCGCGCGGGCGGCGGGGGGCTCGGCGAGGGGATGTTTTCGGCGGTAGCTTCGCGGCTAGGGGGTGGCGAAGCCGTGGGCGCAGAAGTTCCAGACGTCGTTCCAGGCCGGCTCTTCGCTCGGTGTGCTGATGAGCGGGGCCGTGCGGCATGATGTTCCCAGCCCGGCGCAACAGCCCGGCGTCGGGCATACGCGGCCGGGCGGCTAATCTGAACTCGATGTATTCACCACCGGAGCCGGATACCGCCCCGGCCGCCGACTCCACCGATACCGATACCGATACCGATACCGATACGTGGTTCCGCCGCCGCACCAGCCACTGGCAGGACTGGCCCCTGTCGTGGCTGCTGGAGCGCAAGAAGCAGCTTGACGTGACGGTCAGCGTGGTGATCCCGGCGCGAAACGAGGAGCGCACGGTGGCCGGGGTCGTCACCGCGCTGGCCGAGGCGCTGATGTCGGACACCGGTCTGGTCGACGAGCTGGTGGTCATGGATTCCGACTCCACGGACACCACCGGTGTGGTGGCGGCCGAGGCCGGAGCGACGGTTTACCGGGCCAGTGAAGTGTCTCCGGAACTGGGCGCCTTCCCCGGTAAGGGCGAGGCGCTGTGGAAGTCGCTCCTGGTCACCAAGGGTGATCTGCTGGTGTTCGTGGACGCTGACCTGACTCACTGGGGCCCGCACTTCGTCACCGGGCTGCTCGGCCCGCTGCTGTCCGATGGGGAGATCCTCCTGGTCAAGGGGTTCTACGAGCGGCTTTACACCGACAGTGACGGCTCGATCTCGGCCGATGGAGGGCGGGTGACCGAGCTGGTGGCCCGGCCCTTGCTGAGCTTGTGGTGGCCCGAGCTGGCGGGCGTGGTGCAGCCGCTGGCAGGCGAGTGGGCCGCGCGCCGCGGCCTGATGGAGTCCCTTCCCATCCCCGTGGGTTACGGCGTCGAACTCGCGGTGCTGCTCGATACCGCGCGGCGGCACGGCCTGCCCGCGGCGGCGCAGGTAGACCTGGGCCGGCGCGGGCACCGGCATCAGGCAAGCCATGATCTGGCACTCATGGCCGCCGAACTTCTTCTGACGCACGAACGGCGGCGGGCTTCGCCCGATAACACCCCTGAGCACGGCGAGCGCCAAGCGGTACTCCAGCAGTTCGTCCGGACCGATGGAGGGGTCCGGCCCAGGTCACGACCAATCCCCACCCATGAGCGCCCGCCCGTCCGGTCAGTGCTTGGTATGGAGTCATGAGCCCCCAGGGGCCGCTACGCCTCGGGAACCGCGCCTTCCGGCCCGAGGATCTCCTGGTCATGGCGATCGTCAACAGGACTCCGGATTCGTTCTTCCAGCCCGGCGTGACCTGGGACTCCTCGGCAGCCATGGACCGCGTTCACGCCGTGATCGCCGAAGGCGCGGACATCATCGACATCGGCGGAGTTCCCGCCCGTCCCGGCGATGACGTGGACGTGAGCGAAGAGATCGCCCGGGTTGTCCCGTTCGTGGCCGCGGTCCGCCGCGCCTATCCCGACGTGGTCATCAGCGTGGACACGTGGCGCCACGAAGTGGGGGCCGAGGCCTGCGCGGCCGGGGCCGACCTGCTCAACGACAGCTGGGGCGGCAGGGACAGCAAGCTCGCCGAGGTGGCCGCCGGGCACGACGCCGGTCTCGTCTGCGCGCACGCGGGCCGCCAGCCCCCGCGGACCAGGCCGTTCCGCGTGGCCTATGCCGATGTCATGGCGGACGTGCTGGACCGGACGCTCGCGCAGGCCAGACGCGCCGTCGACGCTGGGGTGGATCCGTCCCGGATCCTGATCGACCCGGCGCATGACTTCGGCAAGAACACCTGGCAGTCGCTGGAGGTGACCCGCCGTCTGGGCGACATGTCCGCGACCGGATGGCCGGTGCTGGTGTCGGTGTCCCGCAAGGATTTCGTCGGGGAGACGCTCGGGCTGCCGGCCGCCGAGCGCCTGCCCGGGACGCTGGCCGCGGCAACAGTGTGCGCGTGGCTGGGAGCCCGGGTGTTCCGCGTGCATGACGTCGCGCAGACCCGGCAGGTGCTGCGGATGGTCTCCGCGATCCGCGGCGACCGGGTGCCGGAGCGCACCGTCAGAGGCCTGACGTGATCATCGCCGCCAGCCTGTGCCCCTGGCCGCCGGTGCTCGCCCGCGAGCTGACCGGCCGCGACCCGGTCATAACGGAACTGCGGAAGGCGTGCGCCGAGGCCACCGAACGCCTGGTGGGCGCGCGCCCCGATCTGATCGTGGTGGTCGGGCCGGCCGACGAGACCCGGCGATGGGACCCGGGCAGCCGTCTCGACCTGTCGGTCTTCGCGCCCGCGCTGGGTTCCGGTGGAAACCCGGCGCTGCCGCCCTCGCTGGGGCTGGGCGCGCTTCTCCTGGACCAGGTCGGCTACCGTGGGCCGCGCATCCTCCAGGGCGTGTCCGAGTACGAGGGGCCGGCCGGCTGCGCCGAGCTGGGCGCGGCGATCGGCGGATCCGCGGAGCGGGTCGGCCTGCTGGTCATGGGCGATGGCAGCGCCCGGCGCAGCGTGCAGGCCCCCGGCTACTACGACGAGCGGGCGGCGGCCTTCGACGCGGAAACCGAGCGGGCCCTTCGCCACGGCGACCTCGGCGCGCTGCTCGCGATCAGCCCCGCCCTCGCCCGCGAGCTCCTGGCCACCGGCCGCCCCGCGTGGCAGGTGATGGCCGGCGCGATGCGCCCGCTTCCACTCGCCGCCGACATTCTCTACTCCGATGCCCCATTCGGTGTCGGCTATCTCGTGGCGTTTCTCACGCCCCAGTAGCCCCTCGCTCCCGCTGGGCCGCCTCCCGGGCCGTGCTGGGATCCGGGACCTCCCGCCACAGCCGTTCCATGAAAAGGTCATTCTCGGACATTGATGGGGAAGTAGCAAAAGTCGGTAATTTTCCTGTAATCGCGGACTTCCTGGTGCTAGCGTCGGCATGATCATCAACGAGGCTGCCGGTGATCCCCTTGGGGGGGAACGCGATGAGTCCGGAAACAGTTGAGCAGGAGCCGAGGAGCGGCGGTCAGCACCGGTTGTCCGGCGGTACGCGTCGGCGTCGGCAGCGGCCTATTCGTGCCACGCTCACCGTCCTGCTGGTCATCCCGCTGCTATCGCTGATAGCGCTGTGGGCCTATGCCGCCAGTAGCACGGTCGGGGGCGCCCTCGCCAAGCGCAACTCCGACACGGTCAACTCCGACATCGGCGCTCCCACTCAGGCGCTGCTACTGGACCTGAACTCCGAACGCGCGGAAAGCTTCGCCGCGCAGAGCGCTCAGGGCGCGGTGAGCCTGCTGCCGCGGTCGGCACCGCGGGCCGACCTGGTCCGTGCCCAGGCCGCCGCTAGTGAACTCAAGGCCGGGCTGGCGGCGCAGCGCAAGCAGACCGATGCCGCCCTCGTTGCCTTCCGGGTCGGCACCGGCAAGGCGTCCGGTGCCGAGCCAGCGGTGGCCCGCTCGGCGGTTTCGGCGTTTCTCGCCAAAGTCGGTGAGCTCCGCGGGATCCGCGCCGCGGTCGATGCCGGCACCGTCGCGCCGCTCGCGACCTTCCAGGCCTACAACGACGTCATCGGCGCGTCGTTCCCGTTTTCCTTGGGCGCGCTGGCCAATCCCGACGCCTCGATCCCGTTCTACCAGCAGAGCCAAGGGGTCGGCGACGAGGCCGAGGCCTTCGAATTCGTCGGCCGGGAGGCCGCCCTGATGGGCGGCGTGCTGGTCTCGGGCGGCCGGATGCCCGCGGCCGAACACGAGCTGTTCGTACAGGCAGTCGACGACCAGCGGTTCCTGGAGCAGATCGGTCAGACACCGGTGTACTGGCAGCAGAACGCCGATCCTTATCTCGCCGTCTTCGCCTCGCCCGCCTACCAGCAGTTCAAGGCGATGGAGGACAAGATCGTCGCGACCGCCCCGCTAGCGAAGCTACCGGTAGGCGCGCAGGCCTGGCAGTCCGGCCTCCAGGCGCTCATGGGCCCGTACCTCCAGGCCGAAACCACCGCCCGGCTGGCGGTGACCAGCGGTGACACGCATGCCGGTAACGTCACCCTGCTCCGCCTGTTCCTCGTCGGCGGCGCCGGTCTTCTCGCGGTCATCGTGTCCGCCCTGCTGCTGCTCGGATTCGGTGGCCGCATCGCCCGTGAGCTGATCGGCCTGCGCTCGGCAGCGCGTGAACTGGCCGAAGAGCGGCTGCCTTCGCTGGTGAGCCGGCTGGGCGAGGGTGAGGAGGTGGATGTGGACGCGGAGGCGCCGCCGCTGGCACTGCGCACCAGGACCCGTGAGGTCACCGAGACCGCGGACGCGTTCTCCGCGGTGCGGCACACGGCGGTGGAGGCGGCCGTCGGGCAGGCGCAGCTGCGCAAGGGCGTCAGCAGCGTGTTCCGCAGCCTGTCCCGGCGGAACCAGTCGCTGCTACAGCGGCAGCTGAAGATGCTCGACGAGATGGAGCACGGCACGCAGGATCCGGAGGCGCTGGCGCAGCTGTTCCGGCTCGACCACCTGACCACCCGCATGCGGCGGCAGGCGGAGGGCCTGATCATCTTGTCCGGCGCGGCGCCCGGACGGGGCTGGCGTCAGCCGGTTCCCCTGGTCGAGGTGCTGCGTGGTGCGATCGGCGAAATCGAGGACTACGTCCGGGTCGACATGGTCACCGAGTCGCGTGATTTCATGCCCGGCGCTGCGGTGGCCGACGTGACGCACCTGCTCGCCGAGCTGATCGAGAACGCGACCCTGTACTCGCCGCCGAACACCCGGGTTCAGGTGAGGGCGAGCCGGGTGGCCAAGGGCTATGTCGTGGAGATCGAGGACCGTGGGCTCGGTATCCACGAGGACCTACTGACCGCCCTCAACGAACGGCTGGCCCGGCCGCCCGAGTTCGACCTGGCCAACAGCGACCAGCTCGGCCTGTTCGTGGTCAGCCGGCTGGCTGCCCGGCACGGGATCAAGGTCGCGCTGCGCGTTTCCGCTTACGGCGGGACGGCGGCCATCGTGCTGATGCCGCATGAGCTGGTCGTGTCGGAAGACGATACTCCCGCGGCCGCGGGGTCGAACGGCGCGGCGCCGGTGGCGCTGGTTGCGTCGGCGGCGGGGGTCGCCGGTCTGGATGCGGGTGCGTTTGCGGGTCCGGGTGGGTTCCCGGGTCCGGGTGCGTTTGCGGGCCCGGGTGCGTTCCCGGGTCGCCGTCGGCCGGGTCTCGAGTTCGGCTCGGTCGCCGCACCGGATGAGCCCCGCGATGTCGTCGGCTCCGGCCTGGATTCCGGCCAGCCGACCGGTTCTGCGGGGGACTTGCCGCGCCGGTTGCGGCAAGCCAGCCTGGCCCCTGAGCTGCGTGACGCCCCCGGCACACATGCCAGGGGCGCGGGTGAGGTGCGTTCGGCCGACCAGGCACGCGCCCTGATCTCGTCCATCCAGCAGGGATGGCGAACCGGCCGGGCCACGGCAGACGAGTCCGAAGGCGGGTCCGGCGGCGGGTCCGGCGAGAACCCGCGCTCTGACGAAGGCGGGGTCCAGCGATGACAGGGGGATCGGTGCCAGGAGAGCTGAACTGGCTGCTGGAACAGCTGGTTTCGAAGGTCGACCGGGTCCGTCAGGCGGTCATCCTGTCGCCGGACGGCCTGACCCTGGGCAATTCGCCGGGCCTGAGCGCGGACGAGGCTGACCATCTGGCCGCCCTGACGGCCGGAATCCACAGCCTGGCCCGCGGTGCGGGTCAGCGGTTCGCCGGCGGTGAGGTCCGCCAGGTGATCATCGAGATGGACGACGCGCTGTTGTTCATCACCTCAGCGGGCGAAGGCACATGCCTGGCCGTCCTGGCCGAGTCGGACGCCGACGCGGGCCAGATCGCCTACGAGATGGCCGTTCTGGTCAAGCGAGTGGGCCAGCACATGATCGCCAACCCGAGGTTCCCGGCGCAGAACACAGCGTCCCGGTGATCCGCCGCGATGGACTCCGAAGACGACGACAGATGGATGGATTGGGACTCCGGACCGGTCGCCCGGCCCTACACGGTGACCGGCGGCCGCACCCGGCCCGCGGGACCGGCGGCGGAGCGGCACCTCGACCTGATCGACACGGTCGCCCGCAGCGGCAAGGCGGCTGACACCTTTTCCTTCAGTCCGGAGCGCACCCAGATCCTGGATCTGTGCCGTCACCCGATCACCGTGGCCGACCTGGCCTCAGCCATCGGGCTCCCGCTCGGCGTGGTGCGGGTGCTGCTCGGCGATCTGCTCAACGAGGGCCTCATCGACGTGAAGCGGATGGCCGTGCGGGGAAGGCTGACCGACAAACGCCTGCTAAGGCAGGTCCTGGACGGCCTGAACGCCCTGTAACGCCCGCCCGTCGGCAGCGCGCTCGCCGCCCGTCGGCGGCACGCTCGCCGCCCGCCCATGACTGCTCCACGTCATGATCATGGGTCGTTTGCGGGAATAGTTACCGCCTTTGAGCGGGGGGAACCGTCCCCCCGCACCCCCGCGGCGACCCATGATCATGACCCGCGAGGATTCACCCGCACGTGATTCCGTTGAAAGCACAGGCGAGCGGTGTGGTCTGGGTGCCTTCGGCGGTGAAGAAGACCCGCAGCGTGCCGCCAGGCGGGACAGCCGCGGCGCCGGCGTTCGGCTGCATCAGCAGGATGCCGTTGCTGACGAATCCGCTCGCGTTCTCGACCGAAGTCACGGTGTCGCCTTCCAGCGCGACGACGATCTGCCAGCCCGACAGCGGTTCCTGCCCGTTGTTGACGACCACGACCTCGCCCTCGAAGCCCTCGAACGATTGCCCGGGGACGAGGTACCGCACCGATATCGTCGGTCCCCGGCTTGCCGCGCTTGATGACACGCGCGGGGTGGGGGGCGCCTGTGCCGACCCGGGTCCCTGCGGTTGCGGGTTCGGCGGGGTCGCGGCCACCGGGTGATGGAGCGGAGCGCGCTTCTTGGCCGGTCGTCTGCCCGGGCCGCCGGCCACGGCGGTCGGTAGCGGCGCCAGCGCGGGCAGCGGGATACCGGGCGTGGCAGCGCTTTCGTCGCGGTGCGACGCGGGGGAGTCCTGACCTCCGAAGCCGGCCACGATCCCGGCCGTGACGACGCCGGCCAGCCCGACCGTCCCGGCCACGATGAGGGCACGCCTCCGGGTCAGCGGGCTCGCGCCAACGGATCGCCGCAACCTGTACCACGACCAGCCAGGCCGCCATCGGGCAGACCGCCTGCCGGACCGCTGCCCGCCGCCCGCTCGGCTCCGGTCCGGCTGACTCCAGGACTGGTCCCCGAACGGCTGGCCCCCGAACGGCTGGCCTCCGAACGGCTGGCCCGTGAATGACTGGTTCCCGAATGACTGACTGGCGAACGGCTGGATGCCGAACTGCGGGCCGTCCAGCCTGAGCGGAGCGGTGTCCGTGAACTCATTGAAAGGGCCGCGAGCACCCGGATAGTCCCGGGCGAACAGGGACGGTGGCCGACGGCCCGTGTCGCGGTGCCGCCCCGCCGTGCGATTAGCCATAGGGCCCCGATTCCGGGGTACACGCGGTGCTCATCCGCTGTCTCCCAGCCCAGATGGGATGTTGACCTCTTCGTACGTATACGTACCATCCGCACCGGCGAGATCAATGATCTTTTAGAAACACATAATATTTTGTTAACGCCCACAACGTTCTGTAACAGAGCCACCGTCCAGCGAGCGGAAGCGAGCGCCGCGGCGGTCGCCGTCCCGAAGGGGCGGCGGTTCCCGCCGTGGCCCCAAGCCGGCCGAGCGCAGCGAGGCCTTGGCGCGGAGGGAAATACCGCGGCGGTCGCCGTCCCGAAGGGGCGGCGGTTCCCGCCGTGGCCCCAAGCCGGCCGAGCGCAGCGAGGCCTTGGCGCGGAGGGAAATACCGCGGCGGTTGCCGTCCCGAAGGGGCGGCGGTTCCCGCCGTGGCCCCAAGCCGGCCGAGCGCAGCGAGGCCTTGGCGCGGTAGGGAAACACGGATAAACCCGTCATGTTGAAGGCCGCGAGGACCTTGACCGGCCGCAGGCGCACCACAAGCTCACCCGGCACCCCATTGCGCCTGCCGAACTCCTCGGCCCGGTCCGCCCCCATGTACCGCGCGGCGATGGCGGTCGCGGTCCTGACCAGTTCGGCCGGATCCTCGGAGATCTCCGCCTCGCCTTGGACCTGCACGAACGCATATGGCGGCCGCTCCAGGTCCACGCACAGCGCGGCCCGGGGATCGCGCGCCAGCGCCCGTCCCTTTGCCGTGGCCTTGCCCGTGTTGAACACCAGGTAGTCATCTTCGAGCACGAACCACACCGGCGCCACCAGCGGCTGACCGTTGGTAACGCCGAGATAACTCAACTTCCCGGTCCGCGTCCCCTCACTGAGGAACGCGCGCACCTGGGCATCGCGAATTGACGAAACCATAAACCCAATTTTCTCAGAACGCCTGTGGCGCACCTCGCCGGCACCCGCAACTCGCACAGTTGCGGACACGCAAATACGAAGCGGTCCCGGCCGGGACCCGGGACCGCTTCGTGGCATTGTGACGTCAGCTTGGCGCTGACATCGGGTTCACGCCAGCCAGATCCTCCTTGCGAACCCGGATCGCGACGATCGTGATGATCAGCCCGAGCAGCGAAATCCCGGCCGCGACCAGGAAGCCCTTCGAGAACCCGGTCGCGAGTGCGTGATTGGTCATGGCCGCCTGGGCCGCGGCCTGCTTCGCCGCGGACAGGTGCTGGCCGGTCTTCGCCGCCGCGGCGGCGGCCGAGGCCGCCTGGGACCGCAGGCTGTTGGCCACCGCGCTCCAGCCAACCGTGCCCAGCACGGCGAGCCCGATCGACCCGCCCACCTGCTGCCCGACGTTGAGCAGCGACGACGCCACTCCGGTGTCCTTCTCCGCCACCTTTGACATCCCGACCAGCGAGAGCGGGACGAACAGCAGGCCCATCCCGAACCCGGCCACCAGGCTCGGCCCGAGCATGCCGCCGGCATATGAGGAGTGCTCGGTCAGCCGGGACATCCAGAACAGCCCGCCGGTGCCGACCACCGAGCCGGCCAGCAGCATCGGCCGGGCGCCGATCCGCGGCACGAGTTGTGCGCCCATACCGGAGGCCATCAGGACGGCGGCGACCATCGGCAGGTACGACACGCCGGACTTGATCGCGCTGTAGTGCCAGACGTTCTGCACGAAGTAGGTCAGGAAGAAGAACATCCCGAACATCGCGGTGCCGACCATCAGCATGATCAGGTACGTACCGGACCGGTCCCGGTTGCGCAGCACCCGCATCGGCATCAGGGCATGCTCGCTGCGCATCTCGATGACCGCGAAGGCCACGAGCAACACGACGGCGGCCACCAGCGACACGACGACTTTGGTGTCACCCCAGTGCGAGATGCCATCCGGAGTGGTGGCGGCGTTGGTCAGGCCGTACACCAGCGCCCCGACACCCAGCGTGCCGGTGATCGCGCCGGGCAGGTCGAAGCGGCCGCGGCGGCGTTCCGATTCGCCAAGAACGCGAGGCGCGAAGAAGGCGACCAGGATGCCGATCGGCACGTTGACGAACAGCACCCAGCGCCAGGAAGCGTAGGTGGTGAGCAGCCCGCCGACGACTAGGCCGACGGCGGCGCCGGCCACGCTCACCGATGCGTAGACGCTCATCGCGCGGTTGCGCGGCGGCCCCTCGGGGAAGGTGACCGCGATCAGCGACAGCGCGGTGGGCGCGGCCAGCGCCCCGCCCACGCCCTGAACCGCGCGCGCGGTCAGCAGCCAGGCCTGATCGGTGGCGAATCCGCCGAGCAATGAGGCGACAGAAAACAGCAGGATGCCGGTGATGAAGACCCGGCGGCGGCCCAGCAGGTCGCCGGCCCGCCCGCCGAGCAGCAGCAGGCCGCCGAAGGTCAGCGCGTACGCGTTGACGATCCATTCCAGATTGCTGTCGGAGAAGCCCAGCGCGCCCTGAATGCGCGGCAGGGCGACGTTCACGATGGTCGCGTCCAGCACGACCATCAACTGCGCCGTCGCGATGACGGCGAGCGCTAGCCCGAGCCGCCGCGGTGGCGCGCTGCCGGGACGCTCGACGGCTCTGGCGGCCGCCCCCGTCGTCCTGGCTTCCGGTGTGGCTGACACGTGAATCTCCCTTGGTTGAAGGGCGTAGTTAACTACCGCCGCGGCGGGCAGTGCCGGGCGTACGTCCCTAGTGCGTGGTGAATCCCCTGTTAAGTGTTGTTGTCCTAACGACGTTCATGACACGCCGTTGAGGACAAGCCCCCTGTCGTGTTCCTCCCGCGGATGTACGTCCCTTAAGACGGCACAGCTACCGCGGGTGTGACACGATCACCTCCCCCCGCTGGGCTCTGTCCCTCGATGCGGCCCGCCATCTTCTGCAGCAGGTCAAGAAAACACTCGCGCTCGCTCGTGTCCAGCGCGTTACACCACGGCATCCGCGCCGTGACTTCCCTGGCTATCTGGTCGCGAACGGCGATCCCGTGCTCGGTCAGCACGATGTTCTTGCTGCGCCGGTCACGTTGTGATGGCTCGCGCCGGGCGAGAAGGTGCTTTTCCAGCGAGTCCGCGATCGCGGTGACGAACGAGGCGTCACACGCCAGCCGATGGCTCAGCTCCTTCATCGACAACGGGCCGTCGATCTTGATCAGCGCCATGACATCGCTGCCGTTCAGCCCGAAGCCTCCGCTGATGGACTGCCCCAGGGTGCTCGCGTGCTTAACGAGCTCGATGAGCGCGTCCATGATCTGCTGGTTCAGCTCATCATCCCGAGCCGTAGGCTCCATGTCGCTCACCTCCCGAATACCTTCAGTCCGTCAACGTTTGAGTAGCTCAACTATATTTCCGCCCTCCCGGGGCAAGCAAGTTAATTTTCTGCGAACTCCCAGGCTGGGGCCGTACCGCCGGATTCGCGCCAACTGCCGGACATGTTGCGGCGTCTATACGGTGAGAACCACCTGAACCGCCACATGGAAGGCAAACGCGGATGACCCGAGACCCTAATCCCGCCCCGGGCCCCGGGCGGCGGGCGTTCCTGACCGCCGCGGCGGCCGGCGGCGGCGCGGCGTTGATGGCGGCCTGCGGTGGCGGCACGGCGCGTGCCGTGGCCGCGCGGGTGACCTCTGGACCTGGCGCCAGCGATTGGGCGGCGCTCGCGCGCGACCTGTCCGGACCGCTGGTCCGGCCCGGCCAGGGCGGCTATGCGGTGGCCAAGCGGCTGTTCGATCCGCGGTTCGACTCCATCAACCCGGCCGGCGTCGCGTACTGCCGGTCAGGTCACGACGTCGCGACCTGCCTGGCGTTTGTCCGGAAATTCGGCATCCCGGTCGCCGCTCGCTCCGGCGGGCACAGCTACGCGGGCTGGTCGTCGACCAGGGGCTTGATCGTGGACGTGTCCCGGATGGCCGGCGTGACGGTCAGCGGGTCCACCGCGACCGTTGGCGCGGGCACCAAGCTGGTCGACCTGTACAACGGGCTGGCCGCGCACGGCCGGGGGATTCCCGGCGGTTCCTGCCCCACCGTGGGCGTCGCCGGGCTGACCCTCGGCGGGGGCATCGGAGTAGTGGCCCGCGCCTACGGCCTGACCTGTGACAACGTGGAATCCTTGCAGATCGTCACGGCGGATGGCCGGATCCAGAACGCGAACTCCGGCACCAACTCCGATCTGTACTGGGCGTGCCGTGGCGGCGGCGGGGGCAATTTCGGCGTGGTGACCTCGTTCACCTTCCGCACCCATGCCGTCGGCGACATCGTGCTGTTCTTCTTGAACTGGCCCTGGTCCCAGGCCGAGCGGGTGATCTCCGCGTGGCAGTCCTGGGCGCCGCACGGTCCGGACCAGCTCTGGTCGAACATGCACCTGGCCGCCGCGCCCGGTGGCGGTACGCCCACCCTCGAGGTGGGCGGCACCTACATCGGCAGCGTGGGGGAGGCCTTCGCTGAGCTGGAGAAGCTGTACGCCAAGACGGGGCCGCCGTCCTCGCACTTCCTGGAGAGCACGTCCTGGCTGCACGCGATGATGGTGGAGGCAGGCTGTAGCGGCCTCAGCGTGCCCGAATGCCATCTGCCCACCCAGGTACCCGGCGGTCAGCTGTCCCGGGCGTCGGAATACGCCAAGTCTGACTTCTTCACCACCCCGCTGAGCAGCCATGGGATCGGTACCCTGCTGAACGGTATAGAGGCCATGCGACGGGTAAGCGGTGCGCCGGGCGGGGTAGGCGGCGTGGCCTTCGACTCACTCGGCGGCGCGGTCAATCGCGTGCCGGCCTCGGCGACCGCGTTCGTGCATCGCAACGCCCTGTTCGGCGCCCAGTACACGACGGGCTGGAACGTCGGCGCCGCGGCTGGCGGCGTCGGCCGCCAGCACACCTGGCTCCGTCAGTTCTGGCAGTCGATGCGCCCCTACGCCAGCGGCCAGGCCTACCAGAATTACATCGACCCCGACCTGACCAACTGGCGCCAGGCCTACTACGGCGCCAACTACAACCGCCTCGCCCAGATCAAGCACTCCCACGACCCCCACAACATCTTCGCCTTCCCCCAATCCCTCTAACCCAGCACCCCAATCCGCCCCCGCTCCGTCCCGTCCCGTCCCGCCCCGCCCACTTGCCCCCGGCCTGAGGCCGCCCGCCCCGCCCACTTGCCCCCGGCCTGAGGCCGCCTGCCCCGCCGGCTTGCCCCGGCCTGAGGCCGCCTGCCCCGCTGACGCGCGTCCAGTCTGAAGCCGCCTCCCCCGCTGACGCGCGTCCAGTCTGAAGCCGCCCGCACTTCATCGCGCCCCCGTCCCATCTGGATCCCGCCTGCTGCGCCCGACATTTCACCATTTGTCCGGTTCTGTCGAATTGGTATTTGTGGCGGTTGGGCGCGTAGGGATTGCGGCTCGCGAGGAGGGGCGCGTACATTCGGCGCCGCCTCGGGCGACCGAGACGCTTGCGGCATTTGGGGTCATGCTGTCTTGGCGACCGGGTGCTTGCGGCACTTTGGATCATGCTGGCTTGGGCGACCGGGGCGCTTGCGGCATTTGGGGTCATGCTGTCTTGGCGACCGGGTGCTTGCGGCACTTTGGATCATGCTGGCTTGGGCAACCGGGGTGCTTGCGGCATTTCTGGTCCTCTCGGCTTCGCTGGAACGCGCAGGCCCGCCTGGTGAACTTGCGCGGATGCCGCATAATGGACGCATAAGATGGCCATTGTGTGGAAGATAGGAGCCCTGCGGAAGAAAAGGTAGCGGAAAGCGGCGCCCTATTTTCCGCGAGGCTCTTTCTTTCCGCGTCTACGTCGCGGTCGGCGTGCACATAACGGGCATATCCGCTAAAATTTCGGACGCTCGCGGCCGAACTCGAGGTGGAAGCTACCTTTTAACGTTTCAATCAGGTGGCGGCAGGGGGGCGCGCCGCGCGGGAGTGCGCCGCGCGGGAGTGCGCCGCGCGGGAGTGCGGTGTGCGGGGGCGGAAGTGGCGGACGGGCGGGCGGAATGTGGAGAATGATGGGGTGTTCGGTACTGCGTGGGATAGGTCGTGATGACGGCTGGGCTTGATGGTGCGGTCCGAGTCCTGCTCGTTGAGGACGATGACGGCGACGCGCTCATCGTGGAAGAACTGCTGGCGGAAGCCGGCGCTGACGTACAGCTGCGGCGCGCCCGCTCCTTCGCCGATGCGAAGCTGCTGGCAGCGGACGTGTCCTGCGTGCTGCTCGACCTGGGACTGCCGGACTCGCAAGGGCTGCAGGGGCTGAGCTGGCTGACCATGCACCAGCCGCACGCGGCGGTCGTGGTGCTGACCGGTGTGGCGGCTGAGCACCTCGGGGCGGAGGCAGTCCGGGCCGGCGCACAGGACTACCTGGTCAAGGGGGACGTCGCCGGGAACATGCTGTACCGGGTGATCCGGTACGCGCTCGAACGCCAGCGCGCCGAGAAGGCACAGCGAGAACTCGACGCGGCCCGGATCTACGCCGAAGAGAACGCGAGGCTGGAGCGCGGCCTGCTGCCTTCGCCGTTGCTGACCGACCGCAGGCTGACCGTGGCGACACGCTATCTGGCCGGCGGTCAGCAGCGCCTGATCGGCGGGGACTTCTATGACGTGATCGAGACCACCGACGGCTCGGTGCACGCGCTGATCGGAGACGTCTGCGGGCGTGGCCCGACCGAGGCCGCGCTGGGCGTGTGCCTGCGGGTGGCCTGGCGGGCCCTCGTGCTGGCGGGCCGCTCGGCGGGTGAGATCCTGGCCACCGTCCAGCAGGTGCTCGAGCACGAACGGCAGGACGACACGATGTTCGCCACGCTGTGCATGACCTCGGTCGCACCAGACCGGAAGTCAGCCTGGGTACGGCTGGCCGGCCACATGCCGCCGCTGCTCATCGCGGGCGGCGAGATACGCGAGCTGGAGGCGCCGGCCTGCCCGCCGCCCGGCCTTGGCAGCATCGCGGACTGGCCCGGCAGCCCATTCCGGCTGGACGGTGACTGGACGGTACTGATGTTCACCGACGGCCTGATCGAGGGCCGGATCGGTCCTGGTCCGGAACGGCTCGGCAGCGAGGGCCTGATAGAGCTGATCGCCGAGGCCCGGCCGGACGGGCTCAGCGACGATCAGCTGCTGGACCGGATCGTGGACCAGGTCCGCAAGCTCAATCAAGGTGACCTGGACGACGACCTGGCCGTGCTGGCGCTGGGTTTCCGGCCGCGGGCCCAGCCATGACCGCCCTGGCCGGAGTGTTCGCCGCGCTCGCGGCCTGCCTGCTGGTGCTCAGCGGCGTGCTCGCCGTGCGCTTGCGGAACGCACGGAAACAGATCGGGCAGGCCACGTCCGCGGCGGAGACCGAACACACCAGCCTGGCGGCCCGTGCCGCCGAAATGCAGGCGCGCGCCGCCGACCTGCAGCGATCCAACGCCGAGCTGGAGCAGTTCGCCTACCTCGCCTCCCATGACCTGCAGGAGCCGCTGCGCAAGGTGGCCAGTTTCTGCCAGCTGCTCCAGCGCCGGTACGCCGGGAAGCTGGACGCGCGCGCGGACCAGTACATCGAGTTCGCGGTGGATGGCGCGAAGCGGATGCAGGCTCTCATCAACGACCTGCTCGCGTTCAGCCGGGTCGGGCAGACCCCGCTTCAGCCCGCCCTGGTGTCCAGCGACACCGCGCTGGCCCAGGCCCGGGCGAACCTGGCCGCAGAGATAGAGAAGTCGGGCGCGACGATCGAAGCCGGCCATCTGCCCCTGGTGCTGGCCGAACTGCCGCTGCTCACCGCGGTGTTCCAGAACCTGCTGAGCAACGCGGTCAAGTTCAGCGGTCCCGCGCCGCCCCGCATCGTGGTGGCGGCCCGCCGCGACGGCAGGCAATGGCTGTTCTCGGTCACCGACTACGGCATCGGGATCGAGCCGCAGTACGCCGACCGTATCTTCCTGCTCTTCCAGCGCCTCAACGAGCGCAGCGCCTATCCGGGGACCGGCGTCGGGCTTGCCCTGTGCCGCAAGATCATCGAGTATTTCGGCGGGCGCATCTGGCTGGACGCCGACGCGGCGTCTGATTTGCCTGGGCCTCCGGCCGCGGCGGGCACGCGGTTCTGCTTCACGCTACCGGGAGAGGAGGACGATGAGTGATGATCCGAGCGCGATAGACGTGCTCCTGGTGGAGGACGACGAGGGCGACGCGCTCATCATCAGGGAGGCCTTCGAGTACTACAAGATCCGCAACCGGCTGCACGTCGTCACCGACGGGGAAGAGGCGCTGCGGTTCCTGCGGAACGTCCCGCCATATGACGACGCGCCACGCCCGGGCCTGATACTGCTCGACGTAAACCTGCCCCGGCGTGACGGTCTCGATGTGCTCGCCGAGCTGAAGCGGGATCCCGACTTGCTGGTCCTGCCGGTGGTCATGCTGACCAGCTCGCGGGCCGAAGAAGACATCCTGCGCAGCTACGCGCTGCACGCGAACGCCTACGTCAGCAAGCCAGTCGATTTCGAGCACTTCATCGAGGCGATCCGGCAGATCGACGACTTCTTCCTCACCCTGGTGCGCCTCCCGCGCTGACCCCGACCCTTGGCGCGGAGGGAAAACTAGCCGACACGCGATGGATGTCCGGGTCTTACGGGCCAGCAGCGCACAAACTAAAGGGCATGCACTGTCGTGACTTGCGTAGGTGCGCGTGACGACGCAAGACGTGAGAGCTCCGGCCCGGGTGGCGGGCATCGGCGGGCTGAAGGCCTGGACCGGCAGCCGGCGCGCGCTGCTGGACCGGCCGCTCACCTCTTATTACCTGCTGCTCGGCATCACCTACCTGCTGCTCGGACTCGGCCTGGTCATGGTGCAGTCCGCTGCCTCGGTGGTGGACCTCGGGGAGAAGCTGTCCCCCTACGCGGACCTGAAGAAGCAGCTACTCGGCTGTGCCATCGGCCTGCCCGTGATGTGGATCGCGGCCCGGTCGTCGCCGAAGCTGTTCCGGGCACTGGCCTACCCGCTGCTCGCGGTCTCGGTGGTCGGGCTGGGGCTGACGCTGATCCGCGGCGTCGGCGTCTCGCAGAACGGCGCGGCCCGCTGGATCCAGCTCGGCGCACTCCAGTTCCAGCCCTCCGAACTGGCCAAGCTGGCGCTGGTGCTGTGGGGCGGCGACCTGCTGGCGCGCAAGGAGAAGCTGGGTCAGCTCGGCGACTGGCGTCATCTGCTGGTGCCGCTGATGCCCGGCACCGGCGTGCTGTGCCTGCTGGTGATGGCGGGGAACGACCTGGGCACCACGTTCATCCTGCTGATGATCTTCCTCGCGCTGCTGTGGGTGATCGGCACGCCCGGTCGCGTCTACGTCGCCCTGCTGATCCTCATGTCGCTGGCCATCCTGCTCATGATGATCTCGTCGCCCTACCGCTGGGAGCGGCTCACCGGGTTCCTCCATCCGCAGACCGACCCGACCGGCGCGCAGATGCAGCCCATCCAGGGCCGGATGTGCATCGGCTCCGGCGGCATCTTCGGCGTGGGCCTCGGCGCCGGCAGCTGCACGTGGGGCTGGGTACCGGAGTCGACCAGCGACTTCATCTTCGCCATCATCGGTGAGCAGCTCGGCCTGGTCGGCACGCTGTGCGTGACCACGCTCTACGGCGGCCTGGCCTTCGCCGGGCTGCGCGTGGCACGTCGGGTGCAGGACCTGTTCTCGCAGCTCGCCGCCACCGCCATCACGGCGTGGATCGCATTGCAGGCGGTAGTGAACATAGGTGCGGTGATCGGTGTGCTGCCGATCACCGGGGTGCCGCTCCCGCTGGTGTCCGCGGGGCTTTCCTCGCTGCTGGTGACACTGGCCGGGCTCGGCATGCTGATGGGCTTCGCCCGGATGGAGCCAGGCGCGCGCGAGGCGCTTGCCGCACGTGGCCCGGGCTGGCCGGTTCGCGTTCTAAGCTGGCTCGGTCTGGCAAAACGCCGGAGCTTATCGTCACGGGGCTGCGGTGCAGGAGGGTCACGAAATGCGAGTACTGCTCGCCGGCGGCGGATCCGCTGGCCACATCGAACCAGCTCTCGCGCTAGCCGACGCGCTGCGGCGAGCCGATCCGGGGGCCGAGGTCACCTGCCTGGGCACCGAACGAGGCCTGGAAACCCGGCTGATCCCGCTGCGCGGGTATCCCCTCGAGCTCATCCCGGCGGTGCCACTGGCCAGGTCGATGACACCCGGACAGATCGCGCTGCCGGTCCGCATGGCCGGCGCCGTCAACGCGGCGGCCAAGGTGATCGACAAGACCCGGTGCGAGGTGCTGGTCGGTTTCGGCGGTTATGTTTCGACTCCGGCCTACCTGGCGGCGAAGCGGCGCAAGGTCGCCATTGTCGTGCACGAGGCGAACCCGAAGCCGGGCCTGGCCAACCGGGTGGGCGCCCGGCTCACCACCCACGTCTTCACCGGCCATCCCGACACCCAGCTGCGGAACGGGAAATATCTTGGCATCCCGATCCGCCGGGAGATAGCCGAGCTGGACCGGCTGGCCGTGGGTGACAAGGCCAGAGCGCACTTCGGGCTGCGCACCGACCTCCCGGTGCTGCTGGTGACGGGCGGCTCGCAGGGGGCCCGGTCGCTGAACGCCGCTGTGTTCGGGGCCGCCGGTTCGCTGCGTGCCGCCGGGATCCAGGTGCTGCACATCATCGGGCCGCGCAACGCCGCCGACGCGCCGACCACCCACGGCGCCGTGCCGTACATCGCGACGACGTACATCGACCGGATGGACCTCGCTTACGCGGCGGCTGACTTCGCGCTGTGCCGGGCGGGGGCGATGACGTGCGCCGAGCTGACCGCGGTCGGGCTGCCCGCCGCCTACGTACCGCTGCCGATCGGCAACGGGGAGCAGCGGCTGAACGCGCTGCCGATCGTGCAGCACGGCGGCGGCATGCTGGTCCTCGACGAGGAACTCACCCCCGATTGGCTCCGGGACAAGCTGCTGCCGGTACTGGTCAACATTGATCAAGTCGCCGACATGTCCGCCGCCGCCCACTCGCTGGGCCGCGGCGACGCGGATCGCTGGCTGGCTCAGGCCGTCATCGACGTGGTCCGGGAAAACCGAGCCAAAGGGCCTGACCGAGCCAAAGGGCCGCGCCACCGCCTGGACTGAGGAGCGAAGAATGAGCGACGAGGGAAGGCGGCGGCTCGAAGCGGCCCGGAGGCGAGCAGAAGGCAGAGTGCATTTCGTCGGCATGGGCGGGGCCGGCATGTCCGGCATCGCGCGGATCATGCTGACCAGGGGAATGGCGGTATCGGGCAGCGACAGCACGCCTTCCGCGCTGCTCGATGAGCTGGCCGGGCTCGGCGCCGGCGTGCACATCGGGCACGCGGCCACTAACCTGGGCGACCTCGGCGCGGGGGATACGCTGGTGGTGTCCAGCGCCATCCGGGCGGACAACCCCGAGCTGACCGAGGCGAACCGGCGGGGCATGCGGGTGCTGCACCGGGCGGCGGCGCTGGCTTCGGTGATGGCGGGACGGCGGGTCATCGCGGTGGCCGGGACCCACGGGAAGACGACGACGACGTCGATGCTCACCACCGTGCTGCGGGAATGCGGCGCCGATCCCGGCTACGCGATCGGCGGCGTGCTGGCCGAGACCGGGCTGGGCGCCGAGGACGGGGCCGGCATGGACTTCGTGGCCGAGGCGGACGAGAGCGACCGTTCGTTCCTGCTGCTGTCCCCGGACGCCGCGGTGATCACCAACGTGGAGGCGGATCACCTCGACAACTACGCGGACCTCGCCGACATCAAGAGCGTGTTCACCGAGTTCGGCCGGCGGGTCAGCGGGCTGGTGATGACCTGCGCCGACGACCCCGGCGCGGAATCCGTGGCCGCCGGGCTCGATCCCGCGCGAGTCCGCCGGTACGGAGAGTCACCACGAGCCGATTACGTGCTCGCCGATATCCGGCCAGCCGGGATGGCGATCAGCTTCAGCGTCGAGTCGAGCCACAGTCCGTTCGGCGAAATATTTAGTCAATTGACGTTGCGAGTCCCGGGCCGGCACAACGCACTCAACGCTACGGCGGCCTTCGCCATGGCGGTCGAGCTGGGTTTCGCGCCCCCCCGGGTGACGGCGGCGCTGGCCGGTTATCGCGGCGCGCGAAGGCGGATGGAGCCGAAGGGCGAGGCCGGCGGCGTCCTGGTGCTGGACAGCTACGCGCACCATCCGACCGAGCTGGCCGCGGACCTGCGGGCGGCCCGGGACCTGGTTGCAGGCGGGCGGGTCATCGCCGTTTTCCAGCCGCACCTGTACAGCCGGACCAGGTTGTTCGCGGCCGGGTTCGGGGCTTCGCTCGGGCTGGCCGACGAGGCCATCGTGCTGGATATCTACGCAGCCCGCGAGGATCCGCAACCCGGGGTGACCGGCGAGCTGGTGGTAAACAACATTCCGAACGGGCGGGGGTGCTTCGTGCCGGACATGGACCAGGTCAGCGAGCTGGTCGCCAAGCTGGCCAAGCCAGGCGACGTGGTGCTCACCATGGGAGCGGGCGACGTGACCAAGCTCGGGCCCCGGATACTGGAGGCGCTCAAGTGAGCGGCCCCGCGAGCGAGCCAAAGGCGCGCGCCGATGCCTGGACTGAGGAGCGAGGTACGAGCGACGAAGGAAGGCAGCGGCTCAAAGCGCGCCGGAGGCGAGCGAGCTGGAGAACAGCGTTCTTCGGGCTGGCCATGGTGGGCATCGTGGCCGCCGTGGCGTGGGCGCTGCTCGGCTCCCGGCTGCTCGTGGTCCGTTCCGTCGTGGTGACCGGCACGCACCTGGTGCCGTCGACCGCGGTGCTGGCCATGGCCGGCGTCAAGCCCGGCACCCCGATGGTGCGCGTCGACACCGCCCAGGTCCAGGCCAGGGTGGCGAGCATCCAGCAGGTACAGAGCGTGCAGGTGGTCAAGTCGTGGCCAGACCGCGTGGTCATCAAGGTGCGGGAACGGACCGCCACGCTGGCCGTGGCTGTACAGCGCGGCTTCGACCTGATCGACCCGGCCGGTGTCGTGGTGCGGTGGTCAGCGACGCGACCGGGCCGGATGCCGTTGTATATGCCCGTGGCGGGATCAGCGGTCTCGGCCCTGCGCGGCGATCCGTCGGTGGGCATGGCTTCCGCCGTGCTCAGTGAACTGCCGGCCCGGCTGCGCGCGTCGGTCAAGTCGGTTTCGGTGCCTGATGGCCAGGTAACGGTCCTGCTCAGCAGCGGGGTGACAGTGGTGTGGGGCGACACGGGCCGAGCCAGCGACAAGGCGCGGGTGCTGGATATCCTCATGAGCACTCACGCGCGGTACTACGACGTAAGCGCGCCTGGAATGGCGATGACCAAGCAGTGAGAATCTCGCGACACGCTGATCGTGTTTGTTGACCCTGATGCCGCCTCACCCTACTGTCCCTATGAATCGCGCGGACGGCAAAAACTCTAAATCTTAACCTGAAGGTGAAGCCTGACGGCGAACTAGGACGAGCGGAAAGGGCCCTCCTCGTGGCAGCACCGCAGAACTATCTGGCGGTCATCAAAGTCGTCGGAATCGGCGGCGGCGGCGTCAACGCCGTCAACCGCATGATCGAAGAGGGGCTCAAGGGCGTCGAGTTCATCGCGATCAACACCGACGCGCAGGCGCTGCTCATGAGCGATGCCGACGTCAAGCTCGATGTCGGCCGTGAACTTACCAGAGGGCTGGGCGCGGGCGCGAACCCGGACGTGGGCGCCAAGGCGGCCGAAGATCACCGCGAAGAGATCGAAGAGGTGCTCAAGGGCGCCGACATGGTCTTCGTCACCGCGGGTGAGGGCGGTGGTACCGGGACGGGCGGCGCCCCGGTGGTCGCGAACGTCGCCCGGTCGCTCGGCGCGCTCACCATCGGCGTGGTGACGCGGCCATTCGGTTTCGAGGGCAAACGGCGGGCCGTGCAGGCCGAGGTGGGGATCGAGCGGCTGCGCAGCGAGGTGGACACGCTGATCGTGATCCCCAACGACCGGCTGCTGTCGATCTCTGACCGGCACGTGAGCGTGCTCGACGCGTTCAAGGCGGCCGACCAGGTGCTCCTGTCCGGTGTCCAGGGCATCACCGACTTGATCACCACGCCGGGATTGATCAACCTTGACTTCGCCGACGTGAAGTCGGTCATGTCGGGGGCTGGATCGGCTCTGATGGGCATCGGCTCGTCGCGGGGCGACGACCGGGCGGTGGCCGCCGCCGAAATGGCGATCTCCTCGCCGTTGCTCGAGGCGTCCATCGACGGGGCGCACGGAGTGCTGCTGTCCATCCAGGGCGGCTCGGACCTCGGGCTGTTCGAGATCAACGAAGCGGCACAACTGGTGTCCAACTCGGCCGCGGTCGACGCGAACATCATCTTCGGCGCGGTCATCGACGACGCGCTCGGCGACGAGGTGCGGGTCACGGTGATCGCGGCCGGCTTCGACGAGAGCAGGTCGGGTGCCATGGCAGCGGCTCGCGGCGCCGCCAACGGCACCAGCTCGTACGCGGGATCGGGTGGTTCAGGGCTAGCCGACTCCGGGCCGACCCAGGTCCCGGGCGCCGGCCAGGCGCCTTCGCAGGGGCAGGCGCCGTTTCAGGGGCGGCCCTCTGCCCAATCGTTCGGGTCAGCCGCCGCTTTCGGCGAGGATTCCGGCCCGGCCGACGCCTACCGCCCGGCGGGCGCATACCCGCTGCTGAGCGCTCCGGTCGCCGAGGTGCCGGCATCACCCGGGCTGACGGCACCAGCGCCGTCCGGGCCGTCCGGGCCGGCGATGTCGGGCGGCGAGGTGCGAGCCTCGTCGGCTCCGGTCTCATCAGCTCCGGTCTCATCAGCGGGCGGCTCGGCTTCGGTTGTCCCGGACTCGTCGGCTGCCCCCTCGGCCGTGGCTGCGGCGGCCGCCGTCGAGGCCGACCCAGCTTCATCCATGACCTCAGCCGCGATCTCCCCAGCCGCGGCCTCACCCACGGCTGCAGGGCCGGCGACGGCCCCAGCCGAAGAGCAGGCCAGTCCTGCGCAGCAAGCGGGCTCGGAGGACCCTGGTCCGACGGCCCCCACCGCCGGTACGCCACGCCGTTCGTACGCCGAGAACGCCGGTAAGACGTTCGAGGTAGCCACGAGCCGCCGGCGCCCGGTCGTCTTCGAGGAGGACGATGATCTGGACATCCCCGACTTCCTAAAGTGAGCGAGCCAAAGGGCCGCGGCGCGCCCATGAGCGAGCGAAGCGAGCGCCGCGGCGGATTGCCGTCCCGAAGGGGCGGTAAGCCCGCCGTGGCACCCAAGCCGGCCGAGCGCAGCGAGGCCTTGGCGCGGAGGGATTAGCGCCTTGGCGCGGAGGGATTAGCGCCTTGGCGCGGAGGAAAAATTGGCACGGAGGGAAGAAGAGCTTGCTCTCAACCTGGCCGACGTGCGGCAGCGCATAGCGGCGGCGTGCGCCTCCGCCGGGCGCGACCCAGGAGAAGTCACGCTGATCGCGGTGACGAAGACCTGGCCTGCCTCCGATGTCCGCCTCCTGTACGAGCTGGGGGTCCGCGACATCGGGGAAAACCGGGACGCCGAAGCGGCGCCGAAGGCCGAGGCTTGCGAGGATCTCGACATCACCTGGCACTTCATCGGCCAGCTCCAGACGAACAAGGCCGCGAGCGTCGCCCGGTATGCCAGCGTTGTCCACTCGGTGGACCGGCTCCGCCTGATTAGCGCGCTGGGTCGCGCCGCGCACCGAGCGGAGCGGACGCTACGGTGCCTGGTCGAGGTCAGCCTGGACGGCGATCCGGCCCGCGGCGGCGCGGTCGCCGCGGATGTGCCGGCGCTGGCCGAGGCCCTGGCGGACGAACCCGGGCTCGTCCTCGGCGGCGTCATGGCCATCGCGCCGCTGTCGATGGATCCGATGGAGGCGTTCACAAAGCTGCTGGACAGCGCCGCGGCAGTGCGTGCGGTCCGGCCCGCGGCCACCATCATCTCGGCCGGAATGAGCGCCGATCTCGAAGCAGCCGTCGCGATTGGCGCGACACACCTGCGAATTGGTACGGCGTTGCTCGGCGTTCGCGGGCCTCTCGTCAGGTAATGTCCGACGCGTGAGGGCCGAAAACGGCTGGGGATGATGGGTACAGGGCACGGAGGACTGACGGATGGCCAGCGCGATGCGCAAGATGGCGGTCTACCTCGGCCTCGTGGAGGACGACCACCGCTACAGCGACAAGTACGACTCTTATGAGGACTACGAGGAATACGACGACCAGCAGCCGCGGGCGGACGTGCCCGAGGAGCCCGACGCCCGCGTTGCCCGCGACGATTACGGTGGTTATCAGGCCACTGAGTGGCGTCCGGAACACGTGGCGCAGACGACCGATCTCGCCCGTATTACAACGCTCCATCCCCGCACTTACAATGAAGCGCGTACCATTGGAGAGCACTTCCGTGAGGGAACTCCGGTGATCATGAACCTGACCGAGATGGTCGACAGCGACGCCAAGCGTCTTGTCGACTTCGCGGCCGGTCTGATCTTCGGCCTTCGCGGAGGGATCGAGCGGGTCACCAACAAGGTCTTCCTGCTGACCCCGGCCAACGTCGAGGTCACCGCGGAGGACAAGGCCCGCATCGCTGAGCGCGGCTTCTTCAATCAGAGCTAGACGGACAAGCAGTGGTGACGTGACGCTGAGCAGTAATGATGCCGGCCGGGCTGGCGCCCGGACCGGCGGCGAGGATCGGGCGGACCTGTGGGCATCCTGAAGGAAGTCCTCACATATGTGCTGGCGATCTACCTCTTCGTCCTGATCGTCAGGATGATCTTCAGCTGGATTCAGGCCTTCTCCCGCGACTGGCATCCATCAGGGATCCTGCTGGTGATAGCTGAAAGTGTCTTCACCGTAACGGATCCGCCACTCAAATTCCTTCGCCGTTTCATCCCGCCACTGCGGCTCGGTATGGTAGCCATGGATCTGAGCTTCATGGTTCTCTTTATCGTGGTCTTGATCATGCTAGAAGTGGTCGTGCCGCGTCTTTGATTCGGGTACCGTCGTGAGGAACACGGTCCAAGTGCGCCGAGGAGACGAGATGCCGCTGACGCCCGCGGATGTGCGGAACAAGCAGTTCAGTACGACCAGGCTCAGGCCCGGCTATGACGAGGAAGAGGTCGACGCCTTCCTCGACGAGGTCGAGGCCGAGCTCGACCGGCTGATCCAGGAGAACGAGGAACTCCGGGCCAAGCTGGCCGAGGTGCTGCGTGGTGGTGGCAAGTCGGCCGTACCGGCGTTGAGTTCCCCGCTGTCCGATCCCAAGCCGGACATGATGGCGCCTGAGCCGCGTGTCGAGCCGGAGCGGCGGCAGCCGGAACCGGTGATGATGGGCGGGATGCCGCACATCGAGGACAACATGGACACCGCCGCCCGTGTGCTCTCGCTGGCGCAGCAGACCGCGGACCAGGCGATCGCCGACGCGCGCCGGGAGGCCGACGAGACGCTCGGCCGGGCCCGCCGCGAGGCGGACGAGGTGCTGACCAAGGCGCGCCGTCAGGCGGAGCAGATCACCGGCGATGCCCGGGCCCGCGCGGAGAGCCTGGAGCGCGACGCGCAGGAGCGGCACCGTCAGGCGATGGGCTCGCTGGTGCAGCAGCGCGAGGAACTTGAGCGCCGTGTCGATGACCTGCGCGCCTTCGAGCGCGAGTACCGCAGCAGGCTGAAGGCTTACCTCGAGGGACAGCTCCGCGACCTGGAAGCAGGGGTAACTGACAGCGGGGTGTTTCCCACGGTAGGCTCATCGCAACAGCCTGCGATACCTGCTGGTCTCGGTCAGCCGACTCGCAACGGCGGTGGTCCGGGTACCGGGCAGTACGGTGTGCCCGAGGTACACGCTGGCGGCTTCCGGACATCAGAAGGAACGCCCTCGCGCGACCGGCGGTAAGGGGTCGCGGCGTAGGGCCCGCTCGCTGGGAGATCGCGCGTGATCCGGTTCAGTGCCTTGCTCGTGGTCGTCGCGTCCGTCCTGCTGATAGCAGGGGCCGTCATGAGCAAGCTGGCGCTCGTTTACGTCGCGATCGGGGTCAGTGCCGTCGCGTTGCTGATCCTCATCATCGGAGTCGGCCTCAACCGTGATGAGGTGTTCGGCCCGGCCGCCTATGTGTTCACAGATGCCGGGTCCACAGACACCGGTCAGTCGGACGAGGCGGCCACGCAGTCGGTGGCCGTGCCGGCCGGATCAGGTGGTGAGGCCGCCCGGTCGGCCACCCAGAACCTTTCGACGGCGGGTAGCCACGCTCCCTGGGAAACGTCTGGATGGACCGAATCCTCCGGGAGCGCCCCGGCTGGGGAGCGCCGGAGCGGCCTGCCGGAGGCGGGGGGCTTCGATACCGGTTCCGAGCCGACGCGTTACGACACCGCCGCTTACGTCCGGCCGCCCCGTCCGGAGGACCGGCCGCGGTACGGGGACCAGTGGTTCGGAGAGCGGGAACGCCCGGTAGAGCAACACGGCCCAGCCGAACCCGAAGCCACCCCCAAGCCCGAGGTGGCTGCCAAGCCCGAGGTGGCCGCCAAGCCCGAGGTGGCCGCCAAGCCGGAAGCGGCCGTGGAGCCCGCATCGGCCGTGGAGCCCGCATCGGCCGTCGAGCCCGCATCGGCCGTCGAGCCCGAGGCGACCGCCGAGGCCGCGCCTGAGGCGGACGTCGCCGATGCCACGGCAGACGAGACGCTCCGGATACCCGCCGAGGCTCCCGATGCGGCGAGCGCCGAGGCCCCCAGCGAGGAAACCGCCGACACCGAAACCCCCAGCACCGACACCGCCAGCACCGAAACGGCCAGTGCCGCGACCGCTGGCGAGGCGGTCGCCGAAACCCCTGACGCCGAAACCCCTCAGGCTGAAACCCCCGGCACCGAAACCCCCGGCACCGAAACCCCCGGCACCGCGACGGAGAAGGCCGAGGCCTCCGCTGCCCCCGAACCGGATCCGCGGCAAGAGGTGACGGTAGTGCCCGGCGTGCCGCGCTATCACAACGCGAGCTGCATACTCATCCGTTTCATGGGCGAGGACGACCTCGAGAAAATGACCCTGGCCGAGGCCAGGGAGGTCGGCTGCACCCCCTGCCGCGCCTGCCTTCCCGAGTACGAAGCGAGCTAATGCCGCGGCAAAGAAGGTCCGGCCGCTTTGCCGGGGGCTGCTCCGGGCGCAAGGGGGAGAGCCGCTATTCCTGCAGCAGCAGTTCGTGTCGATGAGCGCCGGAACCGCTGCGGACCCGCGCCCGGCTGGTGACGGTGCTGCGGGGCAGGGCGGAACGGGCATACCGGGCAGTTATCGTGGTGCTTTCGGGCTTCGTGGTGCTTTTTGGGTATCCGAGTACCCAAAAAGCACCACGAAGCCCGGATCAACCACACGAGCACGGGGGTGTTAGGTCGGCAAATGGGGTGAAACGGGCGTCTCGTAGCGCGCGAACGTCGCGGCATTCAGGCGCGGCGGAGCCAGAAGCGCAGGTCCAGATCGTGATCCGCGAACTCCGCGGCGTCCGAGCCAGCGGGCCCGGAGTCAACGCCAGCGGTCCCGGAACCAGAACCGGAACCAGAACCGGAGGCAGCACCCGAACTGGAACCGTAGTCGACGGCCAGCACCTCGTCGGCGATCAGCTGCCCGTGTTCGTGAAGCGCCTCAGCGACCGGGGACCCGGAAGAAGCGGCCCACCGCAACCAGATGCGGTCGGTGATGTCGAGCCCGGCCTTCTTCCGCGCGTCCTGGATGAGCCTGATCACTTCGCGCGCCAGCCCCAGCGACCGCAAAGCGGGAGTGATCGTGATGTCCAGCGCCACGGTCTCGCCGCCGTCGCTGGCCACCGCCCAGCCCTCGCGCGGCGTCTGCGTCACCACGACGTCCGCACCCGACAGCGACACCGGGGACCCGTCCACCGTGACCGTGAACCCGTCCCCGGACAGCACGGCCGATGCCACCGACGCGGGATCCGACCCGGAGATCGCGGCGGCCACGGCCGGCGTCGACGAACCGAACCGCTGTCCCAGCGACCGGTATGCGGGTTTCACCGAGTAGTCCACCAGTTCCGTCGACGAGTCCAGCACATCGAGAGACCCTACATTCAGCTCCTCGGCGACCAGGTCACGCAGTTCGGCGGGCAGCGACAAAAAGCCCGCGGCTCCCACCAGCGCGCGCCCCAGCGGCTGCCGGGTCCGGACCGACGCCGAAGCCCGCGCCGACCGGCCCAGTTCGGTCAATCGCCTGGCCAGCGCCATCTGCGCGGACAAAACCTCGTCCACCACCGAATCATCCGCCACCGGCCACGATGCCAGATGCACCGACGACGGCCGGGCAGAACCGGAACCAGAACCGGAACCAGAACCGGAACCAGCGTCCGAGAGCACGCCCCACACGTAGTCGGTCAGGAACGGCGTGAACGGCGCCATCAACTGGGTCAGCGTGACCAGGCATTCGTACAGCGTGGCGAACGCGACCGCGTCCCCCTCCCAGAACCGCCGCCGGGACCGTCGCACGTACCAGTTGGACAGGTCGTCGATGAACCCCGCCAGCCGCCGCCCGGCCCCGGCGGAGTCAAACCCCTCCAGCCCGGCAGTAACGTCTCGCACCAGCGAATGCAGTTCGCTCAGCACCCACCGGTCCAGCAACGGCCGGTCAGCCCAGGAAGAAGCCCCGGGTGTCCAGCCCGACGCGTTCGCGTACAGCACCAGGAACGACGTGGTGTTCCAGTACGTGAGCAGGACCTTCCGCACGATCTCGGCCAGCATTCCGGACGACAGCCGCCGCGCCGCCCACGGCGATCCGCTGGCCGCGAAGAACCAGCGCAGCGCGTCCGCCCCGTGCGTCTCCATCAACGGCAGCGGCTCGAGTACGTTGCCCAGGTGCTTGCTCATCTTCCGGCCGGTCTCGTCGACCAGCAACCCGAGGCACAGCACGTTCTCGTACGCCGACCGCCCGAACACCAGCGTCCCCACCGCCATCAGCGAGTAGAACCAGCCGCGTGTCTGGTCGATCGCCTCGCAGATGAACTGGGCCGGGTACGCGGCATCGAACAACTCCGGATTCCGCCACGGCGCTCCGAACTGCGCGAATGGCATGGAACCGGAGTCGTACCAGACGTCGATCACCTCGGGCACCCGCTGCGCGAGCGCACCGCACTCAGGACACTCGAACGTGACGGAGTCGACGAACGGCCGGTGCGGGTCCAGGCCGGCAACGTCGCGGCCCGCCAGTTCGGACAGCGCCGCGAGCGAATCCACGCAGGTCACATGCTCGTTCGGGCAGGTCCAAAGCGGCAGCGGTGTGCCCCAGTACCGGGTCCGCGACAGCGCCCAGTCCACGTTGTTCCGCAGCCATTCGCCATACCGGCCTTCCTTGACGGTGGCCGGGTACCAAGCAGTCCTGTCGTTCTGCTTAAGAAGCTGATCTTTTATTGTGGTCGTTTTGATATACCAGGACGGCAGGGCGTAATAGAGCAGCGGCGTGCCGCACCGCCAGCAGTGCGGATAGCTGTGCTCGTGCACCTCGGAACGGAACAGCAGTCCACGGTCGTCCAGGTCGGCGATGAGCCGCTTGTCCGCGTCCTTGAAGAACTTCCCGCCGACCAGCCCCACGTCCTCGCTGAACCGCCCGTCCGGCCGGATCGGGTTGACGATCGGCAGCCCGTGCGCCCGCGACGCCTCCATGTCGTCCGCGCCGAAGGCCGGCGCCAGGTGCACCAGGCCGGTGCCATCCTCCGTGGTCACGAATGACCCTGGAATGACCACATGGGCGTTAGGGATATCAATCAGCACGAACGGGCGCCGGTACCTCGCCCCGGCCAGTTCCTCGCCGCGGAACCTGGCGGCCACATGCCATCCTTCGCCGAGCACGCGGGCGTAGAGATCCTCGGCGACCACCACCCGGTCTCCGTCCCGGGATCTGCGAGCGACCACATAGATCGCGTCCGGGTGGACCGCGACCGCGGTGTTGGCCACCAGCGTCCACGGCGTGGTGGTCCACACGAGCAGGTCAGCGTCCCTCAGCTGCTGGTAGACACCGTGCTGGTCGGGCGCCTCATCCGGTAGCTCGGTCAGCCGGAACCGTACGGTGATGGCGGGATCGGTGACGATCTGGTAGACGTCCGGCTGACCCATCTCATGGTCGGACAGCGGGGTGCCGCATCGCGGGCAGTAAGGGCTGATCCGGAAGTCGCGGACCAGCAGGCCCTTGTCGAAGATGGTCTTCAGCGACCACCACACGGACTCGATGTAGTCGGGGTCCATGGTGCGGTAGGCCTGCTCGTAATCCGACCAGTAACCCATGCGCCGGGACATCTCGAGCCAGGCGTCCACGTGCCGCATGACCGATTCGCGGCACCGGGCGTTGAACTCGGCCACCCCGTAGGCCTCGATCTCCTTCTTCCCGTTCAGGCCGAGTTCTTTTTCCACCGCGACCTCGACCGGGAGCCCGTGGCAGTCCCAGCCGCCCTTGCGCGGGACGTGGTAGCCCTGCATGGTCCGGAACCGCGGGAACAGATCCTTGAAGGTGCGCGCCTCAACGTGATGCACGCCCGGCATGCCGTTGGCGGTCGGCGGTCCCTCGTAGAACGTCCAGCGCGGGCCGCCGCGAGTCTGCTCCAGCGAGCGCTCGAAGACGCGCGTGTCCTCCCAGCGTTTCAGTATTTCGCGTTCAATAGCGGGCAGGTCAACCTGGGAGGGGAGTGGCTCGAACGACACGGGGCCAGGATAGTCGCCATCCCGTTCGTGTCAGGTTTGCAACGCGTAGCACCGCGAATTATCCTCCGTTGACCGATCCACTGAAATCGAACTTTCTGACTGGAGGCTGCACATGCCCGCAGCTCCACGGTCCGGGGCCGCTGATATCCCGGTACGATCAGGTGAGGAGCCCTGGACCGACGCCGAACTGGCGCAGGTCCGCAAGGAACTCGAAGGCGAGGCCATCGGCCTGCGCGCGGACATCGACCGGGTCACGTCCCAGATCGCCGAACGGCTGTCGGATTCGGTCGTTGACGCCGGGGACGACCAGGCCGATGCCGGCGCGAAGGCGTACGAGCGCGAGCATGACTTTGCCCTCACCCAGAACGCCCGGGATCTGCTCGACCAGACCGAGCGGGCCCTCGGGCGAATCGATGCGGGAACATATGGGGTATGCGAATCTTGCGGCAAGGCGATAGGCAAGGCCCGTCTGCTGGCGTTCCCCAGGGCGATCCTGTGCGTAGAGTGCAAACAGCGGGAGGAGCGACGCTGACTGGCCCGGAGGGTGCGGGGGGTGCGGGGGGTCGTCCCCCCGCGAGCCAACAGAGCACCGAGGAGACGTCCGGCAGTTCGGCGCTCTCGCCTACGCGGCCGCGCCGGATAGGGATATTGCTCGGCGTGGCGGTGTTCGTCATCGCCGCCGACGTGATCACCAAGGCGGTAGTCGTCTCCCGGCTGGCCGGGAAGCCGCCGGTACACGTGCTGGGAACCTTCCTGGAGTTCGTGCTCACCCGCAACAGCGGTGCGGCGTTCAGTATCGGCACGTCGCTGACGATCGTGTTCACCGCCATCGCCGCCGGGGTGGTCCTCTACATCCTGCGGGCCGCGCGCAACCTGCGCAGCATCGGCTGGGCGATCGCCCTGGGACTGCTGCTGGGCGGCGCGACCGGGAACCTGCTGGACCGGATCTTCCGGGCGCCCGGCCTGTTCGTCGGTCATGTCGTCGACTGGATCCAGGTGCCGCACTGGCCGGTGTTCAACCTCGCCGATTCCTCCGTGGTGTGCGGGGGAATCCTGGTCGCTCTGCTGGCCTTGCGCGGCATCGGGTTCGACGGGACCCGCGTCAGCCAGAAATGAGCCCAGAAGTGAGCGCTGTACGAGAGGTCCTGGTCCCGGAAGGGCTCGACGGGGAACGGCTGGACGCGGCGCTGGCCCGGATGTTCGGGTTGTCCCGGTCCCGCGCGGCGGAGCTTATCGGCGACGGTCAGGTGCTGCTCGGCGGGCGGGCGGCCGCGAAGTCCGATCGTGTGCTGGCCGGTGACTTCCTCGAGGTGACGCTGCCCGCGCCGCGGTCCGCGCCTGTTCCGCGCGCGGTCGACGGGCTCGACGTGCTGTACGAGGACGACGACATCATCGTGGTGGACAAGCCGCGTGGCGTGGCCGCGCATCCGACTCCCGGGTGGACCGGGCCGACCGTCATCGGGGGACTGCTCGCGGCGGGCCACCGGGTGGCGACCAGCGGGGCGGCCGAGCGGCAGGGGATCGTGCACCGGCTGGACGCGAACACCACCGGCGTCATGGTGGTGGCCAAGAGCGAGCGCGCCTACAGCTTTCTGAAGAGAGCGTTCCGCGAGCGCACGGTGGACAAGGTGTACCACGCGCTGGTCCAGGGCCACCCGGACCCGCTGCGTGGCACGGTGGACGCGCCCATCGGCAGGCACCCGTCCGGCGACGGCCGGTTCGCCGTGGTCAGCGACGGGCGGCCGAGCGTGACCCACTACGACACGCTGGAGGCATTCCGCGCCGCCAGCCTAGTTTCGGTGCACCTGGAGACCGGCCGCACCCACCAGATCCGCGTGCACATGGCCGCCATCCGCCACCCTTGCTGCGGTGACCTGCTCTACGGCGCCGATCCGGTGCTCGCCGCCCACCTGGGCCTGACCCGGCAGTGGCTGCACGCCGTGGAACTGTCCTTCGCCCATCCCGCCGACGCCCGCCAGGTCACCTTCACCAGCCCCTACCCGGATGACCTGGCCCACGCCCTGGACATCCTCCGCACCGAAAGCTGACCGTCGATTACTTCCCGGGAGTGGCTTCACCATCGCACACCTAGTGCGCGGGATGATGGTGTCGTGATGGATCTGCCTGATGTAGCGGTCGGCGCGACGTGGCGCTGCGTCGACCTGCACTTGCACACCCCCGGTGTGCAGAGCTTTGAGCTGCCGCCAGGCATAGATGTGCAGAAGGCCACCGACCGAGGTCGTCTCGCCGACGAGTACGTAGCCAAGCTCGCCAGCGCTGGTATTGAGGTTGCTGCGATTACGGACTACCAGGGCGCTCGGCAGCCTTGGTTTTCGCTCATCCGTGAACGTGCTGAGGCCGCCATGATTGCTGTCCTGCCCGGTGCAGAGATGTCAATTGGCGAAGGTGCGGGCAAGGGTCTACACCTCCTGCTGGTGTGCAGTCCGGGCGTCGATCCACTGCGTATTGCAGAAGTGATCCGTTATCAGGGTAGAAGCCCCGATCCTCTCTACCCTGGCTCGATGCGCGGCGGGCACGAGGAGCTTAGGCTCCGCGAATCGCTAAGGGACGCACTGGCCGATGTGCGGGAACGTCTCGGTTGTGTCGTCATCGCCGCTCATGCGTCTAGCTCGAAAGGGCTGTTCAATGCTCTGACAGTGCGGGATGCGGCGGAATTGATCCGAGAAGGTTTGATTGACGCGATCGATCAATGCGAGTCCACACCGGAGAAGCTCCGAGGTACAGGTCAGTTCACCGGTGATCAGCTGGACTCCCTCGCGTGCACTCTGAGCAGCGATCCGCACGGCTTCGGCGAGATCGGTGGCAGGACGTTGCCTGACGGCCGTCGATGCCTAACCTGGATCAAGCTGAGCACGGTTAACGCCGACGCGCTCAGGCTGGCGCTGCATGATCCGCGGACACGGGTGCTCACCCGGCCACCCGGACCAGTGCGTCATCCACGTATTCTGTCCATGGAGGTGGAGGGCGATTTCCTTGATGGCTTGGCGCTGCGGTTCAGCGATGATCTGACCACTCTCATCGGGGGACGTGGAGCGGGTAAGTCGGCAATCCTAGAGACACTGCGGTATGGCCTTGGCGGTGAACCCTACTCCGATCAATCGGAACGAATGTCTCTTGTGGGACATTCTCTCGGCAGCGGTGGCCGAGTACGCCTGGTGATCGAGCGTCCGGGAGCTGAACGGCAGCGCTATGAGGTGACGCGAGTCTTCGGCCAGCAGCCGAGAGTCACTTGTCTGTCTTCCGGCGACAATGTGAGTGTCCCGCCGCTTGAGCTCTTCGGCCCGGGCGGATCGCCGGTGATCCTGCTGCAGCGCGAGATCCAGGCGGTGGCTAGGGACGACCGCTTCCGGCTCCGGTTGCTTGACGAGATCATCGGGGACGACGCACGGCAAGCCGATGCCAGGGAGCGCCGCACCCTGGATGAGCTGCGACGCAATACGAGGGCCATCGAGGATCTAGAGCGTCAGGTAGCCAAGCGTGAGGAGTATGCGGAACGGCTTAACCGGCTCAACAGTAACATTAGCTACTATGAGCAACAAGGAGTGGCCGACAAGCTCGATCGCCATTCCAAACTGGCGTCCGACCAGGCAAGGCTCGGCACAGCGGTAAGCAGAACCGAGGACGCACTTGCCGCATACATGGAGAACACGAGGACGCTCCTAGAAGAGCTGGCTGGCGCGGCAAGCGAACTCGCCGCTGCTGAGAGTGAGCACGCTGACTCGATGAAGGGCCTGGCCACGCGTATCGACGATGCGCGTAACAGCATCAGGACGACGCTCACCAATGTCGGTATGCAGCTAACGGAATTGCGGGACGATGCTTCTTCGGCGCTAGCCAGATGGCCCGGACTGACTTCGGGCTTGGAGGACGACCTGCGTCGCATCCAGCATGATCTAGGCTCAGGCCCTGTCGACGCGCAGCGCTACGTGGAGACGGTAAGTGAGCGCACCGCGCTGCAGCCAATCGTCGAGCGTATGGCGCGCCTTGACGACGAGCGCGAGCGGCTCCGCGAAGAGCGTGACATGCTGCTGCGCCGCCTGCAGGACGAGCGGCGCGATGGCTTCACATTGCGGCAACGCGCGGCTGAGCCCGTGAATGCGGTGCTTGCTGGCAGGCTTCGCATGGAGGTGACTTACCTCGGCGATACCGCCGCGTTCGACGGTGCTCTGTCGGCCATACTGAGGGGGTCGCGAGTCACAGCAGATGCGGTAAGCGGCATCATGCGGACGCCTGGTGTAGATGGTGTCGAGCTAGTGAATGCCGTACGGCAAGGCGAGGCTGCGGTGGCGAAGCGTTTCGGCCTTACTCCAGCCATGGCGCAGCGTCTGACGGCATGGCTGGCGGAACCGGAGCGCATGCGCCAGGTTGAAGTACTCGCTCCGGACGATCGTGTCGCGGTCGCGCTAGTCGTGGATGGCGTCCCGCGTGACCTTGCCGAGCTGTCCAGCGGCCAGAAGGCAACCGCCCTGCTGCTGCTGGTCTTTGCGCAAGGCGGTCGGCCGCTCATCTTGGACCAGCCGGAGGACGACCTGGATAACCGGTTTGTCTATGAGGATGTTGTGTCGCTGCTGCGCGCTGAGAAAGGGGTTACCGACCCGGCACGCAGACGGCAGATTATCGCTGCGACCCATAATGCGAACATCCCCGTAAATGGTGACGCCGAGCTGGTGCTGAGCCTTGCTGACGTGAGCGACAGGTGCCAAGTGCGCACGCGTGCGTCCATTGATGACGCGGCGGTGCGAGGAGAGATCCGGACGGTGCTCGAGGGCGGTGCTGAGGCATTCCGCCGTCGTGCTGAGAAATACGGTGGGCTTGATGACACCAGATGAGCTGCGAGAACGGATTCTCCGATGGGAGAATCCGCACACTGACTTCAAGCGTGAACTGGCGAGCACGGCCGAACTGGCAAAAGATCTGGTCTGTTTCGCTAATAGTGATGGCGGACAGATCATCGTCGGTATTGATGACAATCGCTTGATCGTCGGTGTGCTAGACCCGGATGAGCTGATGCTCAAGGTGGACGATGTGGCGTTTAATCGCTGCTCGCCTCCCGTAACTGTCGTTCCGGAAGTCGTGGAACTCGAGGGCTACTCGATTATGGTTCTCAATATTCCGAAGGGGGATCAGCGGCCCTACCGGACCAGTGACGGTCGTTACTACGTGCGCTCAGGAACACGTTGCCGCAGTGCAAGCCGTGAAGAGTTGCTCCGGCTATTCCAGGCATCGCGCTCCCTTTTCTATGATGAGCAGCCGCTACCGCAGCTCGGACTGGCAGCTCTCGATCTAGACGCGGTAGCGCGACATCTTGAGCTGGAGCAACAGGATCTTGGTGATGATCTCCCGCGGCTGTTGCGTGCATGGGGTCTGTACGATGGGGTGCATCCTACGGTCGGTGGCGTGGTGGTCTTCGGCCGCAATCCGCAAGCAGTGCTCCAGTCTTCGCAGGTCGTGGTCGGCGCTCTGCCTGGCACAGAACTGGGCGATGACTTCGTTGATCGCAAGGATCTCACCGGAGACCTCTTCGAGATCATCGCTCAGATTGAGACATTCCTTCGCCTGCATTTGCGGACCGAACACGAGATCGTCGGGTTCGAGCCGGAAAAGCGCGAAGAGATACCGCTCGCGGCGCTGCGAGAGGCTGCGGTCAACGCTCTTGTGCACCGCGACTACACCATTCCAGGGCCGGTTCGAATTTTCGTGTTCAGCGATCGCGTTGAGGTCCGGTCACCCGGGCGCCCGCCTAACAGTGTGGACGCGGACGCGATGAGAGCGGGTGTTCATGTGCCACGCAATCCCCATATCTATTCTCGAGTCGCTGCCGCGCAGCTTGCTACCCGAGCGGGCACAGGCATCGCTAGGATATCCCGGCTACTCCGGGAGCATTCCAGGCGGGCGCTTGGCATCGAGATCAGCGACGCGCAAGTTGTACTGGTCCTGCCAAGGGGCAATTCCGCTTTCTAACGACGTGAATGCCAATTCATTCTGTCCAGACGACATGGATGTGACGTGGGTGCGGCTCCTCCAGAGTGAGCAGCATGCCGATGGTGCCATCGGTGTCGCTCAAACCGATCAGCAGCGCTATTAGAGCGTGTCCGATGGTGCCATCGGTGCCGCTGGCCAGGGAGCAGCACCTGACTGTCCCTTTAAGGGAGCCGCACCCATGTGACATTCAAGTCGCTAGGAGCCAGGACCAGGCGTTCACAGAAGTAACAACAGCCACGGAAGTATCACAGGCGGCGCCGGGCCGCTTGCGAGTACTAGGCCGATCCGGTGGCGAGGGTGCTTCCTGTCTGGTCACATCTGTCATAAGGGTCACGTCAGCACCGCATTCCGTGGAAGTTTGAAGCCTCGTGGAGAGTAGGGCGCTGGTTTCCGGCGCCTTACTCTCCGCAGAGCCCTTTTTCTCCACGAGGAACGGCGGTCGGCGGCGGCGGAGGAAGCGGGCAAATCGCCCAGCGCGCCATACGGGCCCAGCTCGCCTAGCGCGCCAAGCGGGCAAATCGCCCGCCTGCCCCAGCACACCCAGCACACCCAGCACACCCAGCACACCCAGCATGCCCAGCGCGGCATGCGGCCAGGCACAATAGGCCCGTGGAGATCGCAGAGCACATCGCCGCGCTGCGGCAGCAAGGGGAGTCCCTCGCGACCGCGGCCGACCGGGCCGGCCTGGACGCACCGGTCCCGACGTGCGCGCCGTGGCTGGTCAAGGACCTGATCAGACACACTGGGTACGTCCACCGGTGGGCGGCCAGGCACATCACCGAGTGCCCGGAGCGAATCCTCGACGGCCCTCCGGAGGCCGAGATCCTCGACGGCGGCGCCCCCGACGACGAACTGCTGGCCTGGTTCCGCGCCGGTCACACGGCGCTGGTCGAAACGCTCACCGAAGCCGACCCGGATCTGCGCACCGCCACCTTCATGGACGCGCCCACCCCGCTGGCGTTCTGGGCCCGCCGGCAGGCACACGAGACCGCCATACATCGGGCCGACGCGGACAGTGCCATGAGGGCGACGCCCGGGTTCCCGCCGGATTTCGCGGCCGACGGCATCGACGAACTGATCATGGGGTTCGGGCGCAGGCATAAGTACCAGCCGCACGGCGACCACGAAGGGACGCTGCGATTCGCGGCCACCGACACCGGCGACGACTGGTACGCCCAAGCCGAGGACGGCCTCCTCCAGCCGCGCCGCGGCCGGAGGCCCAGGCCAATGCAGCACCGCGGCCGGAGGCCCAGGCCAATGCAGCACCGGGGCGGACTAGCCGGGCCCGCGACGTGTACGGTGAGCGGCCCCGCATCGGGCCTGTACCTGTTCCTGTGGAATCGCGCCGAGGCAACCTCGGCCGAGGTCACGATCTCCGGAGACGCCCGCCTCCTCAGCCAGTGGAAAACCAGCGTCCGCGTCCGCTGGGGCTAACTCAGGGCTAACTCAGGCTAACTCGGCGGCGATCCGACGAAGATACAGAACGGGTGGCCGGCCGGATCGGCGTAGACGTACAGAGGCTCTTCCGGGTCGTCGGTCCGGTCCAGCCGTAGCCGCGCCCCCAGTGTCAGCGCCCGCTCGTGCTGCCGGTTAAGTTCCGCCACTGAATGCACCATGAAGTCCAGATGCAACTGCTGCGGGTGGGGCGTATTGGACGGCCAGGAAGCCTCAGGTAGCTCCGAGACCTGCTGGAACGCCAACCGCGTGCTGGCCGCCGCATCCTGCAGCACCAGCCAATCCGACCCACGAGGGTCCGGCGCTCCGGCCGCCGGCGGCTCATCGCCGGGCCGGTACCGCCACCCGAACAACTGCCGGTAGAACTCGGCCAGCCCGCGTGCGTCGGTGGTGTCCAGCACGGTCTGAAGCAGCGTGGGAAACTCCTGGTCCGTGGTCATCGGTCCATCGTAGCCATGTCTCGGTCGGCAACGATCTGCCCGCGCGCCGCACGCACGCGGTTCCCCGGCCACATCCCGGCCCGGCCGAACAGCGCCACCAGGGCCGGCACCAGCAGCGAACGGACCACGATCGCGTCCAGCAGCACGCCGATCGCCATCGTTATCGCGATCTGGCGGAACTGCAGCAGCGGTATCACCGCGAGCAACGCGAAGCTGGCGGCCAGCGCCACGGCGGCCGTGGTGATCGCCCGCGACGCGCGCGGCGCCGCGAGGGCCACCGCGTCCGGCACCGGCCGGCGCCTGGCCTCCTCCCAGATCCGTCCCACCACGAACACGTTGTAATCCGAGCCGAGGGCGACCAGCAGCACGCCGGCCGCGAACGGCACGTAGTACACCAGGCTGGCCGAGCCGAACAGCGCCTGGCAGATGAGCGCCGTCAGGCCCAGGGCGGCAAGCACGGCGAGCACGCTGGCCGCCAGCAGGTACAGCGGCGCGAGCAGCGCCCGCAGGAAGATCGCCAGCAGCACCAGCGTGGCCACCATGATGGCCAGCGCGATCCGCCACAGGTCACCGACGGTCGCCGTGATGGCGTCGGCGGTCAGCGCCGTTTCGCCGCCCACCTCGAACCGTACGCCGGCCGGCAGTCCGGCCGCGCGGCCAAGCGCCGGGAGGCGACCCTGTAGCGCGCGCACGTCGCTGATCGCGGCGGCGTCCAGCGGATCGCTCCGCAGCACCACCGCGAACCGGACGGCGTTACCTGACTTCGCCAGCATCGGGTTGACCGGCGCCAGGGCGCTGGGCAGGTTCGTCGGGCCGGCCACCGCCGCGACGCCCGGCTGCCGGTTCAGCAGGCCTTCCAGCCGGCTCAGGCTGGAAGCGGAAGAAACACCGGTGATCCCCGGCCTGATAAGCAGGATCTCGGTCGGGGACAAGATTCCGGGCGCGAACCCGGACGAAGCCGCCGCCGATGCCTTTACCACCGACGACGACGAAGGCAGCTCGTGGATCAGCGGGGACCCGGACCGCAGCTCACGCGCGCCGAACGCGGCCACCACCAGGCCGACCACGCACGCGCCGGCGAGGATGAGGGCGACCGGACGCGCGGCGGCGACCCGCGCCGCCACCACCCGCAGATCCCGCTCCGAAACGTCCCGCTCGCGCCTGGTCACGTTACGGAACAGCAGCCGTCCGAACACGGCCATGAGCGCCGGGCACAGCGTCATCGACACCGCCATCGCGGTCAGCACGGTGAGCGCCAGCCCGGGGCCGAAGGCGCGCAGCAGGGTGGATCGCGCGGCATACATCGAGCCGGTCCCGGCCGCGACCACGAGCCCGGCGGCGAAGATGATGGGCGCGAACTCACCGGTGGCCAGCCGCGCCGCCCGCACCCGGGGCTCACCCGCGGCCAGCCGGCCGCGCATGCCGGCCAGGAAGAACACCGAATAGTCGGTGGTCACCCCCAGCAGCAGCACGACCAGCACGGGCTCCAGGTCCGGCGGCAGCGACACCCCGGCCCGCTGCGCGGCCCAGGCCACGATCCGCACCGACAGTTCGTACGCGATCCCCGCACAGGCCAGTGCCACCAGCGGCGCTCCCGCCGACCGGAACCGCGCTCCCACGATCACGGCGATGGCCAGCACGGTGAACAGTTCGACCCAGCCGAGGTACCGGGTGATGATGAGCCCTTGCGAGTACCGGGCCGGGACCAAGCCGGTCACGCCTACCACGCTGTCGGAAGGCCGCCCGAGAAATCTGTGCGCATAGCTGGTTCCGTCCGCGGTCTGCCCGGCGATCGAAACGCCCGGGCGGAACGTCAGGAACGTCACGACGGTAGTTGACTGCTCAGCGGTGCCGGGAAGCAGTCCCGCGGTGTTGGGCAGCGGGACCGCGAACGAAAGCCCGGGGACCGGATCCGGACCAGCCCGGCCCCGGTCCACCGCCACCGCGGCCCGCACGGACCGCTCGGTGACCGCCGCGGCCATGCCGTGCGGGTTCCGCTGCACCACGGCCACGGCCGGGTCCAGCGGGAAACCGAACAGCCGGGTGGCGTCCGCGTCGGCATGCGCCCCCGCCGACCCGGACGGCACCAGGCCGGCCAGCCCGCTCGGGGACAGCCCGCCCGCCGACGACAGCGTCGGCAGGAACAGCACCGCCAGCACCAGCGCGGCGATCCACCCGCCGATGACCGGCCAGCGCAAGGAGACGACGGCGAACGCATAGGCCCTGGCCAGCATGACCATCGCTACTACCCAGGTTCGCCCAAGGTAGACCTAGCCCCACCCGGAAGAGGCAAGCTAGCCCTATGTCGGCGCCGCGCCGCCAGACTCTAGCGTAACTACCACGGCGCCGGCGGACCCGGATCTGCCGGCGCGGTGACCTACGGAGGGAACGAACATGCTGGACATGCGGCACGTGTCAAAGACATACGGCGCCGGGCCAGCCGAGGTGCACGCGCTCCGCGACGTGGATCTGGCCGTGGAGCCAGGAACGATGGTGGCGGTCATGGGCCCGAGCGGGTCGGGCAAGTCGACGCTGCTGGCCATCGCCGGCACCCTGGAGCAGCCGACCGCGGGCGACGTCTGGATCAACGGAACCCCGGTGACTGCCCTGTCCAGGAGCAAGCGGGCCCGGCTCCGCCGCCGCGAGATCGGGTACGTGTTCCAGGACTTCAACCTGCTGCCCGGGCTGACCGCCGCGGAGAACGTCGCGCTGCCGCTCGAACTTGACGGCACGGGCGGCCGGAGGGCGCGGATCGCCGGGATGCGCATACTGGACGAACTCGGCCTCGGCGACCGCTCGCACCGCTACCCCGCCCAGCTTTCCGGCGGCGAACGCCAGCGGGTGGCGATCGCCCGCGCCATGGTCGGCGAGCGTCGCCTGCTGCTGGCCGACGAGCCGTCGGGGTCGCTGGACTCGCTCAGCGGTGAGACGGTCATGCGCCTGGTGCGTAAGGCGTGCAAGCGGGGCATGGCCGCCGTCATGGTGACCCACGACGCGCAGTTCGCCTCGTGGGCCGACCGCGTGCTGTTCCTGTCCGACGGCAGGCTGATCGACGAGACCGCGCCGCTCGACGGTCCCGAGTCCCTGCTGGGCGGCGCGAACGCCGCGTAGCTTATACATATGACGGTCGCGGCGCCGCTGTCGGTCGACGGCAGGTTCATCGTGGACGCGGAAGGCCAGCGTGTCCGCCTGGCGGGCGTCAACTGGTTCGGCGCGCACTCCGATTTCGGCGTGGCGCCCGGCCTCGATCGCGTGCACCGCGGCGCCCTCGCCGAGACGATCGCCCGCCTCGGCTTCAACAGCGTCCGGCTCGCGTTCAGCCTCTGGATGCTGCGGCAGACCACCGCCGTCCCGGACAGGTACCTGGCCGCCAACGCCGACCTGCGTGGCAGGACGCCGCTACAGGTGTTCGACGCCTGCGTCGAGGCTCTGACCGCCGCGGGGCTGATTGTGATACCCAATTGCCATCTGCTTGACCGCGGCTGGTGCTGTTCTAACGATGACACGAACGGGCTGTGGTTCAACGATTCCTGGTCCCCCGGTCAGTTCGCGCATGGCTGGCGGACCATCGCCGCCCGGTACAAGACGAATCCGCTGGTCGCGGCGATGGACATCAAGAACGAGCCCCGCCAGGCCACCGTGGGCGGCCGGGTGCTGAAACCATCCTGGGGTGACGGCGGCGAAGCGGACTTCGCCGCCATGTACGCGGCGACCGGAGACGCCATCCACGAGATCGACCCGGACGTGCTGATCATCTGCGACGGCCTGAGCTACGCCGCGGACCTGACCGGCGTGGCGGCCCATCCGGTGGCGCTGAACCGGCCGCGCAAAATCGTCTACGGCATGCACGACTACCCGTGGTTCCATCCGGCCGGCCAGGACCGGCGGGGCTACCTGACCCAGATGGACACCAACGGCGGGTATCTGCTCCGGGAGGGCATCGCCCCGATCTGGCTGAGCGAGTTCGGCGTAGATCCGGGAAAGGAGGCTGTCCAGGAATGGCTGGACAGGGTCCTCACCTGGCTGGCGCAGACCGAGGCCAGCTGGTGCTGGTGGGGCCTCAACCCGATTCACGTCCAGAGCACCGTGCCGGCCACCGGCCGGCCCGCGTTCACCTGGGGTGACCGCGCGGGGGAGAGCATCCTGGCCACGGACTGGACCACCGTCGCCCACCCCGCCTTCCTCGAACGGCTCCAGGTGATTATGCGTCACCGATGAGTGGCAGAATCACTGGATGCTGCCGGTTGCCGAACTTCATCTTCATATCGAGGGCACGCTCGAGCCGGAACTGCTCGTGACGCTGGCAGCCCGCAACGGCGTGCCGCTGCCCACCACAGATCTCGGTGAACTCCGGGCCCGGTACCGCTTCGCCAGCCTGCGGTCGTTCCTTGACCTGTACTACGAGAGCATGCGGGTGCTGCGCACCGAACAGGACTTCTACGACCTGGCCAGCGCGTACCTGACGCGGGCCAAGGCCGCCGGGGTACGGCGGGCGGAGATCTTCTTCGACCCGCAGTCACACACCGGCGCCGGGGTGCCGATCGAGGCGGTGTTCACCGGCCTGTCCGCCGCGCTGGCCGACGACGATACCGGCATCTCCGCTGACCTGGTCATGTGCTTCCTGCGCGACCTCGGTCCGGACGCGGCCATGGATACGCTGGAAGCCGCGCTCCCGTTCCGGGAGAAGTTCATCGGCGTCGGGCTCGACTCGACCGAGATCGGATATCCGCCGGCCCTGTTCCGAGACGTCTACCGCCGCGCCGCGGCCGAAGGGCTGCGGCTGGTCGCCCACGCCGCCGAGGAGGGGCCGCCGGACTACGTGACCGAGGCGCTCGACGTGCTCGGCGCGGAGCGCATCGACCACGGGGTCCGGTCGATGGAGGATCCGTCCCTGGTCGCCCGGCTGCGCGACGAACGGGTGCCGCTGACCGTATGCCCGCTGTCCAACGTCGCCTTGCGAGTCGTGCCGACGATGCGTGCGCACATGCTGCCGGCCATGCTGGACGCGGGGCTCATGGTGACGGTCAACAGCGATGACCCGGCGTACTTCTGCGGCTATGTGGACGACAACTTCGCCGCGGTTCGCGAGGAGTTCGGACTGCCCGATGAAACCCTGGCCGGACTGGCGCGGAACTCATTCGCCGCGAGCTTCGCCCCCGACCTCGACAAGCAGAAGTGGAAGGCCGAGGTCGACGCCTGGCTCACCGGGCGTGACGGTCATGATCGGATGTCGTAGGCGACGAGCGACCGCGGCGGCAGGGTCGCGGTGAACGCGCTGTTCCGCACCGTGATCGGGGGCTGTGCGGAGAGCTGGTGGCTTGTGTCGGTCAGGTACGGCGTGACATGCGCTCCGCCGAGCCCGCGCAGCGAGACTGTCACGACCTGGCGGCTGTGTGCGCTGTTCAGGACGATCACCGCGATCGCGCCGTCGCTGTTGCGGAACGCAGTCACCTCGAGGCCCGCGTCGCTCGTCGTCGTGCCGATGCGCACCGCGCCCGGGCGGATGAACCGGCTGTAACTCGCGAACGCCCACAGCCGGCCGGAGGTCGCGACCGTGTTGCCCTGGACGTCGACCAGTCCCGTGTTGGGGCCGGTGATGGTGGTCGTGCTCGTGTTCGCGCCCCACAGGTAGAGGAACGCGCCCAGGTTCGCCGCTGTCAGGCCGGTGTAGATGTTCTGTGCCCAGGTGAATCCCGACGACGGTGAGCCGTCGTCCCAGGCTGGGTCCCATGGCTCGGTGCCGAACGGCGCCCACTCGGTCTCCCAGACCGGTTTGCTCCAGCCCTTCAGCGGCGAGTCGAGCGGGACGAAGTAGCCGTGGCTGGTGAACAGCGCTGTAGCCCTGTTCGCTGCCTTATCGGTCTCGATCGCGGCCGCGAACTGCTGCGCGTAGGTCCAGTCGATGCTGGCGCAGCACTCCGCGCGCGCCGCAAGCCCGGACCGCGCGAGCGTCGCGCCGAGGATCCCCATGAAGTTGGCCGTCTGCGCCGGGCTCATGATCATGCTGTCCTGGGGCGGCGCGATCGTCGTCTCGTTCTCCGGGCCCACGTAGCTGAGCTGGATGCCCGCCGCGGCGTAATCCTTCGCGTACCGCACGAGATAGCTGGCGTAGGCCCGGCGCCAGTCGCCGCTCTTGCAGCTCGCGCCCGGGACGCCGCACAGTGTGCCGCCGTTGATTGCCGAGTCGTTGGTCTTCATGAACGCGGGGGCGCTCCAGGCGTCAGCGAACACGTCGCTGACGCCGTAGTCGTTCTTGATCTGCTTCGCGAACCACAGCTGCCCTTGATCCTGGCCGATCTCGGCGAGTGTCAGATACGACGGCTTGCCGGCGGGGCTACCCGGCGCCTTCGGCTCAATCGTGAACCCCGCGTCGGCGCTGATCTCGTTGCGCAGGATCGTCAGTCCCGCCCCGCGCGCCGGGCTGTAGAGCAAGCTCAGCACCTGCTGCTGGACCGGGGCCGGCGCGCTCATCAGCGCCTTGGCCTGCCCGAACCCCTCAGACACACCAAACCCGGCGATCCGCTGATGCTGCGTGGCAGAGCTGATCGTGACTGTGGCTTGAGCGGTCACGCCGGCCACGCCGCTACTGGAGCCGCCGCAGCCCGCGAGCAGCGTGGCGGCCAGCAGCGCTGCGGCGATCATCCCGCAGGCCGGTATGCGCCGATGATGGGACTGCATGTTCCGATGTTATGCCGCTGGGTCACGCGGCTGCGGAAAGAAATCTCGCGACGATGGGGCCGCAGGTGGGACCGCCGTCACCCGGGGAATCCACCACGAGCGCGGCGAACGCGATGTCCCCGCGGAAGCCGACCAGCCAGGCGTCGAGCTTGAGTGGCTTGGTGGTGCCGAACTGCGCCGTGCCGGTCTTGGCGTAGGTCCCGGCCGGCAGGCCGGTGCCCGCCGCCGTGCCGCTGGCGACGACCGAGGCCATCATCGTGTGCAGGCCGGACACCACGCCGGCGGGCAGCCGGGTGGCCGATGCGCTGCCGTCCCCGATGACCAGGCGAGGCGATCGCACGGTGCCGGTGTCCACGGCGGCCGCGACCATCGCCATGTCGAGCGGCGAGACCAGCACCCGCCCCTGGCCGATCGACGTGGCGGCCAGATCCGCGCCGTCGACCGGCTCCGGCACCGAACCGCTGAACGCGGTCACGCCGATGTGCATGGTCTTGCCCAGCCGGTAGAGCGCGCCGACGGCGTGGACGTCGGACGCGGTGAGCTGGCTGGACACCAGCCCGATGAAGGCGGTGTTGCACGACTCGGTGAACGCCTGGAGCAGGGTGCTGACCGGGCCGTCGCCCTCGGCGTTGTGGAACACCTCGCCGTCTTCGGTGATCGTCTTGGGGCAGCTGGCCGTGGACGCCGGCGTCAGCCCGTGCTCGATCAGCGCGGTGGAGTCGAGGATCTTGAACGTCGAGCCGGGCGGGAACCCGCCGTCGATGGCCTGGTCGAACCCGCCCGCGTTGGCGGACACGGCGGCCAGCACCGCGCCGGTCCGCGCGTTGACCGCGATCAGGGCCGCGCTCTTCTTCTCGCTGGCCATCGCCGCCTCGGCGGCATTCTGGATGGCTGGGTCGATCGTCGTCCGCACCGCCTTGCCGGGATGCGACGCCACCGTGGCGACGGTCGCGACCCGGTGGCCCGCGCCGTCGACCACCGTGATGTCGGCCCTCGGTGTGCCGGCCAGCCGGCGTTCCTGCGCCACCTCGAGGTCGGCGGCGACCGTCCGCGCGAGCGGGGCCAGCGGCGTGCCGTCGGCGGCGAGCACCGGTGCGCGGGCCGGCCACACCAGGCGGACTTTCACGTGGTCGCCGGGCTTGAGCTGGGGGATGATCGTAGCTGGTTCCCAGTCGACGAGCCACCGCCCGTTCGTTTGCTGGGTTAGATGAAGCGCGGTGGGTACGGTTATGCTGCCCAGGCCAGCCAGCGCCAGCCGCTCGGTCACCGGCTCGCTGGCCGCGGTTCCTTTGACCTTTAGTTTTCCGGCGGTGAACGTGGCCTGACGAACCGACATGGCGGTGAACGCGTTCTGGTTCACGGCGGCGAAGTCGGCCGGGGGAGCGACGGTCAGCGCGCGCATGGCCGGCCAGTCCTGCCTGGCCCAGGCGCTCAGGAAAGCCGCCGCGTTGCCTTGCGGACCTGGCGGAGGAGGCGGTGGCGGGCTGCTGCACGCCGCACCGAGTAGCGAAGTGGTGACCGCTATGGCAACTAGGAGCACCATGCGTCCCCGATGTCTCATGCCGAGAAGAGTATGCCGTGTTGCCGCGTGGTATCCGGCGAATGTCAGTGGTCTCCGCTAGGGTGCCGAGCCATGCGATTGCTGCACACCTCTGACTGGCACCTCGGGAGGACCTTGCACCGCGCTGATCTCCGCGCGGCGCAGGAGATGTTCCTCGACCACCTGGTCTCGGTGGCCCGCGCGGAGCAGGTCGACGCGGTGCTGGTCGCCGGCGACATCTACGACCGCGCCATACCGCCGGTCGACGCGGTCCAGTTGTGCGAGGACGCGCTGCTGCGGCTGCGGGACACCGGCGCGCGCGTGGTACTGATCAGCGGCAACCATGACTCGGCCCGGCGGCTCGGCTTCGGCGGCAAGCTGTTCGACGTGGCCGGCGTGCACCTGCGGACCAGGCCGGCCGATGCCGCGACGCCGATCCTGCTGTCGGACCGGCATGGACCGGTGGCCGTGTACGGCATCCCGTACCTGGAGCCGGCCGCGGTCCGCAACGAGCTGCCGGACGTCGCCAGTGGCGGCCATGCCGGTGTTCTCACCCACGCGGTGAACGCCATAAACAGCGACGCGCGGCGCCGCGAGGTGGGCCGTACGGTGGTCGTGTCGCACAGCTGGGTGACCGGCGGATCGGTGTGCGAATCCGAGCGCGACATCTCGCTGGGCGGGGCGGGCCTGGTCCCGTCGACGCTGTTCGACGGGTTCAGCTACGTGGCGCTCGGGCACCTGCACGGCCGCCAGGAGCTCGCCGAGAACATCCGGTACAGCGGCTCCCCGCTGCCGTACTCCTTCTCCGAGTCCGGACACCGCAAGGGCAGCTGGCTGGTGGAACTTGACGCCGCTGGCCATGTGCGGGCGGAGCTGATCCCGGCGCCAGTTTTCAAGCAACTGAACGTCGTCTCTGGCACCCTCCCTGACCTGCTCACCTCACCGGCGTATGCGCGATACGAGAATGACTTCGTCTCGGTTGTGCTGACCGATCCGGTCCGGCCCGAGGGGGCGATGGACGCGTTGCGGACGCGCTTCCCGCACATCCTCGTGCTGGCGTACGAGCCGTCCGGCGCGGCCCCGGACGGCCTCGGTTACCGGGCCCGGGTGGCCGGCCGCGACGACCTGGCCGTCGCGGAGGAGTTCGTCCGGCATGTGCGCAACGCCCCGGTGACGGAGGGGGAGCGTGCCCTGCTCCGATCCGCCTTCGCGGCGGCCGGCGGCCGCGCGGACGAGGACTGCTGATGCGGCCGCACCGGTTGCGGGTGACGGCGTTCGGCGCCTTCGGCGGGTCGGTCGAGGTGGACTTCGACGACCTGGCCGCCTCGGGACTGTTCCTCCTGCACGGTGAAACCGGCGCGGGCAAGACGACGCTGCTCGACGCGATCGGGTTCGCGTTGTACGGCCGCGTGCCCGGCGAACGTGGCAAGGCCCGCCGGCTGCGATCCGATCACGCGGCGGCGGCGCTGTCCACCGAGGTCGAGCTCGAAGCGACCCTGGGCGGCCGGCGGCTGCGCATCACCCGCAAACCCGAGCAGGTACGACCGAAGCGCCGCGGCGACGGCTTCACCACCGAGCAGGCGCGCATCCTGGTGGAGGAGGCGGTGCCGTCGGCTGCGGGCGGTCGTGACCAGCAGTGGCGCACGCTGTCCACCCGGGCCGGGGAAGCGGACGCGGAGATCGCCGACCTCATGGGCATGTCCGCCGAACAGTTCTTCCAGGTCGTGCTCCTGCCCCAGGGGCAGTTCGCCCAGTTCCTGCAGGCCGATGCCGAGGGCCGGCGCAAGCTGCTACAGCGTCTATTCGGCACCGACCGCTTCCGCGCGGTGGAGGAGTGGCTGGCGGAGCGGCGTGTGACCACCGGTCGCCAGGTTGCCGAGGCCGAAGGTGAGATCGGCCAGCTCGTCGCCCGGGTCGCCGAAGCGGCCGGCGCCCCCATGCCGGACGGCTCCGCCCCGCCCGGCTGGGCGGGGCAACTGGCCGGAGTCGCCGCGGCGGATGCGGACCGCGCGGCGGCGCGGGTCGCCGGATGCCGGACGGCGCTTGATGCGGCGCTGGAGCGGCAACAGGAGGCGAGGCGGCTCGCCGACCGGCAGCGTCGGCGGCTCGATGCGATGCGGCGGCATGACGAACTAGCGCAGGCGCAGCCGCGGATCGCCGAGCGGCGCGGTGAGCTCGACGCGGCCCAGCGCGCCGCCGAGGTCGCCCCGGTGCTGGCCGCGGCGGACGAGGCGGCCACGATGCTCGCGCAGGCGCGGACCGCCGAGGAACGTGCCCGGGCCGAGGTCGGCGATCCCGGGTTGCGGGACGCGGGTTCCGCTGGGTTGCGGGATGCCGCGCAGCAGCGACAGCAGCAGGCCGGCCAGCTTGACGCCTTGCGTTCGCTGGCGGACCAGGCGGCCACCGAAGACGCGGTGGCCGCGACGGCGGACGAGGCGGCCGCCAGCCTGGCCGCCGAGGCCGGGACGTTGCGGACCGGTCTCGACAAGCGGCGCCGGGACCGCGAACGACACGGCGCCGCCCTGGATGCCGCCAAGTCCGCCGCGGCGGAACTACCCGAGGTGCGCACGGCGTACGAGCGGTACCGCCGCGCGGCCGCCGACGCGGCGGCCCTGGTGCGGGCCCGTACGGACGCGGGACGGCACCGGCAGGAGCACCTGGCCGCGCGGGAGGAAGCGGTCGGACTGCGCGAGGAGGCGTCGCGGCTGCGCGAGGCACGCATCGACGGTATGCGCGCCGAGCTGGCGGCGGACCTGGCCGACGGCATGCCGTGCCCGGTATGCGGCTCGCTCGATCACCCGGAGCTGTGCGAGCTACGCGGCGAGCGGGTGACCCGTGAGCAGGAGGAGGCGGCGACGGCGCGGGCTGAGGCGGCGGCGCGGGCCGCCGAGGCGATCGGCGAGAAGGTGACCGAGGCGCAGACCCGGGTCAGCGATCTGGCAGCCCGCCTCGCCGAGGCGGGGTTCGCCGTGGCCGGAGGCCCAGGCCAATCTGGCACCGACGGGACCAGCACCGACCGCGATCTGGAGGCACGGGCTCACGAACTGTACAAGGAGGCGAGCCAGCTCACCGCCACGGCCGAGAAGCTGGACGATCTCCAGGCGGCGTTCGAATCGCTCGGTCAGGCCATCGCGGACGCGGAGACGCGGCTGGCCGAGGTGACCCAGCAGCGCACCGCCGAGCTGGACAAGGCGCAGAGCGCGCGGCGCCGGGCCGCCCAGCACCGCGACGCGCTGCGTGCTCATCTGGACGGGTTCCCCGATCTGGACACCGCGCTGGCCGCGGTGAACGCGGCGGCCGGCGCGCTGACCTCCGCGGCGGACGCGGCCGAGGCGGCGGCCCGTGCGGCGCGGGACGCCGCCCGGGCGCGGGACGCGGCCGAACGGGCCGCGGCCGACGCCGGTTTCCCGGATGTGGCCGCCGCGACGGCGGCGCAGCGGGACAGCGCCTGGCGGGCGGCCGCCGACCGCGCCGTCCGCGAGCACGAATCGTCGGCCGTGGCCGTGGCCGGACTGCTGGCGTCCGCCGACCTTGACGTGCCGCTCGATCCGCCCGCGGACGTGACCGGCGCGACCCAGGCCGCCGAGCTGGCCAGCCGGGCCCACGACGAGGCCGTCGCGACGCAAGCCCGGGCCCAGCGCAAGGCCGAACAGCTCGCGGCCCTGGTACCTGACCTGGTGGCGCGCGTCGATGCGGTGGCACCGCTCGCCGTCGCCGCCGCCGAGGCCCGTCAGCTCGCTGACCTGGCCGCCGGTCTGGGCGCTAACACGCTGCGGATGACCCTGTCCTCGTTCGTGCTCGCCGCGCGTCTGGAGGAGGTCGCCGAGGCCGCGAGCCAGCGGCTGCTGCGCATGACGGCGGGCCGTTATTCGCTGGTGCATACCGACAGCCGGCGCGGCGGCGGGCGTTCCGGTCTCGGCCTGCTCGCCTGCGACGCGTGGACCGGCGTGGACCGGGACACCAGCACGTTGTCCGGCGGCGAGACGTTCATGGCCAGCCTGGCGCTGGCGCTGGGGCTCGCCGATGTGGTGACCGAGGAGGCGGGCGGTGCCCGCATCGAGGCGCTGTTCGTCGACGAGGGGTTCGGCAGCCTGGACGAGGAGACGCTGGAGGAGGTCATGAACGTGCTCGACGGCCTTCGCGAAGGCGGCAGGTGCGTCGGCATCGTCAGCCACGTGTCCGAACTCCGCCAGCGCATCCCGGCGCAGGTGCGGGTGCGGAAGACCCATTCCGGCAGTAGCGTCAGCGTCGTCCGCGGGTGATTTGGATTTGGCCCAAGCTTTATTCAAAACGTGACTTCGCTCCGGCATCATAGGGGCATGAATGGGGTCTCGGGGGAAGAGCGCCTCCGGCCGTTCCCGGCACTCGATCCAGAGCCTCCCAGGCGTATCACCTGGAAGAACATGCGTTGGCCCGCCCTCGGCAGCGTGATCGCCGCGGCCGTGGTGGCGGCGGTGCTGCTCACCTGGCCGTCGTCGTCATCATCGCGGACACCGGCCAGTTTCACTGACAGTAATGGCCTGGTGGTGTTTGAACAGCAGCCCAGCGGCATGATGGGCACAGCGGCCCCGGACGGCAGCCGACGGGTGGTGCTCACCAAGGCCGGTGCCCTGCAAGGCAGGGACATCCCGGTCGCGTCCAGCGACGGACGCTACCTGGTGAACGAGGAAGGGCAACTGGTGACGATGGGGCCGGCCGGCCCCACATCCATCACCACCCTGCCGGGGAGCATCAACATCCAGACTCAGTTCTACGCGTGGTCAGGGCTCTCCTTCGCGGACGGCAGCAAGTACGTGGACGTTGTCGTGTGCGACAACAGCAGCCAGTACATGTCCGCGGACCTCATCCCCACCGCTGGCGGCCCGGGCCGCAGGCTCGGCAACGTCACGTCCGCGGCCGGGGACCCCCAGTCCGCTGGGGCTGTGCTGGCCCCAGCGCCGGCCGACAATCCCCGGGCGACAACCCTGTGCCAGAACTCGCTCCCCACCGGGGATCAAGCCCTCGACCTCATGCAGCCGGGGCGGCCGCCGCACACCGTTGTCACCGCCGCCGCCCTGCGACGCATCCTGGGAATATCGACGGCTACGCCGCTCGAGCTGTCCGCGGCTCCGAACCCCGGCGGTAGCTTGCTGGCGGTGACCGTCATCGTGGGCACTCCCCAGACGGCGGCGGACTACCTGGCGGCAGAACAGGCAACGGTCGTGGTCACCCGGACCGGCGAGATCGTGGCTCAGGTGCCACTGCGGATCGGCGACCACAGGCAGTGGTCGCCGGACGGCCGCCAGATAGCCTCATGCCGGGACTTCCGGACGGATCCGGAGGAGCCCGCCGTGACTATCTGGACTCTGGGCGGGCCGACGAGGACGATCACGCTGCGCGGGCATCAGGACCTCGGGTGCGACCAGCTGCTGTGGTCTCCGGATGGACATCAGCTGATCTACTCGGGGACCACAAACCCGAAAGGCCTCACCGATGCGGACCGGCTGCAGCATGGCTGGACGGTGATCGACCTGCGCTCCGGGCAGGTACACGACGTCACCGCGCCCGGCCAGCCCGTCGCCTGGCTCACCGGCGTTCCCGCGGGCGGTCCCCGATGAGGCTGCTCGGGGGGACGCTTCGCGGGATGCGACGGCGGGCCGGGGTCAGCCTCGGCATCCTGCTCGTGGCGACGGTCGCGGCCGCGGCGGCGAGTACCGGGCCGGCCTACGACGCGGCGGCACGGCAGTCCATATTCCAGGACAACGTCCGAGCGCCGTCCGCGGCGACCGATGTGACCGTGGAGGTCACCAACAGCGGGCCGGTGGCCGGCCTGGCGGGCACCCTGGACTCTCAGGTCACTGGTGTCCTCGCGTACCACCTGGGCGGCACGGAGGTTATGCACCGGCTGTTCCAGCCCTCGATCGAACTGATACTCGCGCAGGTGACCACGGGTGATCACCTCACCCCACTCACCTGGCACACCGATGAGTGCGCGCACCTTCCGATAGTTACCGGCTCCTGCCCGCGATCGGCCGGCCAGGTGCTCGTCAGTACCTCGTTCGCCAGGCTGGGTAATGTCCGGCCGGGTGACACGATCGCCTCTACGTCCGGCTACGGCCGCTTCACTGTCACGGGGGAGTACGCGGTCCCGCCCATCTCGCAGCTCGACTCACCGTACTGGCTGGTCGGCCCGTGCGACGATTTCGGGTACGAGGACTCCTGCGCCGGGAACCAGAATTCCGCCATCGCCGCGAGCCGCTGGGACGCGATGTTCACCGCCCCGGCCACCTTCGCCGGCGCGCCCGTCAGCGCGCAGGGTCAGGCCGCGGTCCTGGACGTGCTCGCGCCCGGCGGGATGCGGGCAGGCGACCTCGCTCCGCTGACCGCGGCCGTCAACGAGCTGCTCACCGACCCGGGCCTGCAAAGCACGAACGCGAGCATGAGCAGCACGATCCCGCAGCTCACCGCGCAGATCACCACGGCCTGGCGGACGCTCGACGTACCGGTCTTCCTGATCACCTGTCAGGTGCTGCTCCTGGCCTGGCTGCTGCTGTTCCTCATCGCGGTCGATGCCGCCGAGGCGCGTGCCGACGAAATCGCGCTGGCCAAGCTGCGCGGTCACGGCCGCCTGCGGACCATCGCCTTCGGCCTGTCCGAACCGGCGGCGCTGCTCGCCACCGGGTTCCCGGCTGGTGTGCTCGCGGGCTGGGGGGCCACCGTCGGCCTCAGCCGGATCTTGCTGCGACCCGGCACGCCGGTGAGCCTGACGGGGCTCGCGGTGGCGGCGGGCGCGGCCGCCATACTCGGCGGGTTCGCGGCCATCGTGCTCGCCGCGCGGCGGGCGCTGGTCCGCCCGGTCACCCTCCAGTGGCAGCACACCGTCCGCGGCGGCGCGGACCGGGGCTGGGTTCTCGACGCGGTCCTGCTCACCGGCGCTGTGGCTGGCCTGGCCGAACTGTTCATCGGCGGCGATGTGACGTCGGCCAGATCGGGCTCGGTGGGGCTGCTCGTTCCCGGGCTGCTCGGCCTGGCCGCCGCGGTGATCACGTCACGCCTGCTCCCGGCCGCATGCGGTTTCGCCGCGTCGGTCAGCCGTCGCCGTGGCGGCACCGCGCTGTTCCTCGCGGTACGGCACATAGCCCGCCGACCTGGCGGGACGAGAACCACCATCGTGCTCACCGCGGCGTTCGCGCTTGCCACGTTCGCCGTCGCGGCCTTCGCCGTGGATCAGCGCAACGTCGACCGGGTCGCCGCGGCTCAGACCGGTGCCCCGGCGGTGCTGACCGTGACCGCTCCAGCCGGGCAGGATCTGGGCACGATCGTTGACCGCGTCGATCCGGGCGGTGACCAGGCCGCGGCGGTCGACCGCTTCGAGGGCGACACGGCGAGCGGCGCGGTGCTGCTGGCCGTCCAGCCGCAGCGGTTCGCGCGAGTGGCGGCGTGGCAGTCCGGATTCGTCAGCCGGCCGCCCGCCTCGCTTGCCGCGGCGCTTGCCCCATCGGCCGCCCCGACGATAACGTTCCCCGCCGCGGCCCAGGCCGTACGCGTCCAGGTCACCAGCCAGACCGGCGTCCCGAAAGGGGCTGACCTGACGATCTGGGTGAACGAGGAAGCGTCGCCGGATGGCGGGCAGACCCCGGTCAGCCTCGGCGCCCTGCACCAGGGCGTGCTCTCCGGCGCGCTCACCGGGTGCCCGTGCCGGGTGACGATGGTGAGCATCGACGGGCCGTCGGGCAGCTTCCAGGGCAGCCTCACGCTGTCCCGTCTGTCGGTGCAGACCGGTGCGGCATGGCAACCGGTGCCGGCGGCGCTGGCCGCTGCCGTCGGCTGGGCCGGGGGCTCGGAGGTCGCGGCCGGTTGCCCGGGCACTACCGGCCAGGTCCAGGACGAGGGAGGCGGTTTGCGGTGGTCGTTCACCTCAGCCGCGTCGTGCAGCCCGGCCCTGCACCGGCAGGACGTGCCTGATCCGCTGCCCGCGCTGATCTCCAGCCAGCTCACCGGCAGCCTCCGCGATTTCCCGACGGTGGGCCTCGACGGCCTGCAACTGCTGGTGCGGCCGCTTACTCTCGCGGCCGCCCTGCCCGGCGCGCCCGCTACCGGGATCATCGTGGACCGGACGTATGCGCAACGTGCCGCCAGCTTTGCCGATGCCAGTAACGTGTCCGAGGAGGTGTGGGTCGCGCAGGGTTCGCTGAGCGCGATACGCGCCAAGCTGGTCGCGGCCGGCGTGAAGGTCGACGGCGTGGCGGTGGCGTCGGACGCCGCAGCGCTTCTCATGCGGCAAGGTCCGGCACTGGCCAGCGTGCTGTTCCTGGCCACCGCGGTGGCCGCGGTGCTGCTCGCCGCCGGTGCCGCGGTGCTGAGCCTGTACCAGGCCGGCCGTCGGCGCCGCTACGAGTACGCGGCTCTGGTCGCGGGCCGCGTGCCGCGCCGGTCGTTGCGGACGTCGGTCCTGATCGAGCAGGCGACCGTGCTGGGCTTCGGCGCGGTAACGGGCGTCATAGCCGGGCTCGGATCGGCCGCCCTGGTCCTGCGGAACCTGCCGGTGTTCGTCACCTCGCCGGCCGCGCCGCCACTGGTGTTCGGTCCGCCGGCCGCGCAGATCCTCATCTGGCTGGTCATCGCCGTCGCCGTGCTGGCGGTCCCCGCCACGGTCGCCGCCGTGGCGCTGATCCGGTCGGTCCGGCCCGAGTTGCTTCGGGAGGCCGCGGTATGACCAGCCTGGACAGCGCGCTCGCCGTCAGCTGCGAGAACCTCGTCCACGTATATGGCACCCCGGGCAACGAGGTCGCCGCGCTGCGCGGGGTGGATCTCACCATCGATCCGGGCGAGATGGTTGCGCTGCTCGGTCCGTCCGGCGCCGGGAAGACCACCTTGCTGTGGCACCTTGCCGGCCTGCTGAAGCCCACGGCGGGCACGGTCGAGATCGACGGTCGGGTGCTGTCCGGGCTCAGCAGTCCGGCATTGAGCAGCTTCCGGTTGCGCGAGGTGGGGCTGTTGCTGCAGAACCCGGGCCGGAACCTGCTAGCCAACCTGTCGGCGATGGGAAACGTGCTCTTCGCTCAGGCGCCGACCCGGCGCAGCCGCAAGGTCAAGCGTCGTCGGGCGGCGGACCTGCTGGAGCGAGTGGGCCTGGCGCATGTGGCGCACCAGGTGGCCGGGCTGCTGTCCGGCGGTGAGCAGCAGCGGCTCGCGGTCGCGGTGGCGCTGGCCAACGGACCCCGGCTGCTGCTCGCGGACGAGCCGACCAGCCAGCTCGACCCGCGGTCCGCCGCCGACGTGATCGAGCTGATCCAGGCGGCCAATGTCAGCCTGGGCACCACGGTTGTCGCGGTGACCCACGACGCCGAGGTCGCCGCCGCGCTGGGGCGGACGGTCACGATCAGGGACGGCCGGGTGGGCGCGGCCGGCCACGGCGGCCGCGAGTTCCTGGTGGTCGGCAAGGACGGCACGGTGACGCTGCCGCCGGACCTGATGGACGTGTTCCCGCCCGGCTCCCTCGCCACCGCGAGCCGCGCCGAGGATGGAGTGCTGCTGCGCCGGGTGACCCCGGGCAGCGTTGACGAAGACCTGGCCCATCCCCGCGTGGAGGCCAGGGGGGTCCGGGGGGATGGCATCCCCCCGGAGGGGAGCTGAGCATGAACCTCCTCCAGGCCGAGGGGCTGCGCTTCGAGCGCGGCGGACGGGTGATCTTCGATAACGTCAGCCTGACCGTGCGGCCGGGGGACCGGGTGGCGATAACCGGTCCATCCGGGTCCGGCAAGACCAGCCTGCTGTCCGTCCTCGCCGGGATCACGGCCCCCGCGGCCGGAACGGTGCTGCGCGGCGGTGCGCCGGTGATCGCCGGGACGCTGCCCGCGGGCACCGCCGCGGTGCTGCAGGGCTACGGGCTGGTCTCGCTGCTGACGGCGGCCGAGAACGTGGAGATCGTCCTGCGCGCCGGGGGCATGGCCCCCGGTCAGGCCATCATCGCCGCGAGGACCGCGCTCGCCGAGCTGGGCCTGGGCGAGTACACCGATCACCTGGTCCAGGAGCTGTCCGGCGGCCAGCAGCAGCGCGTGGCGGTGGCCCGGGCCCTGGCGGCCGGCCCGGAACTGCTCGTCGCCGACGAGCCGACCGCCGAGCAGGATCCGGCGACCCGCGAGCTGGTCGTGGCCCGGTTGCTGGCCGTGCCGGCCGATGGCGGGGCGCTCGTGCTCGCCACCCACGATCCCGAGGTGGCCGAGCGCTGCGACCACGTGCTGAGCCTGGCCCGCCACCTCCCCGCCCACGCCTAGCCCCGCCACCCCCCGCCTTCTTCGCCACCCCCGCCTCCTTCGCCACCCCCGCCTCCTTCGTCCTGTTCGCCACCCTCGCTCCCCTCTGCCACCCCCGTCCCCTTTGCCCCTCGGCCTACTTCGTCACCCCCGCCCCCCTTCGCCACGCCGCCACGCCGCCACCCCGCCGACTATGCGCATGAAACCTACGTCTCATATCGCTTATATACGGATAAAGCGGGCACCAAAACGTCGGTTTCGTGCGCGAAGTCCTGACGTCGCAGCCCGGGCCCGCACGTTTGGAGCAACGCGGTGCGACGACGCGCGAGCGGAAGCGAGCGCCGCGGCGGTTGCCGTCCCGGAGGGGCGGCAATTCCCGCCGTGGCCCCAAGCCAGCCGAGCGCAGCGAGGCCTTGGCGCGGCAGGAAAACACCGGGCCCCAAGCCGGCCGAGCGCAGCGAGGCCTTGGCGGAGGGCAAAGGAGCCTTGGCGCGGAGGGATGATGGATGGATGCGTGCGATCGCCTGGTTGCGTGGCCGGTGGAGTGCACTGAGCTTGCGACGCCGGATGCTCTTCGCTGTCCTGGCCGTGGTCATCGCGGTGGCCGCGGTGGCCGGCGCAGTGCGCGCGACCAGCGGGAGCCCGGCAGTGGCCAAGATCGCCGAAGATCGTCCCGGTGATGTCCTCCTGGTACCCGGATACGGCGGAAGCACCGGCTCGCTGAGCGTCCTCGCGGCGAAGATCAGGGCAGCGGGCCGCACCGCGACCGTGGTTCAGCTCGCCGGAAACGGCACCGGTGACCTGCAGGTACAGGCGAATGTGCTGAACGGCTACGTAAACCGGGCGCTGGTAGGCGGGTCGGGCCCGGTCACCGTGATCGGCTACTCGGCCGGCGGGGTGGTGGCCTGGCTGTGGGATGTGGAGTACGGCGGCGTGGCCAAGGCCCGCGACATCATCACGCTCGGCTCCCCGCTGCACGGCACGAGCCTCGCCGCGCTGGGCGAGGCTTACGTGCCGGGCGAATGCCCGGTCGCCTGCGAGCAACTGGTGCCCGGCAGCGCCTTGCTCGACCGCCTGCTGGGCACTTCGACTGCCAGCCGTCCGCCCTGGCTGTCGCTGTGGACCACCGATGATCAGGTGGTCCAGCCACCGGATTCGGCTCGCCTCGCCGGCGCGATCAACGTTCCCTTGCAGTCCATCTGTCCCGGCGTCAGCATCCAGCACGGTCAGCTACCCAGTACCCCCCTGGTCATCGGCATCGTCCTGCAAGCCATCGGCAGCCACCAGCTGACCGCCCCCACGTCGGCTCAGTGTCACGTCCTCGAGGCCCGGGGCACCTGACCCGATACTCCCCCAAAGGGGAGAAATATCAAGTTTTCCGGAAAAACAGGCACGCTGGAGCTTATTCTCATTAGCCAAGAAACCTGAAGGTGCGTGGCAACGGGAGGACGCGCGAACGTAGAAAGTAGGAGGCCGCGTGGGGAGCGCGATCAAATTTGGGGTGAGTGGGGTTTGCGCCGGGCTCATGGCGCTCATCGTCGGCTGCGGATCCGGCGGCAGCACCACGGTGAAGTCAACGGCCCTCGAGCAGACGAAGATCAATGTCGGCGCGGTGCCCGTCGGAGACGACGCAGGGCTGTATGTGGCCCAGGATCTGGGCCTGTTCCGGGCTGCCGGACTGGATGTCAGCATCCAGTCGATCGTCAGCAGCGCCGACGCCACAAATGGACAGAACAACGGCACGTATGACGTCACCGGCGGGAACTCGGTTTCCTACATCCAGGCCCAGGCCAGCCACCAGTCGAACCTGGAGATCATCGCCGAAGGCTCGCAGATGGAGCCGGGCAACCAGGCTCTCTACACCCTGCCCCAGTCGCAGATCACCAGCATCTCGCGTCTGACCGGCAAACGCATCGGCGTCAACGCGCTGAACAATATCGGCACGCTGCTGATCAGCTCGGTTCTGGAGTCATACGGCATCAGCCCGCAGGACGTGCACTTCGTGGTGGTCAAGGGAAGTTTTCCGGGCATGGCGCAGGCGCTCAAGCAGCACGCCATCGACGTGGCGTGGCTGCCCGAGCCGTTCGGCAGTATTGACCAGGTCAATTTCGGCCTGCGTAAGCTCGCCGATCTCGACCAGGGTGCGACGACGAACTTCCCGGTCGGCTGGTACGTGGTGACCAAGACGTGGGCGCAGCGGCACCCGCACACCCTCGCGGCGTTCCTCGGCGCGCTGCGGCAGGGGCAGGAGATCGCGGACACGAACCGTTCCGTGGTCGAGCAGACGATGGAGAAGCTGCCTGCTCCGTATACCGTGCCGCCCGCCATCGCCGCGGTGATGACGATCGAGAGCTATCCGCTGAACACCGTGCCCGACATTGATGCGGTCACCGTCCAGCGGGTGGCGGACGAGATGCAGCAGTTCGGCATGCTGACCAGCCACTTCAGCACCAGCGCCATGCTCAGGCCGTGATGTCCTTGGTGGCGAAGTTGGCCCAGGCGGCGGCCAGGAACACCGCTACGTAGACAGCCTGGATGGCGAAGCCCCGCTGGATATCCCGCCAGAAGATGGGCTGGCGGAAGAAGTCGACCCAGGCCAGCCAGTACCTCGTGGGCAGATAGGGCTGGATGACCGTCGCGGCGTTCAGCGTCACCAGCACTTCGCTGGCCACCAGCGCGGCGAGTGCGCCCAGGGCCGAGCCGAGGGCCGAGTCGGTGATCGTCGACAGGAACAGCGCGATCGCCGCGACGCCCAGCATGGAGACGGTGATGAAGGCCATCGCGCCGATGATCCGCTCCAGCAACTGGAGCGTGGTCAACGGCGTGCCGGACAGCGAGGTGACGGCCCCGCCGGACTGGACCGCGCCGCCGCCGTTGGCCGTGCCAGGGACCACCGGGCCGATGGCTCCCGGCGGGATACTTGTCCCGCCGGGGCCGGTGGTGTCGAGGCCGCGCGGTGCCTGCCCGACCGCGGCGGCCCGGGACGGACCGAGCAGCAGAACTCCGGTGGCATAGGCGGTGAGGACCACGGCCAGCACCGCGAGCAGTACATAGGTGGTGATTGACAGCAGCTTGGCGACGAGCAGCCTGGTCCGGCCGACCGGCCGGACCAGCAGGTAGCGAAGCGTCCCGATGGCCGCCTCGCCGGCGATCGAATCACCGGCGACGACCGCGACCGCGACGGGCAGGAAGACCGGCAGCACGATGGCCAGCGCCGCCGCCGGGAACAGCGCCCCCTGGGACAGCACCGCGGACAGGAACGCGCTGCCCTGCCCGGGCGGTGGCGCCAGGTGCGTGATCGCGATGAAGACCGCCACCGCGAACGGCAGCCCGCAGATCAGCGTCACGCTGATCCACGTCCGCGACCGCCGGAACAACTTCAGCAACTCAACCCCGATCACAGCATCCCCACCCACCCCTCCAGCAGTGCCGTCGCCCCCTGGAGCAACCCCTTGAATGTCACATTCAAGGGGTCAGGACGCCATGGATGTGACAACCATGGGGTTCGCTTCTGTCGGATGAATGTGGCATTCAACCGGTCAGGACCGGGTGGTTGTGGCATTGATCCGGTTAGGATCCCGCGCTCACTCAGGTTCATGTACTGAAATATCCGGATTTGCGGTGGCGGGGTCTGGCGGCGTGGTGGGGGGATACGTGGTTGCGGGGGGTGTTGGAGAA
>JAFARZ010000170.1 GCA_019245115.1 Streptosporangiaceae bacterium | reverse complement strand
CCCGCCCCCGCCGTCCCCGTCCCGCCGCTCCGGGCCCGCCGCTCCGGGCCCCCCGCCCGGGCCCCGCCCCGTCCCGCCCCGTCCCGCCGCGGTCGTCAGCCCTCGGCGGCGGGATCGGTGCCCGACAGCATGCTGAGCCCGCTGCTCGTCATGCCCGCCGCGGACGTGTAGGTCGACAGGTAGCCCGTGCCGGCCTGGTACGCGATCTCGAATCCGCCGGCGGGTGAGACCGCGAGGGCCGGACTGGTGCCCGCGGCCATGCCCAGCCCGAGTGCGTTCGCCCCGGTCGTCGACGAGTAGGTCGACAGGTCACCCGTGGCCGCCTGGAACGCGACCTGGTATTCGCCGGTCGGTGAGACCGCGATGGACGGGCTGGTGCCCGCCTTCATACTCTGACTCAGGTCGGTCCCCGAAGACAGCGAGGAAACCGTCCACAGGCTGCCGGTGTTGGCCTGGAAGGCGATGACGTACCCGCCGCCGTTCAATCCGGCGATGGCCGGGCTGGTGCCGGCCGCCATGCCCAGCCCGAGGCTGGCACCGGCGGAGGGCGAGTAGGTCCACAGGTAGCCGGTGTTGGCCTGGAACGCGATCTCATAGCTACCGTCGGCCAGTCCCGCGATGGCCGGGCTGGTGCCCGCGGCCATGCCCAGGCCGGTGTTGATCGCACCGGTCGACGGCGAGTAGATCCACAGGCTGCCGGTGTTGGCCTGGAAGGCGATGACGTACCCGCCGCCGTTCAATCCGGCGATGGCCGGGCTGGTGCCGGCCGCCATGCCCAGCCCGAGGCCGGCACCGGCGGAGGGCGAGTAGGTCCACAGGTAGCCGGTGTTGGCCTGGAACGCGATCTCATAGCTACCGTCGGCCAGTCCCGCGATGGCCGGGCTGGTGCCTGCGGCCATGCCCAGCGCGAGGTCGCTTCTTGCCGACGGCGAGTAGGTCCACAGATCACCGTTGCTGGCCTGGAGGGCGGTCAGCGGCGTGCTGTTCGGAGGGCTGCTGCCGTAGTACACCGCGAAGTCGCCGGACGTGTCGTCCGGGCCGGTCGTGTCGATGACGGTACCGCCGCTGTTGACGAGGTCGAGGGCTTGGGCGCCAGCGGCCTGAAGCGTGCCCCCGTTGACGGTTGAGCCGGTGAAGTGCACGGGAGTGAACTGGGGGAGCGGGCTCGTACTGCCGTTGATCGAAGGCAGCGCGGTGAGGATCTCCGCGCTGGCGTTCTTGGCTCCCGACGGGGCGGCGACCGTGGTGTTCTCGGTCCATCCCTGGGTGCTGTCGCTGAGCGCCAGATGGTACTGGCCGTCGCTCCCGTAGGTGATCGTCGAGGCAAGGCTGTCGCCGGGCTGTACGGTGACGCTGTAGTCCTGTTCCGAGTTCGTCGGATACAGCTCCCACCAGGCGTAGTACCGCGGCGACCCGCTCCTGCAGTCCACCGCGGTGCCGTTCTCCACGACGGACGAATCGCCCCATCCGTCCAGTCCGATCTCGAACGAGACGATCCCGGTGGCGGTACACGAGACCGTCGGCATCACCCAGCTGGAACTCACGCTGGTGTAGGTGCCGGTGTTGGCCACGTAGCCGGACCAGTTGGTGGACTGCGAGTTCGCGGCCGTTCCCGCGCCGCGCGGCCCGGCCGTATGGGAGAGCACCTTGGCCGGCGCGCTCCGCACATCCGGGTGCGCCTGCGCCCGGGCGGTGCCCGTACCGAGCGCGACGAGGCCCAGCGTCAGCATGCTGACGGCGGCGGTAAGGCATGCCCTCGAGAACATTCGTCTGGCCATGTGACAAGCGTCTCCGCGAGCGCTGTCATAATGCTGTCAGATCACTGCCATGCGAACGGCGGTGGTTGCTCGTCAGCGGACCAGTTCCCCGGGGTCGGTGTTGGCGCCACACAGCACGACCACGACGTGTTCATCCGGGGCGGGCACATAAGCCCCGCACAGCAACGCGGCCAGTGCGGCCGCGCCGCCCATCTCGACAACGACCCGGCGGTGATCCCACAGCGTCTGGCGGGCGGCCACGATCGCCTCATCGGACACCAGCACTGACGTCATCTCCGGGCGGCATGCCAGCTCGTAGGCCATCTGGGAGCAGCGTCGTGCCCCGAGGGAATCGGCGGCGATTGAGTCCACGGGCACGTCGACCGGTCCGGCCGCCTCCAGCGCGGCGTTCAGCGCCCGGCACCGTTCCGGCTCGACGGCCACCACCCGGATTCCGGTGCCTTGCACCGCGGCGGCGGTGCCGGAGAACAGGCCACCGCCACCGACCGCGACCATGATCGTGTCTACCGAAGGCGCGGCCTCGATGATCTCGGCGGCGAGCGTGCCCGCCCCGGCGGCGATCAGCGGGTTGTCGTAGGCGTGGGAAAGCAGCGCCCCGGCGTCGGCCGCGTACCGGACCGACGCGTCGAGAGCGTCGGCGTATTCCTGGCCTGCCAGGCGCACGTCCGCCCCGTAACCGCGTAGCTTGGCCACCTTGAACGGCGGCGCGGTCTCGGGGAGGAACACGGTGGCCTTCGTCCGGGTGCTGCGGGCCGCCCAGGCGCAGGCCAGCCCCGCGTTTCCGCCGGAGGCGATGACGATGCCCTCGGCGGGCATGGTGCCGTCCTCCAGGTGGGCGGCGGCGAGGTTGGCGGCGCCGCGCGCTTTGAACGAGCCGGAGTGCTGCATGTATTCCAGCGCCAGCTGAAGCCGCGCGGTGCCGGCCGTGCCGGCCGTGCCGGCCGTGCCGGCATCGGCCGTGGCGGCTGTGCCGGCTGTGTCGGCTGGGCTGGCTGTGCCGGGGTCGGCATCGGCGAGGATCACCGGGCGGATGCGCCCGGCGGTGCGGCTAACCGCCGCTTTGACATCGGCCGGGCCGATCAATCCAGTGCGCTCGGAGGCTGTCATGAGGATCGCTGCTTTCGTCGTCAGGACCTCGTGAGTGGTCTTGTGTTCCCATCGAACACCACCACCGGGGCCGGCCTGGCGGTCGGGTGGATGCGGTGCCCCCGGGCTCGCGTGGCAGCCCTCGCGCGGTTCGAGTCGGCATGCGGCCCGCAATCCGTCGGCCAGCGGCCCCCCGGCATGCATAATTGCCGAATAGAGGGTGCGGGCCGCCTATAGCGGGTACATGCGGATATTTCTGGATAAAGCAGGTTTATGTCATTCGGCGGAGGCGCCTTTGCTCCGCCGTCGCCCTTGGAAAGCCCTTAGAAATTGCGCGTATCGCCATATTGCGGGCATGCAGGCGCTCACCTTGCTGGAAGATCGGGGCCACCCGGAAAGAAAGGCACCGGAAACCGGCGCCCACTCTTCCGCGAAGCCCTTTCCTTCCACATCCTTCGGTACCGGAAACCGGGCACATCGGGAGTACGGAGCAAATCCCCAGTCAAATCTGGTCACGCGGTCAAGCCGCCCCCTCATGCCGCTGAGCGTTAGAGTCATCCGGGCCAGTCAGCAGTGGTGTCGCGGAGGGGGCAAACGATGCTGTCCCCGGGATCGACATCCAGGTTGGGCGCCGCCAGTACCTGCTCGTCCGCTAGCGCGCACCGGCGGCAACGACACGACGTTTCCGCGGAAGCGTCTTGTGCGTGGTTTCACAAGACGCTTCCGCGGAAACCTACGCTCGCATGCCAAGCCTGTCTGCGAACGGGGCCGATGCGGCCTGTCTTGCGGACCGACCGATGCGGCCAGAGGACCGGGCCCGATACCACCGGCGGCAACGACACGAATCCAATGCCCAGCGGTGGGCCGGATCGCCATTTTGTTTCCAGAACGTGTCCGTATCTGTCTGGACCTGAGCTATAGGGTGTGGCGAACAGACGAACAGAGGGACAGCGCGCTGGAGGCTGGTAGATGTTCCGGAAGTTCTCCGCTATCGGCGTTGCCTCGGCCGCCGCACTCCTGTTCACCGCAGTAGCGTCCCCGGCCGCCACGGCCGGCGCGACCGCCACGGCCGCCACGGTCGGCACTCCGATCACCGATATCAGCCACGCCTGCAGCGGCCAGAACGCCGAGGTGGAGCAGGCGACCTGGCGTAACTTCGCGTACGAAGCGTGGATGGGATGCAACAACAGCATCGGGTTCTCCCGGTCCGCCGACAAAGGCCGCACCTGGACCGCGCCGGTGGTGATGGCCGGATCGGCCGGGGGCTCCTGGGACCCGGCGGTCTCCGTGTCGACCGACGGTGTGCTCTACGTGTCGTTCATGAACTCCGATAGCACCCACACCTTCCCGGTCGTCGACACCTCGTTCAACCATGGCCGGACCTTCAGCCAGCAGGCGACGCTGACTCCGCCGGATCAGAACAACTGGGGTGACCGCGACTTCACCGCCGCTGGCGCACACGGTGTGGTGTATCTGACCTGGGACTATGGCCCGAGCGCAAGCCTCGTTACGGACATCTGCACACCAGGCGGCAGCTGTGCGTTCGCCACCGGCGACCTGAACGTCGTGGTCCAGAAGTCCACCGACTACGGCCGGACCTGGGGTCCGATCGTGCATGTCAGCCCTGGCTTCCCGGCCAGCGGCGGCGACAGCGCGCCGATGGTGGTCGAGCCGGACGGCCGCGTCGACCTGGCCTACCAGGGCTACAACATCTACAACCTCAAGACGTACGCCATGAACCCGGCGAATATGTACTTCACCTCGTCGGCCGACGGCGGCAGGACCTGGTCGCCGCCGGTTCAGGTGGGTGCCTCAGTCGGCACGATGTCGCTCGCGGAGTGGTGGATCGATGGCGCGATCGGCGCCGATGCCGCCGGGAACCTGTACATCACCTGGGACACCCAGGGGGTGAGCGACGACGTCGGCTGGGTGTCCTACTCAACGAATCACGGCGCGAACTGGTCGGCGCCGGTCCGCGTGACACCGGACAACGACAACGCGACGCACATTGTCGAGGTCGCCGGCGGCAGCGCGCCCGGGGTCGCGTACGTGGGCTGGCTGGCCGACAACGCGCCCGGTGGGTACGCCGAGTACCTGCGGACCTTCTCGATCACCCGCGGCTGGCTGACCAGCCCGCGACGGGTTTCCGTCAGGTACGGCAACGCGTCGATCTGGCCTGGTGACACGTTCGGCATCTCGACGTGGCCGGGCAGTAAGCGCCAGCTCATGCTCAGCTGGGGTGGCGCGGTCGGCGGATCGCCGAACTCGGAGATCTTCGCCGCTTCGGTGCCGGTATCGGGCTGACCCGGGCGCTTAGCGCCTAGCCCGTGGAGGTAAGTGGATCGGCCGGCTGGCGCGTTTGCAGGGTATGAGGCACGAACAGGACGAGTTCGCGGACTTCTACCGGGCCAGCAGGGATTCCTGTCTTAAGGCGGTGACCGCGGTCACCGGTGACCGCCAGGTGGCTGAGGAACTCCTCGCCGAGGCCTTTACCCGGGCGTGGATGTCCTGGGGCAAGGTGCGCCGACACGCCGCCCCGCGGGCATGGGTGGTGCGGACCGCGCTGAACCTCGGGGTGTCATGGTGGCGGCGGCGGCGCCGGGAGGTGCCCCTCGCCGATCATGATGCGGCCGCGCCGGCCGCGCTGGGCGGCGGCGTGGATCCCGCGCTGCTGGCGGCGCTGCGGCGGCTGCCGGCCCGCCAGCGCGAGGTGCTCGCGCTGCGGATCTTCCTCGACCTCGATACCGAGACGACCGCGAAGGTCATCGGAATCGCGCCGGGGACGGTGATGGCGCACCTGTCCCGCGCTATGGCGGCGCTACGCCGGGATCTCCCACCCGCCAAGACAAATACCAGCACAACGGAGGTAATTCGATGAATTATCAAAACGACATCATGTGCCACGTCCGTGAATCTTTCTCCGGGTTGCGTATGGACGTGCCGGTGGAGAACCTCTTCGCCGCAAGCCGTGTCCGCCGGCGCCGCCGGCTATCCGGGCTGACAGCGGCCGCCGCCGCGGCGGCGGGCACGGCGGTGGCCATGACGCTGACCCTCGGCGGACCGGCGCCGGCCCGCTCCGGCAACCCGCCGCCACGGGGCACGGGTACGGTCCGGCTCGCCGCGTTCTCGGTGACCGACGGCCCGGGCGACAGCACCACGCTGACCCTGCACAAGGGTCCGCGGTACCCGCGGCTGGATGCCAGCGCCCTGCGCGAGGCCCTGGCGCGGCACCGCATACCGGCCCTGGTCACCGTCGGTACCTTCTGCCGTTCCGCGCCGGGCGCAAACGGCTTCGACCAGGTCGTGCACCCGTCGACCCTGGCTGACGGATCGGACGTGATCGTGATCAACGGCCAGGCGATGCCGCCCGGGACGCGGCTGAGCATTGGCCTGTTCCCCAGGTACACCAGGATGCTGCTGATCACGGATGGCGCTCGCCTGACCTGCGGCAGCACCTCTCGCCAGCCCGCCGTACACATCACGCCGACGGGAACACCGATCCGGGGATCGCAGAACGGGTCGCGGAAATGACGCGACTCGTCGTCTGCGGCGCGGTCCTCGGCCTGCTGATGGCAGCCGCTCCGGTTTCCGCGCTCGCCGGACCGGCCGGCAATGACTGCCTGGCCGCCAGCCCGCCCGGCTGCTATACCCCCCAGCAGTTCCGGACCGCCTACGACATTCAGCCTCTGCTCGACCGCGGCATCGACGGCCGCGGCAAGACCGTGACCGTGATTGTCTACGCCGCGGGCCCGGTGACCTCACCTCCGCAGGTGACCGACATCCGCCAGGACCTGGCCACCTTCGACGGCCTGTTCCACTTGTCCCCGGCACACATCAGCGTGGTGACCACGCTGGCCGACGCGAGTTCGCCCTGGACGGCGAGCCTCGAGGAGGTCATAGACACCGAGATCGTGCACGCGGTCGCTCCCGGGGCCAGACTGCGCGTGGTCCTGATGCCTAGCACCCCGCAGGACACCCCTGCCAACGCGGTCGCCGGGATGCTCGCGGCCCTGCCGCTCGCGATTCGTGACACCGATGTGGTCTCGTTCAGCGGGGCAGTCGGCGAGCATTTCTTCTCACCGGCCCAGGTTGCCGATATGGAGCGCATCCTCCGGGAAGCGGCGGCCCGGCATGTGACGGTGGTCGCCGCCAGTGGCGACTCGGGGGCGGCAAGCGACGTCTACCGGTGGGGGGTCACGCCGGTCAAGGAGGTCAGCCTGCCCGCCTCCGACCCGTTCGTGCTGAGCGTCGGCGGCACCGCGCTCACCGTCGGCTCGCAGAGCGGGTCCTACGTCGGGGAGACGGCCTGGAACCAGGTGGTGCGAGGGGGGAGCTTCGCCTCAGGCGGCGGGTTCAGCGGCATCTTCGCGCGCCCCGCCTACCAGGTTGGCGTCCCCGGTACCGAGGCCACCCGAGGCGTGCCCGACGTGTCCGGCGACGCCAGCACGGGCCTGGCGCTGGTCAGGGACGCTGGCGGCGGGACCTACGAACTACTGTCGGCCGGCGGCACCAGTGCCGCCACCCCGCTCTGGGGCGGGCTGATGGCTGATGCGGACCAGTTGGCCGGCCACGACCTGGGCTCCGTCAATCCGGCCCTCTACCGGATCGCCCGGGACCCTCGTTACGGCCGGGCCTTCCACGACGTCACCACGGGGAACAACACGGTGGTCATTAACGGCATCACGTACACCGGCTACCAGGCGGGACCTGGCTGGGACCCGGTGACCGGCCTCGGCTCGCCCGACGCCGCCGTGCTGGTCCCGATTCTGGTAGGCCGCTCATGAGCGAGCGGAAGCGAGCGCCGCGGCGGTTGCCGTCGCGGAGGGGCGGCAGTTCCCGCCGTGGCCCCAAGCCGGCCGAGCGCAGCGAGGCCTTGGCGCGGAGGGAAACATGAGCGGCTGACGGCCGGATCATGATGACATTTGTCATCATGATCCGGCCACATGCGCATCTACCGGCTTCCGGCCCGGGGCGGCACGATAGCCGAGCCGGTTATGAAAGGTGGAGCGGATGGCCACTCAGTTGCAGCAGGCCGCCCCTGCTTCGATTGTTGCCGTTCCGTCCCGTCCGGTCCTACGCTTGCGGAGCACCGACTCCAGCCCTGAAACGGTGGCTAGCGTGACCGACAGCACGCGATCCGCCTTGCTTACCCGGCTAACCCCTGCCGGTATCGCTGCATATTGCATGATTTTCCCCCTTATATCGGTCGGTGTGCTTGTTTCATCGAGCCCAGGGTTCAGCCGAGGCTGGTGGGCCGTCGCGGCCACCGTTGTCTACACCCCGCTCTATCTCCGGCACGTCTTCTTTTTCATCCGCGGGCTTCGGTTGCCGGCGGCGGGATGGTCACTCGCGGCGCTGACAGTCGTGATCGTCGGGGCCGTGCCGCTGGCGGGCGGCTGGTGGCTGCCGACGTCGTTCGCCCTCGCGGTCTGCCTGCTCACCACGCTGCCCTGGCGCTGGTCGCTGGCCGGGACGGCGATCCTGCTTGTTGCCCAGGCGCCGCTCGCGCTGGCGTTCCCCGCGCCCGACTTTCCTGATGTCGCGTCCGAGCCGTCGTATTTCGCGTTGGACCTGCTGTGGCGTACGGCCGCGGTGTTCGTGCCCGTCTGGCTGGTCCGCGCGGTCCGCCAGCTTGACGCGGCCAGGCGCGAGCTGGCCGATGACGCGGTGCTGCGCGAGCGGCTGCGCGTCGATATCCGGCTGCGCGACACGATAGGCGCCGCGCTTGGCTCCATCGTGGCCCGCGGCGAGCGCGCCGCGGCGCTGGCGCCAGCCCGCCCGCAGGCGGCGGACGCGGAACTCGGGACGCTGATCGAGACCTCACGCGGCGCGCTCGGCGAGACCCGGCGTATCCTCAGCGGCCTGCATCAGCCGTCATTGCTCGCCGAGCTTGAAACCGCGGCCGCCCTGCTCAACGCCGCCGGCATCCGCACCCGGCTCGCGCTGCCCGCCGGTCAGCCCCCGGCCGTCGCCAGCACCGGTTTCCGGTCGCCGCTGCGGTCGATGACGGCGCGGCTGCTGCGCGAGGAGTCCGCCCGGACCTGTGTCCTGGCGCTTTCCGCATCCGACGGCCGGGTCCAGCTGGAGATCCAGGTCGATGGCCAGCCTGTGACCTCAATGGAGGTCACAGTGTCATGAACCATGACGTCACGCTGGCCACGGCACCAGGGTTCCCGCTGTGGACGGTCCGCCGGGCGACCTGGATCCTCACCGCCGTCCACCTGCCCTTCGTGGCGTTCACCCCTGTGGTCACGATCACCAGGCTCCCCGGCACGCCGCTGGCGGAAAGGGTGTTCTTCGCGCTGATCGCCGTCGCCGCGGGCGGACTTCAGCTCCGGCACAGCCTGGCCGCTGTCCGTGGCGAGCGCCCTCGGGGCTGGCCGCTGACGTTCGCCGCGGTGATCGCGAGCACCTACCTCCCGGCCGCCTGGATCCCCTTTTCCGACTGGGATACCCAGATGCAGTGGTTCACCATCGCGTCCGCGATGATGCTGCTGCCGCGTCGGCTGGCGACCTGGGTCGTGACCGTCTCGGTCGCCGCGGTCGCGGTCCTGGGCGGCGTCCACGACCACCAGACCGGCTTCGCCTATCCGCAGTCCATCTTCTTCACCTGCTACTACGCCGCGCTCATGGTGACAGGCGGCATAGCGCTGTGGGGGTCGGCCCGGCTGGTGGGCATCCTTGGTGACCTGTTCGCGGCCCGTACCGAGATCGCGGAGCAGGCACTCGACCATGAGCGGCTTCGCGTCCGCCGCGATCTGCATGACCTGCTCGGCCACAGCCTCTCCGCGGTGTCCCTCAAAGGGGACCTCGCGGTCCGCCTGCTGCCCCGCGACTGCGGCGCGGCCCAGCGCGAGATCGAGAGCCTCACCGACCTGGCCCGCACAGCGCTGCGTGACATGCGGGCCGTCACGCGCGGCGAACACGACGTGGCCCTGGCCGCGGAGGCCGAATCGGCGGCCGGGGTGCTCCGCGCGGCTGGGATCAGCGTGTCGGTGTCGGTGGAGGTACCGGACCTGTCGCCGGCCCTTGACGCGGCCCTCGCCTGGGCGATCCGCGAGGGAGCGACCAACGTGCTGCGGCACAGCGAGGCGACGACCTGCGCGATCCGCGCTTGGCGAGAGGGTGGCCTGGTGCGGCTGGAGATCGTCAACGACGGCGCGCCTTTCCCGTCCACGGCAGGCCCGTCCACGGCGGGCACCGGGCTGGCCGGGCTGGCCGCCAGGGCCGCCGAGCTGGGGGGCACCGCGTTCGGCATTGGCAGCCACAGCGAGCCGGGCGAGTTCCGGCTCCAGGTCGCGATTCCGGAGGACACGCCATGATCCGGATCCTGATCGCCGAGGACATGCACATGATCCGCGAGGCGCTCGTCGCCCTGCTGTCCCTGGAAGAGGGGATGGAGGTCGTCGCCGAACTCGACCGCGGCGACGAGATCGTGGCGGCCGCGCTGCGCACCCGTCCGGACGTGGCGGTCCTGGACATCGACCTGCCGGGGACGGACGGCCTGAGCGCCGCGGAACAGCTGCACCAGGCGATTCCCGAGTGCAGGACGCTGATCCTCACCGGGCTCAGTCAGCCGGGGAACCTGCTGCGGGCGCTCAAGGTCCATGTCCGCGGGTTCATCGTCAAGGACGCGCCCGCCGCCACGCTCGCCGACGGCATCCGAAGGGTAGCGAAGGGCGAGCGAGTCGTCGACCCCGACCTCGTCGCCGCCGCGCTCGAGACCGGGAGCAGCCCGCTGACCACCCGCGAAGGCGATGTGCTCCGCGCGGCCGCCGACGGTATCAGCACCGAGCAGATCGGCGCCCTGCTGCACCTGTCACCGACCACCGTCCGCAACTACCTGTCCAACGCCATCACCAAGACCGGCGGACGCAACCGCATTGACGCCATCCGCATCGCGCGCAACGCCGGCTGGATCTGAACGGGGTGAATGTGCCATCGCTCCCCCTACAAGGGGGACGATGGCACATTCACCCCGCCGCATCTGAGGCTGTCACTCCCGGGGAAGCATGGCCGCGTCGAAGGCCTGGATGTCCAGGACGATATCCACCTGGTCGCCCACGACGATCCTGGCCCCCTCCACGAGCCCGAAAGTGATCCCGAAGGCACTGCGGCTGATGACTCCCCGGGCCGAGAAGCCGATCCGCGGTTCTCCCTGCAGCCCCGCCGGGTCGGTGCCGAGGAATTCCACCTCCAGATCAACCGGACGGGTGACGTCCCGGATCGTCAGCTCACCCGCCAGCACCCACGAGCTCGCCGTCGGCCGCACGGCCCTGCTGGCGAACGTCATCACGGGAAACCGTTCGGCATCGAAGAAGTCGGCCGACCGCAGGTGCCCGTCGCGCATGTCGTTTCCCGTGCTCACCGATGCCGTCGCGATAACCGCTGTGGCTCTGGACTGGGACGGGTCGGGACCTGTGACGATCTGCCCGCTCACGTCGTTGAAGGTTCCGCGTACCCGGCTCATCAAGTGCCGGACGCTGAAGCTCACCGCGCAGTGGGCGGGGTCAATGACCCAGGTCCCGGCGATCCAGCCGTCAAGGGCTGGCGGGACGGTCGTGGTGCCAGAATCGGTGACAGCGGTCATCAGGGTTCTCCTTCTCAGTTGGCTAATTGGTAGACGGTAAGCGCGGGCCGGACTAACCGTTCGTCCTCAGGATCGGTCTCCGGTGGCGCGGCACGGTAGAAGCCGATGTCGCAAGATGGCGATGACGAACATCATGCTGAACGGCTGCGTGGCAGCTTTCTGACAGCGACGTGACATCGGCTGCGCGAAGGATGTGCATGCGACAGATGTCTGTGTTGACAGAAAGGACTGAGGTATTGATCAGGCGGATGGGTATCTTGATGTTGGTTAGCCTGGCGGCTTTTACCAGTTCGGTGACCGCTGCTGAGGCCGGGATCGCTGCCAGAAGCGTTGGGCCGGCCAGCGGCCGAGGGGCGGTTGCCGATGCTCGTCCCTTCTGGGCGGCTGCCTCGGCCGACCGTGGTACGGCCGACCCGAACACGCCCCTGGCGGCCCGGGTCTACCTGGCCGGGCAGGATGCCCCAGGCCTTGCCGCATTCGATGCCGCGGTATCCAACCCGCACAGCCCCAGCTATCAGCATTACCTCACGCCGGCTCAGTATCAGGCGAGGTTCGGACCGACCCCGGCGCAGATCGGGTCGGTCACATCCTGGCTGACGTCGGCCGGGCTGACTATTACCGGGACCAACCAGCATTTTGTTTCTGTACGCGGTTCCATCGCCCAAGCTGAGAAGGCATTCGGCACAGCCATTCACGATTACACCGATCACTCCGCGGGAAATGCGGTGCACTACGCTCCGGCCGGCCGGGTCACCGTGCCCGCCGCTTTGTCCGCCTCGGTCCTGGGTGTCACCGGCCTGGACAACGGTTCGCATCTGGCCCATCCGGCCAGCATGGGAGCGGCGACCGGTCCGCAGCTGGATGATCCCCTGCCGGGTCCGACGCCGGTGACGCTGCGCGCCGGGCCGTGCTCCACCTACTACGGGCAGGACCCGGCGACCGGGGAACCCGCTACCTACGGTCACACCGGGGCGTGGACCGAGTGCGGCTACACCCCGCAGCAGATCCGCTCGGCGTACGGCCTGACCTCAGGGCCCGACGGCGAGGGTCAGACCGTCGCGATCGTTGACGCGTACGCGTCAGCGACGATCGTCTCCGACGTGCAGACCTTCACCAGCCATCACGGCATCGCCGGCTTCCGCCCTGGCCAGTTCACCCAGGACCTGCCCAGCAGCTGGAACAGCGTGAGCGCCTGCGGCGGCAATGCCTGGTATGTCGAGGAATCGCTGGACGTCACCGCCGTGCACGACATCGCGCCGGACGCGAACGTGACGTATGTCGCTGCGGCATCTTGTCAGGACACCGATCTGACGGACGCGCTGGACCGGATCGTGGACGGCAGGCTGGCCACCATAGTCAGCAACTCGTGGAACGATGACCTTGAGAGCCACACCAGCGAGGCCGTGCGGAGCGTCTATGACCAGGTCTTCTTGCAGGGTGCGGCCGAAGGCATCGGCTTCTACTTCAGCAGCGGCGACTGCGGCGAGGACGACCCGCACACCGGATGCCCGGCGTACACCGATGGTCCGGGGACCGAGTGGCCCCCCTCGGATCCTTATGTGACGGCGGTCGGCGGCACCACATTGGCGATCGGCGCAGACGGCTCGCAGGTGTGGCAGACCGGGTGGGGTGATATAGCGTCCAGGCTCACCTCGGACGGGACCGGCTGGAGCCCCGCCCCCGGAACTGGCTACCCGGGAACCTTCCAGGCCGGTGGCGGTGGTGGCACCAGCGCGCTGTACAGCCAGCCGTACTATCAGGCCGGCGTGGTGCCCACCAGCCTGTCGGAGACCTTGCCGGACGGGAGCATCTCGGCCACGCCGATGCGAGTGGTGCCCGACGTGGCCGCGGACGCGGATAACAACACCGGCATCCTGGTCGGTCAGACCCAGGCCTACCCGGACGGGTCCGCTCAGTACCATGAGACCCGTTGGGGCGGCACCAGCCTGTCGTGTCCGATCTTCGCCGCGATCCAGGCCCTGGCCCAGCAGACCCTCGGCCGCCCCCTCGGGTTCGCCAACCCGGCGCTGTATGTCCGCTATGGCACCGCCGCGCTTCAGGATGTCACCGACACCCCGCTGGGGCCGGGCGCCTTGCTCGGCGTGGTCCGCAACGATTACACGAATGTCTCCGACCCCACCAGCCCCGTCGCCACCCGTGCCATCACCTTTGGCCACGACGGCCTGCTGCGCGCCACCACTGGCTACGACGACGTGACCGGAGTTGGCGCGCCCAGCACCGACTACATCGCCTCCTACAACCCGGCGGGTGAAGGCCGGCAGTAACGGACAGGACCCGGTCCGCACGTCTTCTGCCAGAGGTGCGGACCGGGTGGGCCGCGGTTATGGTAACGGCTGTGGAGCGGCCTGCGGTGATCGGCACTGGCGGAAGCATGCATGGCTTTCCGGCCGCATTGACCAGTTTCGTCGGCCGGGCCGGAGTCGTGGACGAGATCGCGGGCCTCCTGGGTCAGTACCGGCTGGTGACGGTGACCGGACCTGGCGGCGTCGGGAAGACGCGGCTGGCCGGCGAGGTGGCCAGGCAGGTGGCCGGCTGGTTCGCCGACGGGGTGTGGCTGGCGGAGCTGGCGGCGGTGCGGGACCCGGCGCAGGTGGCCGCCGCGGTAGCGGCGGCGCTGGGGATCCGGGAACTGCCTACGGTGGCGGCGGCCGACGCGCTGGCGCACGCGCTGGCCCGGCGGCAGTTTTTGCTGGTGCTGGATAACTGCGAGCAGGTGATCGACGCGGCGGCGGAGTTGTGCGGCAAGCTGCTGCTCGGGGCCGACGATGTGCGGCTGCTGGCCACCAGCCGGGAGCCGCTGCAGATCGCCGGGGAGGCGCGGTACCGGCTGGTGCCGCTGACCCTGCCCGACCCAGATAATCCAGGGGATCCTGACGGGTCGGAGGCGGTCACGCTGTTCGCGGACCGGGCCCGCCGGGCTGACGCGAGCTTCGCGCTGGATGGGAAGACCGCGCCGCTGGTGGCGCGGCTGGTGGCGCGGCTGGACGGCATGCCGCTGGCGATTGAGCTGGCGGCGGCGCGGGTCGAGGCGCTGGGCGTGGCGCAGCTCCTGGACCGGATCGATGACCGGTTCACCTTGCTGGAAGCGGGGGACCGGCTCGCGGCGGCCCGGCAGCGGTCGCTCGCGGCCACCGTGGAGTGGAGTTACCGCCTGCTTGATGAACGGGAGCGGCGGGTGTTCCGGGCGGTGTCGGTTTTTCCGGGGCCGTTCACGCTGGAGGGCGCCGAGGCGGTCGCGGGGCCCGGCGCCGCGCCCGCTGTGCTGCATCTGGTCGACTGCTCGCTGCTGGTCCCGCCGCGGGCCGATCCGGACGGCCGGTCCCGGTATGTGATGCTGGAGACGCTGCGGGCTTACGGGGCGGGGCTGCTGGCCGAGGCCGGAGAGGGTGACGCCGTCGCGGCCGCGCTGGCTGGGTACGCGGTACGGGTGGCCGAGGATGCCATGTCGGGGCTGACGTCCGGCACCGGCGAAGTGGCCGCTACCCGGTGGCTGGATGCCGAGGACGCCACCATGCGCTGGGTGCTGGACTGGGCCTTGGGCCACGATGCGCCCGCGAGCTACGATGCCGCCGTGGCGCCGAGGCTGGCTGCCGCGCTGGCGTGGTGGTGGCAGATCCGTGGTCGGCTCGCGGCTCAGGTGCCGTCGCTGCGCGCGGCCGTCGACCGCGCCGACGCGGGCAGCGAGGCGTGGTGCGCCGGTCACACCTGGCTCGGTCAGGCGTCGCTGGATTCGGGTGATCCTGCCGGCGCCCTGCGCCACTTCACCGCGGTCCGCGACGCTATCGGGGACCGAGGGCCGTTCCCGCTGCTGGCCAGGTGCCTGAGCGGCCGGTCGGCGGCGTTGCTCGGCATGGGACGGATCGCCGAGGCGGCCGGCGATGCCCGCCGGTCCCTGGCCCTGGCCCGGGACGGTGATCACCCGGTCGCCGAGGCGCTGGCGGTCCTCAGCCTGGTCGCCTGCGTCGGCGGCGATCCCGTTGGCGCCGTGCAGCTGGCCAGGCAGGCGGAGCGCAGCTTGGCCGGCCTGCACGGACCGGCGGCCCGGGTGTGCGGCTACACCTTGACAACCGTGCTGATAGAGGTCAGGGACCTGGCCGCTGCTGAGCGGACATGCGCCGCCGGGCTGGCCGGCGCCCGGGACGCGGGCGACCTGTGGAGCCTTGGGAACCTGCTGGAGAAGATGGTGGTTCTCGACCTTCAGTCGGGCCGTTACGCGGACGCCGCGGTGCACCTGCGGGAAGCCATTCAGACCGCCCTGCGGACCGGCGCACGCAGGAAGATGCTCGAGGACCTGGACTGCTGTGCGTACTTGTGCGCCTGGACCGGGCGCACCGCCGAGGCTGTCACGGTATGGGCCGCCGTGGTCGCGCTGGGGCGCGAGGGGTTCTCGGTCCCGTTGCATCCGGATCTGCCTGAGGGCTGGTTCCAGCGGCAGGAACCCCTGCGCGAAGCCCGGCAGGCGCTCGGACCGGATCAGACGCAGGCGGCCGAGGAACGTGGCAAGGCGATGAGCCTGGCCACCGCGGCCGAGTACGCTCTCCTGCTCACCTCTTCGGGCTCGCGGCCGCCGGCCGCGGCATCGGGCCTGGAAGCGCTCAGCCCCCGGGAACGGGAGCTGGTCACGCTGGTCGCCCAGGGCCACACCGATGCGCAGATCGCTGCCCAGCTGTACATCAGCGTGCGTACGGTCAGCTCGCACCTGGACCGCATCCGCGACAAGACCGGATGCAGGCGCCGCGCCGACCTCACCCGCCTGGCCCTGGGCGCGGGCCTGGTCTGACGCGGGAAAAGGGGTGAAACGACCCCTGCCGCGGACCTGCTGAGGCGGGCGAACCTGTGGCTGCGGGCCGGAAACCCCGGCCAGCTCCTGGCAGATAGGACAAGGCAATGACCGCGCAACTTAGCCACGAAGGTATTCAGGTACGGACGACAGAGCCTGCCACCCACGCCGGCCGCGGGCGGCTCAGGGAAGTGTGCCACCGGATCCGTCTCACCGTCCGGGATATGAACTACGCGTCCCGGCGGATGGCGGAGCTCCAGGCGCCCTGGAGCGTTGACAAGCAGTGGCACCGCCGGTAAGGATCGCGGCCGTGGACTCGTTCACCGGCAAGCTCGCGGTGGTGACCGGCGGCGGCTCGGGCATGGGCCGCGAGCTTGTCCGCCAGCTGGCGGCGCAGGGCTGCTCGGTCGCGGCCTGCGACATAAATCCGGACTCCGTCGCGGTGACCGCGGCCACGGCGTGGGCGGCCGCCCCGCCCGGCGTCCAGGTCACCAGCCATGTCTGCGACGTCTCCGATGAGGCGCAGGTCCTGCGGTTCGGCGATGAGCTGCTCGAGCAGCACGCCAGCGATCACGTCGACCTGGTCTTCAGCAACGCGGGCGTCTTCGGCGGCGCCAGCTTCGTCAAGGACCCCCGCCAGGAGTGGGAGCGCACCTTCGCTATCAACTGGTGGGGCGTGTACTTCTGCGCCCGCACGTTCCTGCCGCTGCTCATCGCCAGCGGCGACGGCGTCCTGGTCAATACCTGCAGCGTAGCCGGTTTCTGGGCTACGGCAGGCCCTGGCGCGCCCCCGATCACCGCTTACAGCACGTCGGAGTTCGCCATCAAGGGCTTCTCCGAGGCGCTCGTCGAAGACCTGCGCGCCAACGCCCCGCAGGTCAGGGTCGTCGTGGTCATGCCGGGTCTGGTAAGCACCGACATCGGCACGAACTCCCGTCGCGCCCTCGGCCTGCCAGAGTGGGAGCAGTTGAGCGACGCCGAGCTGATGGAGATGATCCCCGATGCTGGCCGAGCCGTGCTCGTCGCGACCGGCCTGCTGGCCGACGACTTCTCCGCCGATGACCTGCGCCGGGCGATCCCGCGGCTGAAAGACGCATTCCAGGACAAGGGGTTCACCGCGGCGCGGGCGGCGACCATCATCCTGGACGGGGTCCTGTCCGGAGCGTGGCGGATCCTCGTCGGCGACGAAGCCAAGATGCTCGACGAGCAGGTCCGCGCGAACCCCGAGGCCCCCTTCAACTACGAGAACTACCCGGAGATGTACGGCCCCCTGATAGAGCAGGCGCAGGCGAAGGCGTCAGGAACACCGGAGCCGTAACACGGCGGACCGGCGCCCGGTCCGGGCATGCTGGGCGCATGAAAACTGGCAGGTGCCCGGACGATGGCGTGTTCGTGGCTGCCGACGTCCACTACCTGCCGTCCGGCGGTGCCCGTGCCGCGGCCGTCATATCGGCCGATCCTTGCTTCTCCCGCGTGGTCGCTGACCGCGTCGAAGTGGTGCCGGAGGTCATGCCCTACCGGCCAGGCCAGTTCTACCTGCGCGAGCTGCCGCCGCTGCACGCGGTGCTGGACGGCCTGGCCGCGATGACCCTGCTGGTGATCGACGGCTACGCCGACCTGGATCCGGACGGCCGGCCCGGCCTCGGCGCCCACGCCCATGCTGAGTTCGCCGTACCGGTGATCGGCGTGGCCAAATCAGCCTTCCGCACCGCCACCCATGCCATCCCCATCCTGCGCGGAACCTCGGCCCGTCCGCTGTATGTCACAGCCGCCGGGATGCCGAGCACCGACGCCGCCGGCCTCGTCCGCCGCATGGCCGGCCCGTACCGTATACCCGACGCGCTCCGCCGTGCCGACACCCTGGCCCGCATCGGCCTCCCCCAAACCCCGTCAAGCTGACATGCCCACCATCACGGCACGTGAGCGCGTTCCCACCATCGTCTCAATGACCTGGCCGCGCCCTGACGTGGGAAGAAAATGGCTCAATAGAAGATAGGGCACCATTTGGTTGCGGAGATCAGCAATTCGTAGTCTCGGCGTGGATCAATAACTCGTAATCTCGGTGTGTCATGAGCGCTGGCGTTTTATCCGCGTCTGCCCGGCTTTGTCCGCAGCCTGCCGTCCAGCTGCGTGGAAATTAAAGGCTTCGCGGAGGATAGGGCGCCGGTTGCCAGCGCCTTTTCTTCCAGGAGGCCCCTTTCTTCCGCAAGACGCGGGCCTCCGATGCCTGATATGTGACGTAGCGGGGATTTGTGCCGCCCAGCTAGGAAAGCCTAGTACAGACAAGGCCGCCGACCTGCCGCGGCGTTGATCGCGTCAGCGACCTCGGCGGGCGTATACGGACCACGGTCCTTCGGGTGGACTGTGCGGAACAGGTGGTCCAACCGCTGCGCGAACAAGCCCTTCGGCGGGCGCGTCTGCCTGGGCATGGTCGCGCAATCACCTCCGCGCGGGTCCGGACCGCCCAGAACTCCAGCTGCCTGTCCTGAATGGTTAATCCAGGTTGCCGACAAGCGTCGTATTATCCATGCCAGTTTATTTCGTTCGTGGTTCCTTTGGTGGACCGCCACGCCATCAGCTGGCCGGACCGGGCCGGATTGCCCTGTCTCGTTGAGTGTTGAGGCAGCCTCATTGCTATGAGGTATTTGGCGCGTCGTCTCATCAAGTTGAGGTACTGGTTGTGCTATTGTGCGCCGTCTGTACCGATGAATCCACAGTGGCGCGGGCCCGGCCCGCTGCCCGATCTCATCGCCAAGATCAAAGCAGCCTGTCACTCGTCTGCAACTCTTACTATCCGCCCTGGCTGCGGGTTACCGGCAGTTGGCCGGGGCGAACGGCTGGCCCGTGGCCCAGGCCAGGTCCTGCTGCACCACGCTGCCGTCCGGCTTCACCCGCATGATTGGCATGGCCTTGTCTTTCGGGTTGCCTGCCGAGTCGAAGGCGATATCGCCGCTGGCGCCCGGAATGGGCTGCCGGCAGGAGAAGCGCAGGAACGGCGCGGCCATCGTGCTCGGATCGCTGGTGGCATCCGGATCGAGCCGGGCCGCGGTGGCGGCGGCCAGCACCGCGTCGTGGCCCATGCTCGCCTGCCCGTCGGCGAGGTCGGCCGGCGGGAAACCATTGCGGACGAACGCCTCCTCGAACTTCTGATAATTCTGCACCTCGTCGGAACACGCCGGGCAACCGGTCCATTCGTTGCCGGCGGCCTCGCTGGTGTAGAAGACATTGACCTGAAGCGCGCCGAAATTCGGCAGCGGCGATCCGGCTAGCGTGGAGGCGTCGTCGCCGGAGAGCACATCGACCGGACCGAGGCCGCACGCGCCGCCCTGGGACAGCGCGGTCAGGAACGCGGCCAGGTCGGTGCCTCGGCCGGCGAAGTAGATCAGGTCGGGTTTGTCCTGGCAGATGTCGGCGTGCATGCCGGCGAACTGACTGACCATGTACTGGCTGCGGGGTATCCCGGTCAGCGGGCCGTCCGGCGACAGATAGGGCTCGGCATAGGGCACGGCCGCGTGGAACCGCGCGGAATAGGCAGCGGAGAACGCGGTTCCCAGCGTGCTGGCGTAGCTGTCGCCGCCGTTCCTGTCCTGGACGAGCAGGATCCTGGAATAGTGCTTCTTGGCCAGGTAGGACACCGCGGCCTTGGCCATGTCGGTGTTGGTCGCGGCGACGCGGAAGAACTTGCTGGTCAGCACGCCGTCCGGCCACTGGTTCATATTGTCCGCGGTGACCACCGAGCCTACGGTGACAATGCCGGCCGCGGACAGTGCGCTGACCGCCTGGCGGGTGGTGTCCAGGCTCTGCCCGATGCCGGTCACCGCGACAATATGCTGGCTGCCGACGTGCGCGACGATGGCTGCCACCGCCTGCTGCCAGTAGACGGCCCCATCGCCGAAATTGGCGAACAATAGTTTAAGCGGCGGGTCACTGCCGTCGGCGACCGCCTCATTGTCCGCCCGCCACACCGCGGTAATCGCACCCTCAATCTGGTGGCGCTGCACCAGGATGCCGACACTGGTGTTCCTCGGATCCGGGGCCATGTCCAGCAACACCAGGATGGTGCCGAACTTCGGCCCGGTGACCGCGTCGTTCACCGCGGCCGCCTTGGCCTCAAGATCGGCGAACTGGTCGCCATGCCGGAAGGCAGTGGAATTCAGGTCGAGGCCGACGCAGATCGAGCCCTCCTGGGTCAGCCCGTCCCCGCACAGCGGCGGCGCGGAGAAAGTATTCACCAGGCCCCACGCCGCGATACCCGCGACCACGAGCCCCAGCGCGGTCCACACGTACCAGTATTTCCGGAATCGTGAACGGGGTGGTCTCGCGCCGCCCCGGCTGCCGTGGTCCGACACGGGAAGGTCCTTTCTGTCCGGTCAGAACTGTCCCCGGGCGGCCCGCTCGGCCGCGGTGGTCAGCGGCGCGACATCGCCGCGGTGGGACAGCTTCCGAAGATCGGTGTACGCGTCCCGGATGACCACCCATTGCGCCGGATCGGGCATGGCGAACGGATTTCTGGCCAGCCACAGCGCGGCCACCAGCCGGGTCACCACGTTGCGCACGGGGGACCGGTCGGTCGGCTGCTCCTTCACGTCGGCGTCGACCAGTTTCTCGTACAGCGCGCCGGAGGATTCGGTGGTGGACATATTGTCCGGCGCGCCGGTCACCAGCCGCAGCTGGTCCACCCATTCCCGGTGCGGAATCGCGTTGAAAGTGCTCTCGAAGAAACCGGCCACCTCGCCGAACCGGCCGAGCGCCAGCTGGCAGTAGACGGTGCGTACCGGATCGAACCGGGTGGCCTGGTCGCTCAGCAGCTCCTCGAACTGGGCTAGGTATTCCGCGGGCCGGTTCCTCGGCTTCGGCCTGGCCATCAGCGCGGACATCAGCGACCCGGCCAGCCATGGGTTCAGCTCGGCGTAGTTGGCCGTGCCGCCGCCGCGCGCCGGGACAGTCACCCACAGCGCGGTGCGCAGCTCGGTGAGTATGTTCGGCACATGCACCGGCCCGATCTGCTCCTGCTCGTCGCTGGGGATCAGCCAGGGGGCGGTGGCCCACGGCGCGGCCAGCAGGAACTCGGCGATATCCGTGTTGTCCAGGGAGATGCGTAGCGCGGTAAGCCGCGGCTCCCACACGCTGGACCTGACCGTGTGGCCCCGCCACAGCACGTTGCGCGCGCCGGCCGCCGGCTCGGCATCACGCAGCAGCGGGCGGAGTTGGGCGAGCGCGGCCGGCAGGCCGCCTGTGGCGTGCTGGGCGAGCATGCAGCGCGGATCGGACTCGGCGATGCCGAGGAATTTAGCTGTCTCGTCGATGCTGAGCGGTTCGAGCAGCACCGGAAAGATCCACGGCCGCAGGATTTCCGGAACACGGTCGCGGTCCCAGTCCCGGTAGGTGGCCGCGCGGCAGGACGGCACCGGCCGGCGGTCGCCCGGCGGGTCCGGTGGCATGGTCCACGGCGGGCACCACAGGTCTTCCTCCCAGGCGCTGTCCCAGCGGCCGCTGGTGGCGATCACGGCCAGCGCGTCGTGCCCGCCGGGCTGGTCGCGCAGGTGCCGTTCCCTGGCCTGGATGAGCTGTTCGACAAACTCCTCGCCGGCCGGCTGGTCGACGTTGTCCAGCAGCAGCATCCAATTATGAAAATGGCGGATCTTGGCGCGGTTCGGGTGCTCGCACTCGCACGGGCTGCCCGGCTCCGGTTTGGCCAGCCGCGGCTGGTTCTCCCGGATGTCGGCCAGGAACGCCGAGGTCAGCCAGGCGGTCATGGCGGCGTGCCGGTCGTCGGCCGCCAGGTCCCGCGCAGCGCGGTTGAGTGCGCGCAACGCGTCCAGCCAGTACGCGCCCTCGGCCTGCGGGATGTCGCTATGCCAGCGCTTGGCATCGCGCAGCGACTGCCGGGAGATGGTCTTGATCAATGGTGGCAGCAGCAACTTGACGGTTTCGGCCATCGGCCTGGTTAGCACGTTCGCGCGGGCGGCGGCGTCGGCCAGCGGGTTGATCAGGTTGATGACCCGCTCGGCGCGCCGGTTGCGGAACACGTCGTCGATCAGCCGGCGCAGAGTGTCCTTGTCCTGTTCGGCGGTGGTTCCGGTCAGCGGCGCCTGCACGGCGATCAGGCCAAGGGTGAACCGGGTGAAATGAACATCGGGACGATTCCGCCAGTCGTTGGCGAACTGTTTGGCGAGATCGGCGAGGACTTCCACGGTGCTAGCCGACGGCCGGCCGTCGAAGTCGAATGTGGCGTGCACGATCCCGCCGCCGCAATCCCGGGCGATCGCGGCGAGTTCGGTGGTCTTGCCCGAACCGACCGGACCGAGCAAGACGGTGATCGGCTGCTGGCGGGGTGGTTCGCTGACCGCCCGGTTCCATCTCAGCCGTCGGGCGAGCAGCTGCGCACCGGCCACCGCTGATCACCCCTAAAAGATCCGCGAGTGTCAAACTCTGACCATGATCCATCAGGACGGATCCCCCAATTCGGCTCATTCGGGATGAGGCGAAATCGAGATTTACACGCCCAGATAGGAATAATAATCGTGCCCCGCGAGATCGCGAACGATGTGATGGCGATCATCGGGCGGACAGGTCGCAGGTCAAGTCAGCGCCGGGAATGCAGGACAGGCCAGCGCGACCCGCCGTCATAGCTACCGGCCTCTTTATCACGAACGGCTGTGGTCCCACTGGCCATGACCTTCCTCCATTCCGTCCGATCGACACCGTGAACTGTCACCGCCGTGCGTAGGACGGCCGCCACAGATTGTTGCGAAG
>JAFARZ010000049.1 GCA_019245115.1 Streptosporangiaceae bacterium | reverse complement strand
GCAACGGACCGACCGCATCAAGCTGCTGCCAGCGGTTCTCGGGCATGAGATCGCGGGCACGGTAGCGGCAGTCGGGCGCGACGTGCACGGCGTAACCGAAGGCGACCGGGTGCGCGTGCACTCGCCGCTGATCCGCCCGAACGACCTTTACGCCCTGACCGATGACGAGGCCGCTTCGCCGGACGTCTGCGTCATCGGCCATGCCATTTACGGCGACGGCGCGATGCCGCTCTATGAGCGCTACCACAACGGCGGCCTGGCCGAGTACGTCAAGGTGCCGCACTGGAGCCTGGATCCCTTGCCCCCGAACATCGGATTCGACGTCGCTTCCCGCGTCCACAGCCTGGGCATCGCGTGGCGGGCCCTGCGCAAGGCCGACCCGCGTCAGGGCTACCACGGCGCCACCCTGGTCGTGACCGGCGCCAGCGGCGCGGCCGGCGGTGCGGTCGTGCTGTGCGCGCCGCTGTGGGGGTTCTCCCGGATCATCGCCGTGGCCAGGACGCGTGCGGCGCTGGAGCGGACGGCTGCCCTGGCGCCCGGCCTGGTAGAGGTACTTCCGATCGAGGAACTCGACGCCGGCTGGGAACAGGCGGATGGCCTGTCCGCGCGCATCCGGGAAATGACAGGCGGCCGGGGCGCGGACTGCGTCATTGACTACCTTCCGGCCAACCCGGCGATGACCCAGCAGGCCATCTTCGCCATGGCCAACGGCGGCACCGCCGTGCTCGGCGGCGGGAACTGGTCGTCGCTGACCTTCCAGTACGGGCGGCTGATGGCAACGAACTACCAGATCAAGGGCTGTAACGGCCTCAGCAGGCGGGATGCCGCCCAGATCCTGTCTCTGATGGAGGCGGGACGGCTTGATCCCTCGCCGCTGCTGACGCACCGCATGCCACTGGAACGCGTGAACGACGCCGTCGAGCTCATCGAGACCCGGGCCGGGATGCCGCTGTTCATCACCATCGACCCGCCGACCTCGACCGATCCGGACTTCCGCACGAAGGTCGTGACAGCCGATGCTGAACACCGGGCGGCCGCAGCCCCGGCCGAACTGGAAGTAGGCGGCCTCTATGACCTGGTGATCGACGAGGAGTTCGAGAACCAGTGGACCGGCCCGCTGGGGATCGGCCACATCCAGGGCCGTCACGTGCAGATCCCGCGTGCGAAGGTAGGCGACCGCTTCCGGGTTCGCATCGTCTCCCTCGGGGTGCACCGGTGGACCGGGCAACCCGACGTGCAGGTCGAGATCGAATCCCCGGCACAGGAAGGGTGATCACATGGACTGGTCCTCCGCACCAGAGCTGCCCAAACCCTTCGACCTGGCTGAGCGAGACCGACGATGGTCTGTCGTCAGGGACGCTATGAGCCAGTCCGGAATCGAAGTCCTGCTGGTCCTGCCGCAGTGGCTGCCGGAGGACGCGATCTGGCTGGCCAACGAGATCGCAGCGGTGATCTTCCCGCTGACCGATCCTCCCGTCCTGATCAAGGGCGGCGAAGGCAGCAACCGCGCCATCAGCCAGGAGGGGTGGATCGAGGAGCGTTACTCCGCCACCCCCCGCGGCTCTACCCGGGTCAACCACGGAGCCGCGATCGCGCACCGGCTCCGGGAGCGCGGGTTCGAGACCGGCCGTATGGCGATAGCCGGGCTGTCAGGCACAGACCTGATCCTGACCCGCCAGCCCGAGGGCTACGTCAACTACACGACCGTGGCGCACATCCGGCGCGAGCTGCCTGACCTAGAGGTCGTCGACGGGACGCCGGTAATGAGCGCCTCGCGGCATGTCAAGAGCGAGGCGGAGATCGAGCTCATCCGGGCTGGCGTGAAGGTCGCAGAGGCATCCGCGCGGGTCCTCACGGAGATGGCCAGGCCCGGAGTTCAGCAGGCTGAGGTATTCGGATCGATGGTTCTCCAGCAGATGCTCAGCGGTGCCACCGGGACGATGCTGTCCTGGTGCGGCGGGCCATGGGGCGAGCACAAGTGGCGGTTCATGACGCCGCCGCCGGGCGTGGTACAGGACAGCTGGTACATCGGCACGGAGATCGGCCCGGAGCTGCGCGGGTACAACTGCCAGGTGAGCGAGCCCGTGGTGGTGGGTGAGCCGGACCCGATGGCGCTCGAGCTGTTCGAGCTGGGCAAGATCGCGTTCGCTGCGACCTGTGACGCCATGCGAGCGGGCAGAACCTGGCGCGAGGTCGAGAAGCAGGTCAAGTCGGTCGCCGAGGGAACGCCTTACGACGTCGAACTGCTCGTCCACGGCCGCGGCCTCGGCAGCGAAGGACCCATTCTGATCCCGGTGCACGACCGAGGGCCGGAGGGAGACCTGCCGCTGATGGCGGGCAGCACCTTCATCGTCAAGCCGTACGGCTACCCGCTCGGCCCGAGCTACGCTCATGTCACTCGCAGCCACGACGTCACCTGGGGTGACACGGTTGTCGTCACCGACCACGGGGCGGAACGGCTGGGGACGCGGCCGCACGAGCTTGCCGTCATCGGCTGACCCGGCCCGTGGGGTGCGACGTTTCCCGGAGGTTCGAGGGCCGCGGTCCGGAGCGGTAACTTCCGGCCGGAATGACACGCTCTGGACCGCGCGCGGAGCTGAGGCGTTCGCGCGGGCAGCGAACCGGCCGGGCGCGGGACACCAGGGCGAGGCACTCGGGACCGCGACGACTTGAGTATTCTCCCATATAACAGGACAATGGTCCCGAAATTTAGGATCGTGGTGAGAGTGGCACACATTCGGCTGGAGCGATCGTGATCATCGACACCGAGTTCAACTCCGCCGCGCAGATCCCGGCCGATATCTGCCTGGACTCGGCTGTCGCCGCGGAACGGCGCGGCTTCGGCGCGGTCTGGAAGGGCGAATCCAATAGCCGCGACCCCATGGTGCTGCTGACCGCGATGGCGATGCGGACCTCATCGATCCGGCTCGGTACCGCGATCTATCACCTGTATGCCCGCTCCCCGGTGGCGCTGGCGATCCAGGCGGCCACATTCAACGAGGTCAGCGGCGGTCGGCTCATCCTGGGCCTCGGCGTCGGCAACCCGGTCATCGCCGCCTGGCACGGGCAGGAGTACTCCAGGCCGCTGGCCCGGATGCGCGAGTACGTCGAGATCATGCGGGCTGCGTACTCCGGCGAGAAGGTACCGGACCGGGTGGGGGACCTGTACGGCGTGACCCGCGGCTTCAAGATGTCCTTCACTCCTACCCATCCGCTGGAAGTCTGGATCGCCGGCCTCGGACCGCAGATGTCCAGGCTCGCGGGCCGGCTCAGCGACGGCGTGGTGATCAACATCGCGAATCCGCCGATCATCAAGGAGATCATCGAGCGCGCGAGGGAGGGAGCGCGGTCGGCTGGCCGTGACCCGCAGGCGCTGCAGGCAGTGTCGAAGGTACGCGTATCGCTGCATGAGGACGTCGCCGTGGCCAGGTCCGCGTTGAAGAAGGTGCTGACCTTCTACGCTCTGCAGGACGGCTACGGTGAGGTCCTCACCCAGATGGGCTTCGGCAGTGTGGTGCAGACCGTGCGCGGGAAGTATCGCACCGAGGGGTTCTCCGCCGCCCGGGCGCAGATCCCCGACGAGATGCTGGAAGTCGTGCCGATGTACGCGGGGACTGACCTGTCCGGGCTGCCGGATCGGCTCGCGGAGTACGAGCGGGCCGGATCAACCCGGTGCGTCGTGGCATATGTCCCGGCCGGTCGCGACCTCCGGGGTGAGGTCGCCAGGTTCCTCGACCAGGCGAGCGCCTTCGTCACCGCGGGACGCTGACGGATGGATTTCGACCTCACCGAGGACCAGCAGTCGATCCGAACGGCCATCCGGGACGTATGCGCCGATTTCCCCGGCGAATACTGGCGCGGCCTGGAGGTCACCGGCGACTACCCGGACCGGTTCGTCCGGACGCTGACCGAACTCGGATGGCTTTCCGTGCTCATCCCGGAGGCTTACGGCGGCGGCGGGCTGGGCATGACCGAGGCCGGCCTCATCCTGGAAGAGATCCACCGGTGCGGCGCCAACGCCAACGCCTGCCACGCCCAGATGTACACCATGGGCGCGCTGCTGCGGCACGGCAGCGACGAGCAGAAGCAGCGCTATCTCCCGGCGATTGCGCGCGGGGACCTGCGCCTGCAGGCGTTCGGCATAACCGAGCCGGACGCGGGCTCGGATACCACCCGGATCCGCACCCGTGCCGAGCGGCACGGCGACCAGTACGTCATCAACGGCCAGAAGACCTTCATCTCCCGAGTCGACCAGTCGGACCTCATGCTGCTGCTGGCCCGCACCGGCCCGTCGGACGAGACGGACCGCACCGCCGGGATCTCCCTGTTCCTCGTCGACCTCAGGACCGCCCGCGACCAGGTGAAGACGCAGCGCATCCCGCTGATGTTCAACCACCACACCTACGCCGTCTACTTCACCGACACGGCGGTGCCCGCGGCTAACCTGATCGGCGAGGAGGGCAGGGGCTTTCGCTACGTCCTGGACGGCTTCAACGCCGAGCGGATCCTCATCGCCTCCGAAGCCCTCGGCGACGGGCACTTCTTCATCGACCGGGCCAGCGCCTACGCGGGCACGCGGGAGGTGTTCGGCCGGCCGCTGGGCGCCAACCAGGGCGTCGCCTTCCCGCTCGCGCAGGCCTACGCGCAGGTTGCCGGGGCCAGCCTGATGCGGCTGCACGCGGCGTCCCGGTTCGACCGCGGCCTGCCATGCGGCGAGCAGGCGAACACCGCGAAGCTGCTAGCGTCGCAGGCATCCTGGGCGGCGGCCAACGCCTGCCTGACCGCTTACGGCGGAGCCGGGTTCGCCGCCGAATTCGACGTGGAGCGCAAGTTCCGGGAGACCAAGCTGCTGGAAATCGCTCCGGTCAGCAACAACCTCGTGCTGGCTCACCTCGCGCAGCGCGTGCTGGGCCTGCCGCGGTCCTACTGAGGAGGGCATTGTGACTGCAGGCGAGGCGAACCGGAGATCACCATGACCACACCGACGGGACGGCAGCGGCGGCTGCGCTCGTTCATGTTCGTGCCGGGGAACCGGCAGCGATTCATCGACAAGGCGTTCGAGCTGGATCTGGACGCCATCTTGTTCGATCTCGAAGACGGCGTACCGCCGGCCGGAAAGGCGACGGCACGCGAGCTCGTCGGGCGGGCGCTAGCCCGGCCGCCCGGAGGTCCGCTGCGCGCGGTGCGCGTCAACGCGGCAGACACCCCCTGGCACGCCGACGACCTTGACGCCGTGCTGGTGGCAGGGGTGGAGGCGATCTGCCTGCCCAAGGTGAGCGAGCCCGCGCCCGTGCTCGGCCTGGCCGCCCGGCTGACCAGGTTCGAGGCAGCCACCGGGCTGGCGACCGGGAGCGTGGGTATCATCGCCGCGATCGAGTCCGCCCGCGCGCTCCTGGCCGCGCCCCTGGTTGCCGCCAGTCATCCGCGGCTGCTCGCGCTCATGTTCGGCGCCGAGGATTTCGCGCTTGACCTCGGCCTGGGCGCCAGCCGGGAGGCGGAGGCGCGAGAGCTCAGCTACGCCCGTTCGGCGATCGTCGTGGCGGCCGCCGCGGCGGGCATCGGCAGCATCGACGGCGTCTACCCCGTCCTGCATGACACCGAAGGCATGCTGGCCGACATTCTGCAGGCCCGCAGGCTCGGGTTCACCGCCAAGTCCACGTTCCATCCCAGCCAGGTCGCGGAGATCAACCGCATCTTCAGTCCGAGCCCAGATGAGCTCGACTACGCCCGCCGCGTCGTCGCTGCGTTCGATGCGGCGCAAGCCCGCGGCGACGGGTCGGTGGCCGTGGGCGGGCAGCTGGTCGACCTGCCGATCGTCGCCCGGGCCCAGCGGCTGCTGGCCCTGGAAGACGGCGGCACGATCGAGCGGAGCCTGGCATGACCGTCAAGCCCGGCTGGGAAGGCCGGTTCTTCGAGGACTTCGAGGTCGGCGACGTGTACCGGTGCCGGTACGGCCGCACGGTCACCGACGCGGACAACACCTGGTTCACTTTGCTCACCAACAACACCAACCAGCTGCACTTCAATACCCACTACGCCGCCCGCACCCCCTGGGGCCGCCCGCTGGTGAACAGCGCGCTGACGCTGGCGATCATCGCCGGGATGGGCGTGGCCGACGTCAGCGAGAACGGATTCGCGCTGGGCTGGGATCGCATCGACCTGCCGAATCCGGTCTTCGCCGGCGACACGCTGTACTCAGAAAGCGAGGTCATCGGGGTCCGTGAATCGGCTTCACACCCGGAGCGGGGAATCGTCACCGTCCAGACCCGCGGCTACAACCAGGACGGGACGCTGGTCATCCGCTACGTGCGCTCGATCATGGTATGGAAGCGTGCCGCCGCGCCAAGCGTCGACTTGTTCCCCACCCCGGCCGAGTAAGTGACAACGGCAATGTCCGCCGCCCTGGCCGACGTCCGCGTGGTCGCCCTCGAGCAGGCCGTCGCGCTGCCCTACGGGACGTTCCTGCTCGCCGAGATGGGAGCGGACGTCATCAAGGTGGAGCCGCCCGGTGGTGACGTGATTCGCGGCTGGGACAGCGCCGTGCACGGTCTGTCCACCGGGTTCGTCTGGCTGAACGCTAACAAGCGGGACATCGCCGTCGACCTATCCGGCGAGGCCGGCCGGGAGGTGGTGCGCCGGCTGGCTGCCACGGCGGACGTCTTCGTGGAAAACTTCTCCCCGGGCGTCATGGACCGGCTCGGCCTGTCCTACGAGCGGCTGTCCGCGCGCAACGACCGGCTCGTGTACGCCAGCCTGTCAGGCTACGGGCAGGACGGCCCATATCGGGATGTGAAGGCCTACGACCTGCTCATCCAGGGAGAAGCCGGGCTGCTCGCGAGCACGGGCTCCGCCGAGTCGCCCGCCAAGATCGGGCCGCCGGTGACCGACCTCATCGGCGGCTCGGCCGCCGCCTTCGCGATCCTGGCCGCCTTGCACGAACGCACTCGCACGGGCCGCGGCCGCTACCTCGATGTCTCCATGTTCGATGCCTCGGTGCTCTGGCTGGGCTACTACCCCCATCACTACTGGCATGGTGGCGGCGAGCCCCCTCGCAGCGGGATGCGCCATCAGTACCTATCCCCCTACGGGCCTTACCTCGCGGCTGACGGAGAGCACGTCAACCTGGTTGTGGCCAGCGACAGCGACTGGGCCAAGTTCTGCGAGCACGTCGTCGGCCAGCCCGGCTGGCTGTACGACCCGCGGTTCGCCACCATCGCGGCCCGCATACGTCACCGCCCAGCGGTCGAAACCGCGGTGGAACGGATCATCGCCGGCGAGCCCAGTGCCTACTGGCTCGGCCGGCTCGCGGCCGCCGGTCTCCCGCACGGGCGCCTGCGGGGCATCGGCAGCGTGCTCAGCCACCCCCAGTTGCTCGCGCGCCAGCTTGTCGTCACGGCGGACTCCCCGGCCGGCGACATTCCGCTGATCCGCTTCCCGCTCGCCGGGAACCAGCCGCGACATGTCCCCGGGTACTCCGAGCACCGGGCAGCGGTACTGGCCGAGGCCGGTTACAGCGAGGATGAGATCGCCGAACTCGCCGAGTCCGGTATCACGCCGGCTGTCCCGGCGGCTCGGCGCGGTCCGGTCGAACGAGCCACAGGAAACCCCCGGCAACAATGATGTCAACCGCTTCCGGACAAGGTCCCATAATATAGATAATGTGTCCTGTAAAGCAGGACGTCCTGAGAGTGAGAGCGCATGTGCGATGACCATGCTGCCGTCGCCGCGGGCGCGGCGTCGGCCCACAGCCCGATGGTCGGCCGGTGGCTGACGCTCGACCGAGCGCGCGAGCTCAATTCCCGTTCATGGTTCTACAGCATGCTGAAGGACAACCCGCAACTCACCGCCATTTACCCCGGCATTGAGAACGACATCCTCCGCGGTGGCGTGGATCACCACATCCACGCCTATCCGGATTTCGTCCATCGCTCACAGGACATGCTCGACATCGCGGTGGAGGCGGCCAAAGCGGGCATGCGGGCGATTGCCTTCAAGGACCATTACAACCTGACCGCCGGCGTCGCCTATATGGTGCAGCGCGTGATCGACGACATGGTGGCCGACGGGCGCCTCCCGCAGCGAGTCGAGGTCTACGGTGGCCTGGGCTTGAACCATGGCATCGACCCCGAGGCAGTTCGCATTGCGCTGAAGTACCCGAACGTCAAGTGCCTGTGGTTTCCCACCTTCAAGTCCTACGGCTGGGCGCGCTTTGCCGGGATCGCTGACCGCGACGACCCGGCCAACCGGTATGTGCGGCTCTGCTCGCCGGAAGGAGAGGTGCTGCCTGAGGTTCGCGAGGTTCTCGGCATGGCCGCCGAGGCTGGCGTCGCCATCGGGCTGGGACACACCGACTTCACCGAGTTGCTTCCCGTCGCGACGGTCGCCAACGAGCTGGGCGTTCGCACCGTGCTCGACCATCCGCTGCTCGAGCTGAACAAGCTGCTGCTCTCGGAGATGAAGACCCTGGCCGATCTTGGCACCTATGTCGGCACTTACTGCCAGCCAATGATCCCGTCGATTTACCAGCCGGTCGCTGACCCGTTCGAGACCGTGCAGGTCATCGGCGAGATCGGCGCCCAGCGGTGCCTGGCGGGCAGCGACTTCGGGCAGGTTCTCCACCTGGACGCCATCGACGGGATGCGGGTGTTCGTCCGCGCGCTGCTTGGCTTCGGCGTTGCCCCCGACGACGTCCGGACCATCGTCTGTGATACGCCGGCGCGGCTGCTCGGGCTGGAACCCGCCACCTGATGGGCCGCCTGGTTTCGCTGACCGAAGCCGCCGGCGTCATCGGCGATGGCGATCACCTCTCGCTGACCGGGTTCGCGATCACCCGCAACAGCGTCGCGCTCGTGCATGAACTCGTTCGGGCTCGGCGCCGGGGCCTTACGGTCAGCCAGGTTATCGGCGGCATGGAGACGGATCTCCTGGTGGCCGGCGGATGCGTTGACCGGCTGATCTACTCCGGCGGCTCGCTCGACCGGTTCGGCTCCCTCAACGCGGTCAATGCCGCCGCCCTGACCGGGCGGCTGCACCTCACCGAATACTCGAGCCTCGCGCTCCTTTTGCGGTTCCACGCGGGTGCCCTCGGCTTGCCATTCGCCGTCACCACGTCGATGCTGGGATCAGATCTGCTGCCGCCGCTGATTGATGGTGGTGATGTGCGGACCGGCACCGACCCGTTCACCGGGCAGCCTGTGCTTTTCCTCGCCACGCTACGCCCGGACGTCGCGGTTGTGCATGCTGACGTGGCCGACGCCGACGGGAACTGCATCGTCTCCGGCCCGACGTGGAGCATCAGGGACACCGCCTTCGCGGCCAGGAGAGTGATCGTGGTGGCGGAAGCACTCGCGGAGACCGGCTCGCTGCCGCCGGACGCGGTGGTGGTGCCGGCCGCCATCGTGGACACGGTGAGCATTGTGCCGCACGCTGCCCATCCCACCGCGGTATACGGCCGGTACAACTTCGACCGGGAGCATCTGGAGTTCTATATGGCATCCACTCGCCGCGGCGAGGCTGGCTATGCCGACTACCTCGACCGGTTCGTGTACGGAACCGCTGACCACGCGGGCTACCTCGAGCTGGTCCGGAGCGCGGCATGACGGCAACCCCTCCCTCCCCCCCGGTGACCTGGACGCGCGGCGAGATGCTGGCGGTGGCGGCGTCCCGCTTCGTACGCGACGGTGACATTGCCGTGATCGGCCTGGGGATCCCGCAGGTGTCGGCGCTGCTGGCCAAGCGCACGCATGCGCCGAGCGCCCGGCTGCTGCTGGAGATCGGCGTATTCGAGCCGGACCCGGTCGAGCCCGCTATGGGAATAGCAGATCCCGTCATCTGGCGTGACGCCCGCGCTTTCGGCGGAATGCTCGACGTCCTCGGCTACATGCTGCACGGTGGCCGGGTCACCCTGGGCATGCTCGGCGCGCTGCAAGTCGATCCCGGCGGCTCCATCAACACCTCCCTGGTGCGGGCGGCAGACGGAACGGTCCGGCGCTTCAACGGCTCTGGGGGCGGCAATGACATCGCTAGTCATGCTGCGCGGACAGTGGTGGTTATCCGGCATGACCCGCGCAGGCTCGCTGCTCAGCTCGAGTTCCTGACGAGCCCTGGCGCCACGGTCAGGGGGCGGCCCAGGGCCGCGTTCGGCCTGCCGGGGACGGGGACCGCCGCCATCGTAACCGACCGTGCCGTCATCGAGGTACGTGCCGGAGGCGCGCTGCTGGCGGCGGTGCATCCCGGCGAGGATCCTGCTGCCGTCCTGGCCGACACGAACCTGCCCCTGAGCCTCTCGCCAGACGGCGTGGCGACCACTTCCCAGCCCACCGGCCAGGAACTTCGCCTGATCCGTGACGAGCTCGATTCCGGCAGCTGGTACACCAAGTGAGAACCCGGCCTGGGCTACGTCAGATGCCCGAGCCGCCGGCTGATCTGCGCGGCGGCACCAAGCACCGCCGCGGTAAGCGTGCCGACCAGCGGATCAGGCACCCGGTAGGCGGGCGCGGCAATGGTAAGGCCGGCGACGACCTCCCCCTCTTCTCCCCACACCGGCGCGGCAATGCCGATGACGTCCCGGTCCACTTCGCCCCGGGAGATCGCGTAGCCTCTCTCGCGGATACCCGCCAGCTCACGGCGCAGCCGGGCGGGATCGGTGACCGTGGCGGCGGTGAGCCGCGCCAGCGGCTTGTCACCGAGGATCGCGCGGATCTCGTCATCATCCGTCCAGGCAATCACCACCTTCGCGGAGGCACCGGCGTGTACGGGCATGACATGGCCCAGTTCGTAGGACAGCCGGACCGGATGGCTCGACTCCTTGCGCTCGACGCACACCACCTGATCGCCGAACCGGCGGGTGAGCAGTACGGCCTCGTCGACCTCAGCGGCCAGCACCGCCATCACGGGTCGGGCTACGTCAGACAGCCCCAGGCCCTTGCGGGCGACGTTGGCCAGCTGGAGGATCCGCGGACCCAGCCGGAACCCGCCAGCGTCGTCTTCGAGCAGTCCGGCGCTGCGCAGGCTCTGCAGGTAGCGGTACGTCGTCGACCTCGACATGCCCAGCCGCTCGGCCACCTGCACAGCGGACACGATCGGGTTGTTCTCGGCGAAGAGGAGCAGAACGTCGATGGCCCGGTCCGCCGTCGAGTTGCGCTCGCTCGACGACCGGGCAACCTGGGCAGGCCGCCGCGGCACGCGGGGTACCCTACGCAGCCCGCTCGGCCCGGTCAGGTCGCACGCGCCGCGGCCAGACCGGGTCGCGGTCTCCGGGGATCCGGTCAGCATGCCTCATGGCATCCCTTCGCATGTCGTCAGTGTAGTAAGCTGTCCTGAATTTCGGGTAGACGTCCCAGGATACGAGATGCAGGCACGAGTGCTCCGGGTCGGCGTCGCCGGCCTCGGGGAGGCTGCGACCGAGTTCTTGCCCGGTTATCACCGCCATCCGCACGTCCGCCTGGCCGCGTGCGCCGATCCCAGGGCGCCTGCCCGGGAGCGCTTCGTACGCGACTTCGGCGGCCGCGCCTACTGCGACGCCGCCGACATGTGCGCGGCCGAGAACCTGGACGTCATCGTGGTCGCCACCAACCACGAGTTCCATCGGGACCCGGTGATCTGGGCCGCCCAGGCCGGCCGTCACGTGGTGGTCGAGAAGCCGATGGCACTCAGCCTGGCGGACTGCGACGAGATGATCGACGCATGTGATCGCGCAGGCGTGCGTCTGCTGGCTGGCCATAGCCACTCCTATGACGCGCCCATTCGCAGCCTGCGCCGCCTCATCGCGGAAGGTTCCTACGGGCCGCTGTCGATGATCCACGGCTGGAATTTTAACGACTTCATGACTCGCCCGTATCCGGACAGCCACCTGGCGCAGAGCGCAGGGGTCGTCCTGAACCAGGCTCCGCACCATATCGACGTCGTGCGCTATCTCGGCGGCGGCCTGCTGCACAGCGTGCGCGCGGTCGCGCTCAACCGCAGCGTGCCGACCAGACCGGGTTTCGGAGCCTATGCCTGCTTCCTTCGATTCACGAATGGCGTGCCGGTGACGCTGGTCTACTCCGGGTACGGCCTATTCGATTCCGCCGAGTTGTTCGGGTGGTACGGAGAGGGTGGGCAGCCGCGACAGCCGACCACGAACGCCGCCTCTCGAGGGAATTTCCTGGCGCTGGACGACGGGGAGCGTGCCGAGCGGCTGGACGCCCTGAAAGAGCGGCTGAGGTACGGCAGCGTTGGACTCGGCGAGCGAGCCGTCATGCCGCCAGGCTGGGGGAAAGGCGGCCGCCCGCCGACCACGGGAGCGCTACCAACCAAGCAGCCGTTCTTCGGCCTGCTGCTGGTCAGCTGCGACCGGGCCGACATCCGGCAGTATCCGGACGGACTGGCGATCTACGCCGACGGCGGTCGCCGGGACGTCCCCGTCACCGGAATGCCCGACGCCCGCCAGGCCGAGATCGACGAGTTGTACCAGGCGGTCGTGCACGACCGGCCACTCGTTCATGACGGCCGCTGGGCGAAGGCCACGCTGGAGGCTTCACTGGCCATCCTGCAATCGTCCGCGGAGAACCGCGAGATCATCTTGCGCCATCAGATCGCCCTTCCGGAGGGTAACTAGCCATGAGCTCTCTCGTCGCCGCCGGTGCCTCCTCGCATGCGTTCGCGCTCGAGGACCCGGCAGGGTGGACGGAGCGGCGCGCTCGTAACGCCCGCCGGTACGAGCAGCGGTTCGGCCACGCTCCCGCCGAATCCGGCCGGCTGGAACCTCCAGCGGAGCTCACGGCCCGGGCGGGGCACATCCAGCAGGCGCTCGCCGGGGTGGCGCGGCGGCTCGCCGCCGCGCGGCCCGACGTGCTCATCCTGGTCGGCGACGATCAGGACGAGTGCTTCCCCGATGGCAACTACCCGCAGCTTGCCATGTACCTGGGCGGCGATTTCACCGCCCGCCGGGTAGACCGGGCTGCCGCGCCGGCGCCCCGGCGCGGCGACGCCGAATTTGCCGTCGCGCTCTACGGCGACCTGGTCGAGCATGACCTCGACCTGATGGCGGTCGGCAGCCTGCCCGGCAGCCACCTCGAAGCGCACGCCTTCGGCCCGCTGCTCGAGGTGCTCGACCCGGATGCGCGCATCGCCGTGATCCCGCTGTTCGTCAACGCCATCCACCTGCCGACGCCCTCCCCGGCTCGCTGCTACCAGGTCGGCAAGTTGCTGCGGGCAGCCGTGGACCGGCACGGCCAGGGGAGAAAGGTGGCGGTGTTCGGCAGCGGCGGACTGTCGCACTA
>JAFARZ010000018.1 GCA_019245115.1 Streptosporangiaceae bacterium | reverse complement strand
GGAGAGATCCGGGGACCGGAAGTGATCCCCATGTGCAACGCCATGAGCCAGGGCAACGACGGATCGATGGCCACCCTGCACGCCTCCTCCTCCCGGATCGCGTTCACCCGCCTGGCCTCCTACGCCGCCCAAGGCGTGGAGCGACTTCCCCTGGAAGCGACCAACCTGCTCGTCGCCTCCGCAGTGCATTTCGTGGTGCACCTGGCCTCCACCGGCAAGGCCACCGAGGGGCGGACCCGGGTGGTGTCCTCGATCCGCGAGGTCGTCGGCGCCGACGGGGCCCACATCATCTCCAACGAGGTCTACCGGCCCGGCCCCGACCGCCGCGCACTACCCGTGCCAGGGGCACTGCGCACCGACACCCTCGACGACCTCATCGCGTACGGCCTGGATCCCGAGGTGCTGGAGCAGCCCGCGGGGTGGTGGCCCCGGTGAGCGCTATTGCTGCCCTATTGGGCCTGGGCGCCGGAGTGGGCCTGCTGCTGGTGATTACCGGTTGGCGCGGGGTGGACCCGCACCGGCCGAAGCGACTCGCCCACCGGCATCTCCGCAGCCGGCGGCTGGCCGCTGCCGTGGCCGTCGGCGTGCTCATCGGTGTGGTGACCGGGTGGGTGGTGGGTGCGGTGCTAGCCGGCCTGGCGTGCTGGGCGCTACCGCCGGTGTTGGGCCGCGACCCGCAGCACGCCCACCAGGTGCGCCGCATCGAGGCGATCACCACCTGGACGGAAATGCTGCGGGACACCCTGGCCGGTGCGGCCGGGCTGGAACAAGCGATCCTGAGCACCGCTCCCCTAGCTCCGGTGGCCATCCGGCCGCAGATCAGCGAACTGGCGGCCCGGCTGGGAGGCGGCGAGCGGCTGGCGCCGTCCTTACGGGCCCTGGCTGAGCAGCTCGCCGACCCGACCGCGGACCTGGTGATCGCCTCGTTGGTGCTGGCCGCCGAGCATCAGGCCCGAGCGCTCGGGGAGCTGCTGGGCTCGTTGGCCCTGGCCGCCCGCGAACAGGCATCCGTGCGGATGCGGGTGCAGGCCTCTCGCGCCCGCACCCGGACTTCGGTCCGCGTCATCGTCGGCACCACGCTGGGCTTCGCCGCCGCGATGGTCGCCCTGGACCGTCCCTACCTGGCGGCCTACGACTCACTCCTCGGCCAAGTCGTGCTGCTGGTGGTGGGTTCCCTGTTCGCGGTGGGGTTCGCCTGGCTCGCCCGGATCGCGAGGGTGGCGGAGCCGATCCGGTTCTTCTCCAGTTCGGAAAGGCAGGCGTGGCCGTGATCACCGCGTTGGGGTTGGGTGCTGGGCTCGGTATCGGGTTGTGGACGCTGCTCGTCGGGTTCTTCCCGCCCCGGCCCGCCTTGGGTGCCCTGCTGGCCCGTGCCAGCGCACCCCCGGCGCCGGGGGTGCCCCCCGAGGGCTCCGGCGGGTGGGCGGCGCGGCTGGGTGGCCCGTTCGTCGCCCCGTTGCAGGCCCTCGGGTTGCCCGGAGCCCGGCTGGTCCGCGACCTGGCGGTCCTCGGCCGGCCGGTGTCTATCCATCTGGCGCAGCAGGCCAGCGGCGCACTGACCGGGCTGCTCGCCCCGGTCCTGGTGCATCTGCTGCTCACCGTGGGCGGCCTGTCCCTGGGCGCGGCACCACCGGTGATCGCCGCAGTGGTACTCGCCGTGCTGGGCTTCCTGGCGCCCAGCCTGCGGGTCCACGCCGAGGCCACACGGCTACGCGCGGGGTTCCGACACGCCCTGTCGGCCTACCTGGACCTGGTGGGGATCACCCTGGCCGGCGGTGCCGGGGTGGACAGCGCGCTGCGCGACTCGGTGGCCATCGGAGGCGGCTGGGCCTTCACCCAGCTCCGCCGCGCCCTGGACACCGCCCGGCTGACCCGCACCACCCCATGGGCCACCCTGCGGCGACTCGGCGAGGACCTCGACGTCAGCGAGTTGTCCGAACTCGCCGCCTCGGTCAGCCTCGCCGGCACCGAGGGAGCCAAAGTCCGCGCCAGCCTGGCCGCCAAGGCATCAGCGCTGCGCACCCATCAGATCACCGACACCGAAGCCGACGCCCAAGCCGCC
>JAFARZ010000311.1 GCA_019245115.1 Streptosporangiaceae bacterium | reverse complement strand
CGGCCAGTGCGTTGACGTGGCGGGGGATGACACCGGGGGCGACTACACCTTCGTACAGCTGTGGGGCTGCCAGTCCTATGCCATTGACCAGCATTGGTACCACAACTCCAACGGCTCGCTCAGCACGCTCGGCCGCTGCCTGGACATTGACGGCGATGGCACAGCCGTCGGCACGAAGGTCGAACTGTGGGACTGCAACGGCATCGGCGGTCAGGTCTGGGTCCAGCAGCCCAACGGCTCCCTGCTCAACCCCCAGTCCGGGCTGTGCCTCGACGACCCCAGCGACAACACCACCGACGGCACGCAGCTACAGATCTACACCTGCAACGGCACCCCAGCCCAGCAGTTCGCCCTCAGCTAGCCGACGCGATTGCGGACCTTATCGTTCCCGCTGGCAGCCGTAATTAATGAAACGGTTTAGCAAATTTTTCGAACACTTCCTATTTAAACGCATCCGGACATTACAAATTTGTCATGTTTGATTTTGCGAATTAACAGCGACTTAACGTATCCGTTTCCCACAATCCACTCCATGATTTAACAATCCCGGTGAATTCGCCCGGTAAACCCACCGGGGAACTCCGTAGCCGAAGGAAAGGACCGCTACATGGACATCGAAGAGCTGCGGGGCAACGCCATGAGCCGACGATCAGCCTTGAAGAAAGGAGCCCTCACCGCCTTCCTCCTCTCCCAGGCCGCCCTGTTCGAGCAACTTGTGGTGGCGCCGGCGCGACCCGCCGCCGCGGCGGTGGCGTTCTCGGACATCCAGTTCAACCTCGGCGCCTTCATCAACGCGGCGCAGATCCTCAACGACGGAGCAGGCAACGTCACAGTCCAGTTCGGCCCGGTCTTCACGCTGTTCCTGCCCGCAAAGCTGAACCGCACCCCGACCAAGACCGACCAGCTCACGCTCAACAACGCACTGCTCACCGTCGAGGCGGAGTACCCGGCCAGCCCGTCCGGCGTGCTCATCGGGTCGGTGTCGTACGGAGTGCCGTACTTCAGCCGGCTGCCGCAGTCGCTGGTAACCGCCCACATGCCGCACCGGCTCAACGACACCACCAAGCCCGTGCTCGAAGAAGCCTTCCCCATGCCCACCGACGTGGTCGGTGGCTTCGTGGGCGGGCCCAACGCGCCGATTCCCGGCATTACCAAGGACCGGTTCAACGTCAACGTCGTGATCGAATCCAACGACGTGCTATTCCAGTTCCGCAGCGACTCCATGACCAACCTCAGCGACGTCGTCCTGTGGCTCAACGGCAGTAACAGCCTGAACGGCAAGAGCGTAACCTCACCGAATTTCAGCGGGCTGTTCGCCTTCCAGCCGACCCGCACCCAGTTTGTCCAGCCGGGTCTGCCGCGCAAGATGGCCGACCAGGGCGGATTCGAATTCGCCCCCCGCATCAACCCCGACTCGCCGATGACGATGGGCTTCACCGACCAGCAGGTCAACGCCAGCGGTCCGCCGCAGATTGTCACATTCGTCGGAAACTCCTCGGCCAAGCTCACCGACGCTAACCCCGGCGACTACTTCGACAACGGCTCAATCGCGCACTTCTCCCACGTCATTGAGGATCTCTATCAGTTCTACGCCACCCCCGGCCAGGACTCCCGCCACTCCGACGGGGAGCCGTTCACCGAACGGTGCCAGTACATGTTCCGGAGCAACCAGCTCGGCACCAGCAACGGGATACCGACGGCGGGCAACACCGATCAGTTCACCAACGGCGGTGGTCCCGCCCACATCAACAACGTGTTCCAGGGCACCAACGACGCCATGCTCTCCGCCCAGGACAGCGCCGGCCTGTTCACCCCCAGCAACCAGTCGCAGAGCGCCACGTTCACCGGTGAACACCGGTTCGGCCACATCTCCGCGCTACAGCGCGTCTCCCGCGCCGCCGACGGCACCCCGCTCCACATCCGCAACGACGGCCCCGGCCTGGACGGCATGGACGTCCCCGCCTTCCAGCTGTTCCCCGGTCAGGGCACCGTCGCGGCCGGCAGTCCCCAGTTCAAACTGCAGTTCCTCGTGTTCGTGCCAACCGCGGACTTCTTCGCGCGGATGCGCACCGTGACCGCCGCGCAAGACCTGCAAAAGCAGTTCCTGAGCGGCTCAACCGACGACAACGGCCTCGAGCGGTTCATCACCGCCACCCGGCGGCAGAACTTCCTGGTCCCGCCGCGCAGGCACCGCGCCTTCCCGCTACTCGAACTCACCTAGCCGGTCCGATGAGATCACTGACTCGCATCTCACAAGGAGGAGTAATGCACTCATACCGTCGTCCGGCTGCCCTCGTAGCCGCGTTGCTTATGGCCGGCGGCGTCCTGTCCGCCGCCCCTTCCGCCGTGGCCGCTGTCGCATCCGTACCCGTCGCCGGGACAGGCAAGGCCACGGCCCACTCAGTGACGGTCAAGTCAGCCACCACCAGCCCCAAGGCCCTGGCCGCCGCCACGCCGGGCCCGGTGCTCGGCAAGGACGGGAAGCCAGCGGGCAGCACCCTTCCATCGGGCAGCACCTCGGGCGCTAGACCCGCGCCGGGCGCGGCCGCGGCGGGCCTGAGATCACCGGCTGCCGCCGGGCTAACGTCGGCCTCGACGCTCAAGGACCCCAGCTTCACCGGCACCGGCGAAGCCAACTCCAGCTCGACCAGCCCGACGCCTTACGTCACCGCGGCGGTCAACGCGACCCAGGTCGCCGAGACGGTCAACTTGAGCCTCCAGGTATTCAGCAAGACCGGCACGTCGCTGTGCACCGAGAGCCTGGCCAGCCTGCTCGGCGCGCTCGGCGGGCTGACGGAGCCGCGGATCCAGTACGACAACGCAGCCAAGCGGTACAGCCTGGTGATCGCGTCGATGCCGTCCACGAGCAGCGACGTGCCCGTGTTCTACCTGGCCACCAGCCAGGCCGACACCGCCTGCGGGGCATGGTGGGTGTACACCATCATTCTCAGCGGAAACCAGTACCCGCTGGGCGGCCAGCTCAACTACCCGTACCTGGGCCAGGACAGCACCTCGCTGCTGGCCTCCACCAACAACTTCACGTTCGGCAGCTCATACCTGGGCACGGGCGCGTTCGCGATGCCGAAGTCCGTCGCCTACACCGGGAACCCCTTCAACATCACCACCTACTCGGTGGACTTCTCCACCGCTCCGCCGACCGTGGCCGGGATCCCGATCCAGTCCACGACCACGACGTACTGGCTGGCCGCCGTGCCCGGTACGGGCTTCGACGTGTTCTCGATGCCCACTAACCCGGCCGGCGCCATCTCGTTCGTAGGCACCGTCGGCGCCGCGTTCAGCCCGCCGTCGCGGCGAGTGCGGCAGCCCGGCACCAGCGACACCCTTGATCCGCTCGACGGCCGCATCGAGTCGTCGGTAGTGCAGGATGGCCACGTGGTCTGGTTCGCTAACGGCATCGATGACAGCGGCTTCCCGACCGTACTGTACGGCGCGATCGACGCGACCAACGGCAACATCAGCGATGCGCTCGCCTTCCACGGCAACGGCACTGACGACTTCAACCCCTCGATCGGCGTAAGCGACCAGGGCAGTAGGGGCGTCGCCGTATGGCTGAACTGGGCCTATACCGATCCGTCGGCGGGTGTACCGGTATCGGACACCATCAACGGCGTTTTCCCAGGTAACAGCGTGCCCAACCTGACCGGCTCCGACCTGACCCTGGTGACCGGCACCTCCACCACGTCCATCACCACGTTCGGCGCCTACTCATCGGTGGAAATCGATCCGGTGGCGTCCAGCTCCACCTGCCCGGCGGGACTGACCGCGCTCTCCGCACAGGAATACTTCACATCGGCCAGCCAGTGGGGAACGTTCCTGGCCAGGACATCCTTCTGTTAGCCGAGCGCTGGGTCGTGCGGACCCAGCGGGCCCGCACGACCCAGCGCAGGACTGGTCGGTCAACGGCGGCGGCATGATCGACGGGCCGGGCGGCCAGTGCGTTGACGTGGCGGGGGATGACACCGGGGGCGACTACACCTTCGTACAGCTGTGGGGCTGCCAGTCCTATGCCATTGACCAGCATTGGTACCACAACTCCAACGGCTCGCTCAGCACGCTCGGCCGCTGC
>JAFARZ010000242.1 GCA_019245115.1 Streptosporangiaceae bacterium | reverse complement strand
AGTGCCCCGAGCTCGTGCTGTGCGACCTCGGGCCGGTGACCATGGCCAGCCTGGGGGTGGTGCCGACCACGCCCTGGAACACCGAACGGGAGTGCACCGAGGACGAGCTGGCCAAGCAGATCGACGAGATGCTCGGCCGGCTGCCCGATGGCCGGCCGAGCATCCTCAACCTGCACTGCCCGCCGTACGCCTCGGGGCTCGACGACGCCCCCGAGCTCGACGCCACGCTGAAACCGGTGATCCGCGGCGGCCGGCCAAGCATCATCCCGGTGGGCAGCCACGCGGTGCGCGAGGCCATCAAGCGCCACCAGCCGGTGGTGGGCCTGCATGGGCACATCCACGAGTCCCGGGGCGCGCAGAAGATCGGCCGGACGCTGTGCGTCAACCCGGGCAGCGACTACTCCTCCGGGGTGCTGCGCGGGGCCGTCATCGACCTCGCCCAGGACGGTTCCTGCCTGGACTTCCTGCTGACCACGGGCTGACCGGCCGTGCTGCAGCTGACGGGCCGGGATTTGCCGGGCGGGTGCCCGGCGCGCGGGAATCCGCCTCTTTCGGCGTCTGTACCACTTTCGCATACGCTCGTGGGCGGTTATCCTCTCTGACCTGCGGTGAGGATCGGGAGGGCTCCGTGCGATGGCGATGGACGGCGACATAAGCATCCCTCCCGAGGGTGGCCAGGGCTTCGGTTCCGCGATCGATGCGCCGTTCATCGACTGGGCGTTCACCCAGTCACCGTTCGCGCTGGCGATCCACGACATGAACCTGCTGTGCCTGCGCGTCAACGACCGCATGTGCCAGATGTTCGGGTTGGCCGAAGACGAGCTGCGCGGACGGCGCCTCACCGATGTCCTGCCCGGCTCCCAGTACCAGGCGATGGAGCGCTACATGCGCCAGGTGCTCGACACCGGCGAGCCGGCGCACCGGGAGACATACCGCCGAGTACCGGGTGAGGCCCGCGAACGCGCCTGGTCGGTTTCCGTTTCGCCGCTAAAGAACCAGCCTGGCCGGACGCAGGCGGTATGGATCGGGGTGCTCGACATCTCCGAGCAGTACTGGGCGCGCCAGCGGCTGACCCTGCTGAACGAGGCGGGCACTCACATCGGCACGACCCTGGACGTCACCAGGACCGCCCAGGAACTGGCCGACATGGTGATACCGCGGCTCGCCGACCTGGCCGTTGTTGACCTGCTCGACGCCATGTTCAGCGGCGACGAGCCAAGCCCGGGGCCGCTCACCGGTACCGTCGCGCTGCGCCGCGTCGCCCATCAGTCCATCTTCGAGGGTGTCCCCGAGGCCGTGATCAAGCCGGGGGACGTCGACGTTCATCCGGGATCCTTCCCGTCAGCCCGTTGCCTTGCCACCGGCAAAGCGGTGCTGACCGACGTGGACGACCCGATGTTCATCTCGTCGACCAGCCACAACCCGGCCCGGGCCGCCACGATCCGGAGGTTCGGGATCCACTCGATCCTGTCGGTCCCGATACGCGCCCGCGGGGTCACTCTCGGCGTGGCGGTCTTCCTCCGCGGCCAGCGCCCGGAGCCTTTCGAACCGGACGACGTGCTGCTCGCCGAGGAACTCACTGCCAGGGCCGCTCTCTCCCTGGACAATGCCCGCCGCTACACCCGCGAGCGGACCAACGCCCTGGCCCTGCAGCGCAGCCTGCTGCCGCAGCGAATCCCGAGGCAATCGGCGGTGGAGGTGGCCAGCCGCTACCTGCCCGCCGGCGCCCATGTCGGCGTGGGCGGGGACTGGTTCGATGTGATCCCGCTCTCCGGAGCCCGTGTCGCCCTGGTGGTCGGCGATGTCGTCGGCCACGGTATCCACGCCTCCGCCACCATGGGCCGGCTGCGCACCGCGTTGCGAACGCTCGCCGACGTGGACTTGCCGCCCGACGAGATCCTCACCCGCCTTGATGACCTGGTCACCCGGCTCTCTGCCAACGGGGAGGCCGGCGCGGACGCCGGTGACGGCGACGACGCGGACAGCGATGTGGGCGCCACGTGCCTCTACGCGGTCTACGATCCGGTCTCGCGCCGATGCTGCCTGGCCCGCGCGGGCCATCCGGTGCCCGCGCTGGTCACCCCGGACGGCGCCGTCAGCTTCCTTGACCTGCCTGCCGGGCCGCCGCTCGGTCTCGGCGGCCTGCCCTTTGAGAGCACCGAGATCGAGCTGCCGGCCGGGAGCATCCTCGCCCTCTACACCGACGGCCTCATCGAGTCCCGCTACCAGGACATCGACCTCGGGTTTGAACGCCTGCGCCGTGCCTTGGCCCGTCAGGAACCGTCACTGGAGACCACCTGCGACAACGTCCTCAAGGCCGTGCTCCCCGACCATCCCGCGGACGACGTCGCCCTGCTCGTCGCCCGCACTCATGTCCTGGACAGCGACCGGGTCGCCACCTGGGACCTGCCCGCCGATCCCGCCATCGTCGCCGACGCCCGCAAGCAGGTGGCCGTCAGGCTCGGCGACTGGGGGCTCGACGACGCGGCGTTCATCACCGGGCTCGTGGTCAGCGAGCTGGTGACCAACGCGATCCGGCACGCCGAGAGCCCGATTCAGCTCCGTCTCATCCGGGACCGGGCGCTCATCTGCGAGGTCTCCGACGGCAGCAGCACCGCCCCCCACCTGCGCCGGGCCCGGGCCCTGGACGAGGGCGGGCGCGGTCTGCTCCTGGTCTCCCAGTTCACCCAGCGCTGGGGAACCCGCCATACTCCGCACGGCAAGATCATCTGGGCCGAACAAGCCCTCCCGGTAGCGACGTTAGCCTGGGGTGGCGTCGGGTACATCATCAGAGCCGTAACGGTGCTGGGAGGGCCGGATGCGTATTAGCGACGTACTCCGCGTCAAGGGGACGCAGGTCATCACCGTCACTCCGGACACGAAGGTGCGGCGCCTGTTGGCGGTGCTCGCCGAGCATCGCATCGGCGCCGTCGTGGTTTCTCACGAGGGCACCTCGGTCGACGGGATCGCCAGCGAGCGGGATATCGTCCGGGCGTTCGCCAAGCGAGGCGCCGCGG
>JAFARZ010000333.1 GCA_019245115.1 Streptosporangiaceae bacterium | reverse complement strand
GGGGCGGAGCGCGGTCGCGGGAGAGGGGAAGCGGGGCGCGTGCGGCTGGTCGCGGATAACGTGCGGCTGGTCGCGGATAAAAGGAAACGCACCGTTGGCCCCTGGACGGTAGTCCGTCCCGTCCGGGCCAACGGTGCGATCTGGCCGGGGCCCGCGGCCGTGGTAACGGCCCGGGGCTTTCCGCTGAGACAGCGCTCGCTGGTTGTCACTCGCCCGAGGAGCCCGCTAAAACCCCCCGCGAACTCAGGCGCGTGGGTGCTAGTGCGCGGCTTCGTACTCCGCGACGATGCTGGCGGGAATGCGCCCGCGCTCATTGACCTTGTAACCGCGCTGCTTCGCCCACTGCCTGATTTGGGCGCTGCGCTCGCGGCCCGGGCCGGTGCGCGCCCGGCGGCGCCTGGCCGGAGCGCTCGCTTTACGCGCGTGCTCCACATACTGAGCCAGCTCTTTACGGAGCTTGCCCGCGTTGCCTGAACTCAGATCGATCTCATACGAGGTGCCATCGAGCCCAAACGAGACGGTCTCGGTGGCCTCACTCCCATCGAGATCGTCGACGAGGAGCACCTGCACCTTCTGTGCCATGGAAACAGCCCTTCTGACGGAGCAACCTATTTCGGATGCTAAATGTATACCCAATACCATCGTGTTGACAATTCTGAAACTGCGACAGTTTGATTTTGTGTTGCGCCTCCTCATCGCGTGACATCGGCGGTACAGTTACTCAGAGTAATCGAGCCACGGGAGCGCCGTTAACGTCGCGTGCTCGCGACAGATCACGAACTGTGCCGTTACTGCGAACTCGAGGCCATGCCGTTCACATAGCCCGCGCAGTTCTACGGCGGATAAAATCCGCCGTTCGGTATATTTCAAGATCCCTGGTCACGCGAACGGCGCCGACTGTTCCGCTTGGCGCGGCGCTTCGGTGACATCTCCCGGCGCAGCAGTATCGCCACGCCGATGAGGAAGGCGACGCAAACGATCAACGGCGGAGTCAGTGCGGCGAGATCCTGCCACATAGCGCGCTCCTCTCTCTGGCCCGAAGCGGGAAGCGGAGCTCCCGCGGGGCTCGTATCGTCTCCCCCATCACGCCGGTGCTCATTTCCCGATCCGGTAACAAGCGCAGCAGCATGCGGGTGTTGCCGAGCGTGTTTGGTTTCACCCGCTCCAGGTCGAGAAACTCCGCCACGCCCTCGTCATAGGAACGCAATAGCTCCCGGTACACCTCCGCCGCCACGGGGGTACCGCTTATCGGCTGGAATCCGTGACGGCGGAAGAAGTCCACCGCGAACGTCAGGACGAACACCCGCTCCACGCCCACCGCGCGCGCCCGGTCCAGGAGCTCGTCCACGATCCGGTGGCCCATGCCCAGGCCCCGGCAGTCCTCCCGGACCGCGATCGTCCTGATCTCGGCCAGGTCCTCCCACATGACGTGCAGCGCGCCGCAGCCCGCCACCATCGCGTCGGCGGAAAGCTCGGCCACGCAAAACTCCTGAACGTCCTCATAGAGGGTGACCGTGGCCTTGCTCAGCAGCCGCCCGGACTCGACATTGGAGTCGACCAGCTTCCTGATCACCGGCACGTCCCGGGTGCGCGCGGGCCTTATCGTGTACGCCATAGCGCCGTCCACGATAGCCGCTGCCGGCCGCGGGCCCGCCGACCCGGGGGGCGGGCACCGCGGCTGAACGTAAGCAAAAGTTCCTCCTAGTCGGTTGGCAACCGACCCCGGTTCCAATATTGTGCATCGCTGTGCGAAAGCTGAGCGGAGCTACCGGCCTCGCCGTCGCGGCGGCCGCGCTTGCCCTCATCGTGCCGGGCGGCAGCAGCGCGGCGCAGACCATCGCGCCGAAGCCGAACCTGCAGACCCTGGTCGCGGAGGCCAGGCAGCTCGAGTTTCAGATCAACGCGCTGAGCGAGCAGTACGACGGCCTGCGCCTCCAGCTCACCCGGGCCCAGGCCAACGCGCGGATCGCACGCAACGCCGCCAGCCGGGGCGCCGCCGCGCTGGCGATCGGCCGGCAGACCATAGCTCAGCTGGCCGCGGCGAACTACATGAACTCCGGGCTCGACCCGGCGTTCGCGGCGCTCACCAGCGGGGACCCGGGGCAGTTCCTCAGCCAGGCCGCCACGATCACCGAACTCGACCAGTCCAGCGGCGTGATGGTGAGCTCGCTGGCCAGCCAGGTGACCCAGGCGCTGCGCGACAAGCAGACCGCCCAGCAGCAAATCGCCCAGGTGAACGCGCTCGAAACCCAGCTGAACACCAAGAAGGAGCTCATCAACGCGAAGATCGATCAGGTCAACAGCGCGGCGATGAAGCAGGCGATGGCGATCTACACCCAGACGGGGACCTACCCGGCCATCACTATCCCGACCGCGAACACGGTGGGCGCCCAGGCCCTGCAGGCGGCGCTCACCCGGGTCGGCGACCCCTACGTGTGGGGCGCGGCCGGCCCCGGCCAGTTCGACTGCTCCGGCCTGGTGGTGTGGGCGTTCGCGCAGGAGGGCATCGCGCTGCCGCACTACACCGGCAGCCTGTGGAATTCGGGCATGCACGTGGCGCGCAACGACCTGGAGCCCGGCGACCTT
>JAFARZ010000250.1 GCA_019245115.1 Streptosporangiaceae bacterium | reverse complement strand
CCCGACCGCCCCTCCCGCTAGCTGACCGCCCTATCCGCTCATGTGATTGGATAAGGAGGCCATGAGCATCGATCCGGCGGCACGCGCGGGATACGTCGACCATCCGCCGCGGATGGGGTTCTTCACCGACACTTCGGTGTGCATCGGCTGCAAAGCCTGCGAGGTCGCGTGCAAGGAGTGGAACGCGGTTCCCGAGGACGGGCTCTCGCTGTCCGGCATGTCGTACGACAACACGGTCGGCCTCGGCGCCTCCACCTGGCGCCACGTAGCGTTCATCGAGCAGTCGATCCCTAGACGAGAAACCCCAAGCAACCCCGCGCCAAGCGAAGCGAGCTCCGCGGCCAGCGCGGGGTCCGCTGAAACGCCGAGCAACCCCGCGCCAAGCGAAGCGAGCTTCGCGGCCAGCGCGGGGTCCGCTGAAACGGCGAGTAGCTCCGCGGCGAGCGAAGCGAGCTTCGCGGATCGCCTGGCCGCGGAGGTCCCGAAGGGGCCTCCCGGCCAGGCGATACTAACGGCGGGACGCGTCGCAGGCGGGGGGTCTGGGGGGTTGGTTTCCACCCCCCAGGAAATAAGGTGGCTGATGTCGTCCGACGTGTGCAAGCACTGCACCGAGGCGGGCTGCCTGGACGTGTGCCCCACCGGCGCGCTGATGCGCACCGAGTTCGGCACGGTGGTGGTCCAGGATGATGTGTGCAACGGCTGCGGATACTGCATCCCGGCCTGCCCGTTCGGCGTGATCGGCCGACGCGAGAGCGACGGCGGCGCACACAAGTGCACACTGTGCTACGACCGGATCAGCGATGGCATGATGCCGGCCTGCGCCAAGGCGTGCCCGACCGAGTCGATCCAGTTCGGCCCCGTGGACGAACTGCGGCAGCGGGCGGCCTCCCGGTTGTCGTCGCTGCACGAGGCCGGTGTCGCGGACGCCCGGCTGTACCTGGACGATCCGGCGGATGGCATCGGCGGCGGCGGTTCGCTGTTCCTGCTGCTGGACGAGCCCGAAGTGTACGGCCTGCCGCCCGACCCGGTGGTGACCACCCGCGACCTGCCGCGTATGTGGCGGCATGTGGCGGCGGCCGCCGCCGCACTGGCCGTTGGCGCCTTGGCGGCCGGGCTTTCCGGGGTACGGGGGCGGTCATGACCCCGGCTAGCAGAGTACGCGGCCGTCGGGGCGCTCGTGCTCGCGGCGAGGAGCTGATGGTTCCGGCTGCGGAGTTCCGTTCCTACTACGGCCGGCCGGTGATAAAGGAACCGGTGTGGAAGGTGCCGGAGGTGCCCGGTTACCTTTTCCTCGGCGGGCTGGCCGGCGCCTCGTCCGCACTGGCCGCCGCCTCGGATCTGGCCGGCCGCCCCGAACTGGCCCGGGTGGCCAAGACCGCGGCCGCTGGCGCGATCAGCTTGTCAGCGGTGGCGCTGATCGCTGACCTGGGCCGTCCGGCCCGGTTCCACCACATGCTGCGGGTATTCAAGCCCACCTCCCCGATGAGCGTCGGCAGCTGGCTGCTGGCTGGCTACGGCCCGGCCGCGGGCGTGGCCGCGGCGTCCGCGCTGACCGGCCTGCTGCCGGGGATCGGCAAGACGGCGACCGTCGCGGCGGCGGCCCTCGGGCCGGGCGTCGCCGCGTACACGGCTGCGCTGCTGTCCGACACCGCTGTGCCGGCCTGGCACGACGCCCATCGGGAACTGCCGTACGTTTTCGTCGGATCGGCGGCCATGGCGGCAGGTGGCCTCGGGCTGCTCATGGTGGGGCCCGACCGGGGCGAGCCCGCCCGCAACTTGGCCGTGGCCGGCGCCGTCGCCGAAGTGGCTGCCAAGAGCCTGCTGATCAAGCGGCTCGGCCCGGTTGGCGCGGAGCCGTACCAGTCCGGCCGCGCGGGCCGTCTGATGGAAGCGGCCGAGATCCTGACCGCTGCCGGGCTTACCGCCGCGGTGCTCGGTGGCCGGAACCGGGTGGCGGGGGCGCTGGCCGGCGCGGCCCTGGTGACGTCGTCCGCCCTCACCCGGTTCGGCATCTTCTTCGCCGGCCGCACGTCATCCCGCGACCCCAAATACACCATCGCCCCCCAGCGCGCGCGAGCCGGAAGCGGGCGCGAGCGGATGCCCGCGACGCACCCGGCTGACGCTGGCCGCCCAGCCTCAGGGGATGGTTGGCGCAACTTACCCCTTGGGCGGGGATGGTTGCGCAACGGACCCCCTAACGGGCGTATGGCAGGTCACCGCCGGATGTCTTGGACGGGGATGGTGTCCTTTGAAGGCCATTTTCCTGAGCCGAAAATATTTTCGACTCAGGAAATCGTAGTCAGCCGCATGGCACAGGGTCGGCCGCCGACGGCCGGCTGGCGCGGTTCCCACCGACGAAGGCATCGTGACTATCGGCGTGGCGGTGTGGTCACAGTGACCTGAGTGGGGTCGTCGGCGCGGAGCACGGACAGGCGCAGATGCCCGCCCGGGCCCACGCGGTCGATTGCCTGTGCCAGTACATCCTCGCTGCGGCATTCGGTGCCGTCGACCGCGACGATGAGGTCGCCGCGGGCGAGTCCGGCTGATGCGGCGGGTGTTCCCTCAATGGTCTCGGCGACGAGCAGGCCGGGTGTGTCGGACAGACCGGCCGCGGTGCGCCGGTACCGGGCGAGGTGCGCCGGCTCCAGGCGCATTCCCAGTGGCAGGCCCGCCTGCACCGTCCCGGATTCGAACGAGGTGAGCAGCTTGCTGAGCAACCGGGCCAGCGTGGTTCGCTCGTCGTGGGTGAGGCTTGACAGCAGCCGTTCCTCGTTTGCCAGGTGGACCGGAGCAATCTTGTCGAACAGCCGCAGTCCTTCGGCGGTGAGCCGGATTCGCTGCCCGCGCTTATCCTCCGGGTCGGCGGCGCGAGTGACGATCCCGCGTCTGGCGAGCCGGTCCACGCGCAGGCTGATTGTGCCGGACGTCAGCGCGAGCTGTGTCATCAGCCGTGCCTGCGGCAGCTCATATGGCGAGCCCATGCGACGCAGCGTGACTATCACCCGGAAATCGGCCGCGGTCAGGCCGAAACCGCGGAACACCTGCAGCAAAGCGGAGTCCACGTGCGCGCGAACCCGCGACAGCCGGTTGATGACACCAACCGGCGAAAAGTCCAGGTCCGGGCGCTCACGTGCCCAATCGGCCAGGATCTGACCGATCGAATCCCGCTCCGCGGCCTCTACAGCCTCCGCGGGGGTGCCGGAGCTCGCTGTGCTCATGCCGGAAGTGTAGTTTCAGAACCGCCTTGCATAAATGCTTGAATTCAAGCATTGTTTATCAAAGCATCACAGTAGCCGCAGGCCAGGGGGCCCAGAGGGCCCAGGAGGTAGCCACAGTGAAGATAGGGATCATCGGTGCCGGCCGCATCGGCGGCGGGCTGGCCCGGCAGCTTGCCGGGGCCGGGCACCAGCTACTGCTGTCGTTCAGCCGTGACCGGGCGGCGCTGGATGAGCTGGCCATCCGGCTCGGACCGTCCGCCGGTACCGGCAGTCCGCCGGATTCGGTGGCTTTCGGCGAGGTCGTCGTGATCTCGGTGCCATGGAGCGTGCTGCCGCAGGCACTGGAGCAGGCCGGGCCGCTGGATGGCAAGATCGTGATCGATACCACCAACCAGTTCGGCGGCCCGCCACTGCCAGCCGAGGGCCAGACCGCGGCGGCCTTCAACGCCGCGCGGATGCCCGGTGCCCGCTACACCAAGTCGTTCAACACGCTGACCTCCGCTTTCCAGGCCGAGGCGGCGGGACGCACCGGCGACGAGCGGGTGGTGCAATGGCTGTGCGGTGATGACGCTGCCGCCAAGGAGGTCGTCGCCGGGCTGATCAGGGATGCCGGCTTCGTGCCGGTTGACCTGGGCGGCACTGCCGGATGCGCGGTGATGGAAGCACCCCGCCGCCCTGGCGCCGTCTACGGCGAAGAGTACCGTCTCGCCGACGCGACGGCCGTCGTCGATGCGGTTCGCGCGGGCCGTCCGATCCCGCCCACCCCCCGGTACGGCCCGGCCTGACCCGCTAGACAATCTTTACAATGAACGGCTGTGGCTCACCGCCTGGCAACGTGCGTCGAGCAGCGTCGGGAATCGGATGCGGGGGAGTCGTCGTAGAAAGCCCGGCCGCAGCGCGGGCCGGTGCACGCCTTGAGGCGGGACCATGTGCCCGAGGTCGCGGAATCGGCGACCGCGACGGCGAAGGTGGCGACAACATGCGGGTAGCTGGCCCGCGCGGCGCTCGCCAGCTGGACCGCGCTGGCGGGATCGACGGTGAGCACGAGGCGGCCGTCGGCGAGCGCTTTGGTCAGCCGGGCGGCGGATTCGGCGTCCCGGCGCCCCCTCGTGTGGGCGGCCAGGACCTCCCTGATCGAGTCGCGCAGGCGCAGCAGCGCGGCGTGTTCTGAGTTGGTCAGGCCGGCCTCGGGGGGAAGCAGTCCTGCCTTGTGCAGCCAGGCGGCTGCCTCCTCCCGGGTGCGAAGGGCATCGCTGTCTGGGACGGTCCCGCGCGTGCTGGCGAAGGACTGGATCAGGCGCAGCGGGCCGGGGGCTGGGTTCGGATGGTCGGCGGGCATGACGGAAGAGTCGGACACTATCCGATAGTAACCAGTAACAGCGCGATATCCGGATACCGCGCCGATGAGCTACTAGCCAAGGGTTATCTTGTTCCCGGAGACGGTGATCGGCTGCGCGGGCAGCGGGCTGGGTGCCGGGCCGGCCACCACGCTGCCGTCGGTGATGCTGTACCGGCTGCCGTGGCAGGGACAGTCGATCGTGCCATTGGCCACGCGGTCGACGATGCAGTGCATGTGGGTGCAGATCGCGCTGAACCCTTGGTAGTGTCCGGCGGTCGGCTGGGTCACCACTACCTTCTCCGCGGTGAACACCTTCCCGCTACCCACCGGGATCGCGGTGGTCGCGCCCAGCACCGTCCCGCTGCCCGTACCGCTTCCGCCGCCCGCGCCGCTGGTCGTGGGGGAGCCGCCGGCTGTCATCTGAGGCCCGCCCGGGTTCCCGCCGCCGCCCGATGACCCACTCGCCGCGGCGGTGCTGGACGATGTGCCGCCGCCTGCCGCGGCGGTGGTGGTGCTGCTGGCACTGCAGGCGGCCAGCGCGCTCACGCCAGCCAGGCTCGCGCCGGCCAGGACGGCCCGCCGGGTCGCCTCGGCACCCGTCGCCTCGGGCTGTGGCAGGGATTCCTGCGTCACAGTCGGTTACCTCCCGTGTCTGGTCGCGGCCGGGACCTTCCCGGCCTTCCTCCGATGCTCCAGGCGCGACGGCACCACCCGCACACCGCGTAAGCGCCCGGTAAGAAAACCCAGAGCGTTCTGAGCGGAACCAGTCAGCTCGCCCTCATCACCTGGATCCGCTGTCCAGGTCGCTGTACCTGGCCCGCAACGCCTTCTTGTCCGGCTTGCCCAGGCCGGTCATCGGGAGCGCGCCGGTCACGATCACCCGCTTCGGCGCCTGCACCGAGCCTTTCCTGTCGCGCACTGTCTGCTGTATCTCGGCGGTCAGCGCCGCTATGGCGGCCTCATCGCGGGCGGCGGGCTCGCGCAGCACGACGATCGCCGTGACCGCCTCCCCCCATTTCTCGTCGGCGATCCCGATGACCCCCACCTGCGCGACCGCGGGGTGCTCGGCGATAACGTCCTCGACCTCGCGTGGGTATACGTTGAAGCCCCCCGTGACGATCATGTCCTTGGTCCGGTCCACGATGCGCCAGTACCCGTCCTCATCCTCGCGGGCCACGTCCCCGGTGTGCAGCCAGCCATCGCGGAAGGTCTCGGCGGTCACGTCGGGCTGACCCCAGTAGCCGCTGGCCAGCAGCGGGCCGGCCACGCAGATCTCGCCGGGCTGGCCGGCCGCCACGGGCCGTCCGTCCTCGCCGAGCAGAGCCGTGCGCAGGAACGCGGACGGGCGGCCGCACGAGGTGAGGCGCTTGTCGTCGTGCTCGGATGTGGGCAGGTAGGTGATCACCATAGGGGCCTCGGTCTGCCCGTAGTACTGCGCGAAGATCGGTCCGAACCGGTCGATCGCCTCCTTCAGGCGGACGGGATTGATGGACGAAGCCCCGTAGTACACGATCTCGAGCGAGGACAGGTCCCGGGTTCGTGAGTCGGGATGGTCCAGCAGTGCGTACAGCATCGACGGGACCACCATCGTCGCGGTGATCCTGTGCTCTTCGATCTCCCTGAGCACCTCGCCCGGGTCGAACCTGGGCAGCACGTACATCGCCCCGCCCTTGATCAGGGTGGGCGCGAAGAACGCCGCCCCGGCGTGCGACAACGGGGTGCACACCAGGAAGCGCGGAGCTTGGGGCCACTCCCACTCCGACAGCTGGATCTGGGTCATCGCGGCTATCGACCGGGCGGTGCCGATGACGCCCTTTGGCTTGCCGGTCGTGCCGCCGGTGTACGTGATCGACACGATGTGGTCGGGTGCCAGGGCGGCCGGCTCCAGCGGGAGCGGAGTGTAGGTCGCGGCCTCGGCGGTCAGGTCGCGGGCGTGCTCAGTTAGCACCGGGGGCACCGGGCCGATGGTGAGGATCCGCTCGAGTACGTCCACTTTCTGGAGCAAGGCCAGCGCGCGCTCGGCGATCGCCGGGACGGGGTCGATCACCAGCGTCGAGATCCCCGCGTCCGCGATCGCGTACGCGTGATCGTCCAGCGAGCCCAGCGGGTGCAGCGCGGTGCGCCGCTGACCCTGTATCTGCCCGGCCGCGGTGATGAGCAGCACCTCGGGACGGTTCAGCGCCAGCAGGGCCACCGGCGCGCCCGTCCCGGCGCCGAGCGCTTCGAACGCCTGGACATACCGGCTCACCTCCGCGGCCATCTCGCCCCCGGTCATCGTCGCACCGCTCATGAACAGCACCGGAGTATTCCGGTGACGCTTCAGCGCGGCTGCGGTCAGGTGTCCGCCGTGGCAGTCCTCGCGCAGCCTGCCGTCCAAGGGGGACGCCGTCAGCGGGGTGCCAGAAGTGGTCATGGTGGTGGCCTTTCTCACGCCGAGTCCAGTCGATCCCGAAGCCCCCACCGGGAGCATCGTATCGGAGGTCCAGCCGCGAAACTTTCGGCGGCGGGCTTATCACGCAACGCACTGAACAGGCTTCGGCGTGAGCCGCGACCCGACCCCCTTCGGCGCCGCCTACGAGCGATCCTCCAGTCGCTCCCGTAAGCCGATGTCCTTGCGATAGACCACGAAGTCGCAGGGGGTGGCCAGCAGGGGAGTCAGCTCGGGATAGAACTCGTCCGTGGTGCCGGTACGGATCACCTGGTAGCCGATGCGCTCATACCACCGGGCCAGGAATTCCTTCGAGGAATGCTGCCACGTTCGCGGGACCAGCAGCTCGAGCTGCATCGCGCGGCTACCGGCGTCACGGCTGATCCGCTCGGCGTATCGCACCAGCTCCCGGCCGATGCCGGTGCCGTGATGGCTGGGCGCGACGGCGAGCATGCCGAACTCGCTCACGTCGCCGTCTAGCCGCCGGATCCGCACGCAGCCCAGAAGCTGTCCGTCGTGAGCGGCCACAGTGTTGAATTGGCCTGGGCCTACGGCCACGGCAAACTCACCGGCCCGCGTGATGCCGGCGACCTCCGCGGCGCTCGTCCGTGTGGTGCCTTCGGTCCACAGGCCGTCCTCGGCCGCCGCATACACCTCGTTGATCAGGTCGGTCAGCGCGGACACCAGCGCGGGATCCTCGGCCGCCGCTGGGGACAGCACCTCGATGTCGAACCGGCAGGGCATCTGGCAGCTCCTCCGCGATGTGCCGTAGCCTACCGGGGACAGTCTTAAGGGAGTGTCGGATGCCCTCTTATCAGGCGGAGCGAGACGAACCCACTACGTCCACCAGCGGTACGGTGGCTGATCCGCGGCGCGGCGGGCCGACCGCGCTACGGATCGCGCTGGGCGCCGAGCTGCGGCGGCTGCGCGAAGCCAGCCAGATCACCCCGGCACAGGCCGCCGACACGATCCGGGCTACCCAGTCCAAGATCAGCCGCCTGGAGCGGGGCCGCTCCGCCGCCCGGCACCGCGACGTGGCCGATCTGAGCCCGCCTGGCACGCAAAGGCCCGAGACCTGGTGGCATACGAACTCACGCCTAGCAAATAAGCCAGAGCTCATCCGGTCCGGGTGACTGGTTCGCGGATCTGCTCAGTGAGCAGCGCGGGTACTCGCGGAGGATGGCTGATCAGGAGACAAAAATGCACTCTATTGACTCGACGGAGGTGGGCAGGTTCACGAATGTCGCTCCCAGATAGCCGGCGTAGCAATGGTAGACAGTGCCATCTGAGCGTGCCACCAAGGAAACGTCGTTTCCATCGAAGCCGGTGGCTGTGGGAGCACCATTGGAGGCAACGCAGTTACCCGTGCCCTTGATAACCACCGCTCCAGGGGAGCCGAGGTTGTTCCCCAGGTTGGCCAGCGTGTCGCAGGTGTAGGTCGGAGCCCACTGCTGCGTGTCGCCGCCGACGCTGCCGACGCCGTTATTACTCGCGTGAGCGCTGCCGACTCCAACGGCACTGACCCCGGCGGATGTGAGCGCCGCGACTGCCATCACGGCAACGGCCACCTTTCTGATCCGCCGAGAATTACTGGCCTGCATAAGACTCTCCTTCCAGACCGCGATGCGCCGAAGCCTGTGGCAGCGTGACCACATCTCCGCGCAGCTTCGGGGGCTGCCATGCGCATAAGGCTGCGCGGTCAAGCTTTGGGAATTCTTTGGCAGGTCCTTGATGGAGCGACCGGCGCTGAACCGCTATCGGATCCGGGAATCCATCAGACCAGGGCGGTGAGTTCCGCGCGGGAGGTGATGCCGAGCTTGGGATACCCTCACTGCCGCCATCGGCCAGCGGCGGGCGGATAGGGCGGATGGGGCGGACAGGACCGCCCGGCCCGCGGCGATACTGGGAACATGCCCCAACGGGTTGTGGACGCGGATGATCCCCGGCTGGCGGACTACGCGCGGCTGACCGACATGGACCTGCGCACCAGCCTGGAGACCGAGCATGGGTTGTTCATCGCGGAGGGCACCAAGGTCATCACCCGCGCGGTCGCGGCCGGGTACCCGGTGCGTTCGATGCTGCTGCCCGAGCGCCGGCTCGGCGACATGACCGCCCTCACGACCGCCCTCACGACAACCCAGCCGCCCGGCATCGCCCCGCTCTACGTGGTACCGGACGCGATCGCCGAACGCATCACCGGATTCCGCCTGCACCGCGGCGCGCTGGCATCCCTGCATCGCAAGCCACTCCCGGAGGTCGCCGGACTGGCCGCGACCGCGCGGCGCCTGCTCGTGCTCGAGGATCTCGTCGACCACGGCAACGTGGGGGCGATCTTCCGTTGCGCCGCCGCGCTCGGCGTGGACGCCGTGATCGTGTCGCCCCGGTGTGCCGACCCGCTCTACCGGCGCTCGGTCAAGGTCTCGATGGGTGCCGTGTTCGCCATCCCGTACGCGCGCATGACCGGCTGGTACGACGGCCTGGCCGAGTTGCGCGCCGCCGGATTCCGGCTGCTCGCGCTGACCCCCGACCCGGCCGCCGTGCCGATCACCGAGACGAAACCGGGGGAGCGGGCCGCGCTGCTGCTCGGCACCGAAGGCGACGGCCTTTCGTCCCGCTGGCTGCGCGAGGCCGACCAGGCCGTGCGCATCCCGATGCATCCCGGCGCCCGCGACGCCGGTGTCGACTCGCTGAACGTGGTCGCCGCCGCCGCGATCGCCTGCCACTGGTTCGCCGCCCCCGCCGGATAATCCCGCGCTCCGACTGGGGTGGTACATCGGCGCGGCGTTCATCATTTGGATGTAGTTCCGTGGGATGCGGCGCGCCGGGAAATCAGTCACCAGCCCGACGCGCCGCCAGCCTCGTCCTTGGCAGCATGACGCTATGGAAAAGCCTGACGCCATGGAAGCGTCTGACGGGGGCACTGTCCCAGTTGCCCGTGTGGTCGGATACTGCCTGGCCATCCTGATCTTCGCTGCCGCGGTGATCCATTTCGCGATCGCCGCCAAGTACGTCGAGCAGTACTGGCTGTTCGGCGTGTCCACGCTGGTCGTCGCCTGGCTCCAGGTGATCTGGGCGGTCGCGGTCATCGCCAGGCCGTCCCGCCCGGTCCTCCGCGCCGGGGCGGTCTTCAACGCCGCCATGCTCGGCCTGTACCTCGTCACGGTAGCCACCGGCGACGCCATCGGGAGGGCTCCCAAGGGCGCCGGCCTGTCCGGCTTCGGCACCGGTCTGTGCGCGGCGCTCGAGGCTGTCGCCGTCGCGGGATGCGCTTGGCTGCTGATGGCCGGCACGAGCCAGCGGGTCCGGCGGGTCCAGCGGCAGCGCCTGGTCGTCGTCCCGGCCGCCACCGGCGCCGTCACCGCGGTGCTGCTCAGCACGGCCCTGGCCGTGGCCGGCCCGGGCAGCCCCGCGACCTCAGCCGCGGCCGCTGGATCTCCGTCGGCCTCTTCCAGCCCGTCGAACATGCCTGGCATGAACATGCCGGGCATGCCCGCCGCCGCTGCCTCGATCAAGCTTCCCACGACGTCGCCCGCCGGGGACATCACGATGCCGAGCCCGGACATGCAGATGGAAGACGGCATGCGGATGGCCAGTCCCAAAGCGTGCGTCGCCACACCGACAACCTCCCAGCAGCGGGCCGCGGTGGCCATGGTCAACACGAGCTGGCAGGATTCGCAGCGGTTCCGCAGCCTGGCCGCGGCCAAGGCGGCGGGTTACCGGGCGATCACCCCCGTCGGCGCCCCGGTGGTCCACTACCTCAGCGCGGCCGCCTACCGCGCCACCGTCGCGGGTGGCCCGGTGCTCGATTACACCGATCCGCAATCCCTCGTGTACGCGAACACGCCCAACGGCGCGGTGCTCGTCGCGGCCATGTACATCACCTCGCCCGGCGGCCCGACGCCCCAGCCCGGCGGCTGCCTGACCCAGTGGCACGTCCACACGAACCTGTGCCTGAGCGCGGGACTCGACGTGGTGGGCGCGGTGGACGACGGCAACTCGACCTGCCCGCCCGGCTCGAGCAACCGGGTGACGCCGCCGATGATCCATGTGTGGTTCGTGCCGATTCCCGGCGGTCCCACCGCGGTTGACGCGCCGAACCGGCAGGTGGTCCAGGCGGCCGAGCAGGTGCACAGCCCGGCCAACGGCATCGCGTGATGACCCGCCGCCGGCTACAGCTCGGCTTGGCCGCCGTCTGGCTGCTGGACGCCCTGCTTCAGCTCCAGTCGACCATGTTCACCAAGGCGTTCGGCCAATCGCTGGCCGCGACCGCACACGGCAATCCGGCCATCGTCGCCGATCCCATCAACTGGTCCGCGCGGATCATCGAGGCCCATCCCGCCTGGACCAACGCCACGTTCGCGACCGTACAGCTGTTCCTGGCGGCGGGCATAGCGTGGCGCCGCACGCTAAAGGCGGCGCTCGCGGCCTCGGTCGGCTGGTCACTCGCGGTGTGGTGGCTCGGTGAGGGCCTCGGGGGCGTGCTCAACGGCACCGCGAACCCCGCGAGCGGCGCGCCGGGCGCGGTGATCATCTACGCCCTGCTCGCCGTTCTCCTGTGGCCGGCCGACCGAGTCCCCGCCCAAGGCGACGAGGCGTTCGAAGCGGCTCGCCCGGTCGGCGCGCTGCGTGCCCGCCTGCTCTGGCTGATGCTGTGGGGGAGCCTGGCCTGGTTCGCCATTCAGGGCGCCAACCGCACGCCCCGGGGCTTGCCTGACATGGTGGCCGGGATGGCGTCCGGGGAGCCAGGCTGGCTGGCCTCACTCGACCGCGACGCGGCTACCGTGCTGGCCGGCCAGGGCGCGCTCGCATCGGCCGTTCTCGCGCTGGTGCTGGCCACCATCGCGGCCGGGATCTTCCTGCCGCCGCGGTGGGGCCGCGCTATCGTGCTCATGGCCGTCGTCGTCGCCATGGCCATCTGGCTGGTCGGCGAGAACTTCGGCGCCATGTTCGCCGGGACCGCCACCGACCCGAACTCCGGCCTGCTGCTCGCGCTGCTCGCGGCGGCTTACTGGCCCCAGCGCTGGCCCCAGCGTCAGGGCACCACCACCAGCGGCACCGGCGAGTGGCGGGCCAGGCTGACGGCCACCGAACCGACCACGCGGTGGGTGGCATGGGATGAGCTGCCCACCACGATCACCACGGACTCCTCGGGGTGAGCGTCGCGGATGCTCTCGGCCGCCGCGATCAGCTCCTCGGCGATGAGGCCCTGGCGCATCTGGAAGTCCCATGGCTGCGGCTGGTCGCGCAGCTTCTCCTCGACCTCGGCGCGCAGATCCCGCGCTAGGTCCCCGAATTCAGATTCCATCTCGGCTACGGCACCTGGTGAAAGCATGACGGTGCTGGACAGGTGGCCTACATACACGACTTCGACGCGGCCGGTCCGGCCCGACAACAGGCGGATCGCCGCGTCGAGCGCGCGGATGGCGGGTGGCGACCCGTCGTACCCGACAACGAGGTGCAGGTTCCCAGGGGGCGGTGTGGGAGTGCTCATGGTGGTAAACGTTATTCCCCGCGCCCCGCGTGGCAGCAGCCGCCTCCCGTCAGCGCGCAAGCATTCGGCGCAGCACAGATATCGCCGTGGCGAGGAGATCCTCGATGTGCTCGCCGATGACCTGGCATACGAGCGCGGCCACCACCACTGTGCTCGCGTCCGAGGGCAGCAGTTGCCGGATATCAGCCAGGAACGCTTCGGAGCTCATCCAGCCTCCGGGCGCGTACGTGTCGTAATGCGCGATATCGTAATCCCCGCCCAGGGCAGCCGGGATATCGGCCCATATTCGCCGGTCATAATGCAGATCCGGGAGAAATAGAACGCTGGTCACTTCCGACCTCTTTTTATCGCGAACGGCGGTGGTTGCCCGTGATGAGCCTCCCACAGTCCAGCCCGGCGGCGAAGGCATCGGCATGACCGGTCCGGGTACAGACCTCCGCAGCGGTGTGGTCAGGGCGGGATGGTGTTCCGGGCCCGCTGGTAGTGGCGGCGGGCTTTCATGCGGTTGCCGCAGGCGGCCATCGAGCACCACCGTGCGGTGCCGGCTTTGCTGTGGTCGATGAGGAACAACCGGCATTCGTCGTTCGCGCACGGGCGTAGCCGGCCCGGGCTGTGCCTGGCGAGCGCGTCCCAGGCCAGGACGGCCCGCACCGCCGGCTCGCGTTCCGGGGGGACGATGAGCGTCCAGCTGATCTGGCCGTCCGTTATCGCCGGGACGCGTGTCACGCCGCGCAGCACTGGCGTGAGGACCTCCGGAGACCGCTCACCGCGCACCACCGCCTGCAGCGCCTGCCGGACGTCCAGCACGTGCCGCAGTTCGGTATCGGTGCCGAGTCCGCCGATGCTGGCCAGCCACGCGCGGGCACGGCCGGTGTCGGCGAAGTCGTCGGTCGGCACCCCGTCGATGACCGGGGTGCTATTTAGCATCGTAAGCAGGAAGTCCTCGTCAGGCACCGTCTCTGCCATCCCCTGCTCCCTGGCCAGATCTCCGCCCCCCTAACCACTCTAACTCATTTTAGCGGTTACAATCTTCGGTATGGTGTCGCTGCTGTCGGTGAACGTGGGCATGCCGAAAGACGTGTCCTGGCAGGGCAAGACGGTCCACACCGGGATCTGGAAACATCCGGTGCCGGGCCCGGCGATGGTCCGCCGGCTGAACATCGACGGCGACGGCCAGGGTGACCGCAACGGCCACGGCGGCGAGCAGCGCGCGGTGCTGGTCTATCAGATCGACTCCTATCACCACTGGGAGCGGCAGTTCGGGCGCGACGACTTCAGCTACGGCCAGTTCGGAGAGAACCTCACCGTCGATGGCCTGCCTGACGACGAGGTGTGCATAGGCGACCGGTACCGCATCGGGGAGGCGGAGTTCGAGGTCACCCAGCCGCGGGTCACCTGTTACCGGGTCGGACTGCGCCTCGGTGAGCCGGAGCTTCCCGCGCTGCTGGTCAGCCACCACCGGCCCGGTTTCTACATGCGCGTCATTCGCGAGGGACACATCCAGGCCGGAGACCAGATCGTCAAGACCGGTACCGGCCCCGGCGAACTGACGGTGGCCGATACCGACGCGCTGCTCTATCTCCCCGGCCGCGACCCCGCCAAGCTGCGCGCCGCCCTGGGCATCCCCGCGCTGAGCCCCGGCTGGCAGGGCTCGTTCCGCGACCTGCTCGCCGCGGCCGGAGGCCCAGGCCAATTCAGTGCCGAGACCGCCACGGATGCGGCGCCGGCCTGGGCCGGTTTCCGCGGGCTGCGGGTCACCAGGGTTGTCCCGGAAAGCGAGACGGTGTCCTCGATCTACCTGGCCGCCCCGGACGGCGCCGCGCTCCCAGCCGCCCGGGCCGGCCAGTACCTCACGCTGCGGATTCCAGGCACCGGCACGCGCATCCCGGTCCGCAGCTACTCGCTGTCCTCCGCGCCCGGAGCCGGAACCTACCGGATCAGCGTCAAGCACGAACCGCGCGGCACCGCGAGCAGCTACCTGACCACGGAACTACGACCGGGCACGGTCCTGGACGCCGCCGCGCCCCGCGGCGACTTCATCCTCGGCGACGCCGACAGCGACGGTCCGGTCGTCTTCATCTCGGCCGGGATCGGCCTCACCCCGGTGCTGTCCATGCTGCACGAGCTCGCGGACCGGCGCAGCGAGCGGGAGGTGTGGTGGATCCACAGCGCCCGCAGCCCGCGGGAGCATCCGCTGGCCGCCGAAGCGCACGGCCTGCTCGCCACGCTGCCGCACGCCCGCGAGCACGTGTTCTACAGTGCTGCGGCCGGGCGCCTCACCAAGGACAAGCTCATCGGGTTGACCATCCCGGCCACCGCCACCGCCACCGCCTACGTCTGCGGGCCGGCCTCGTTCATGACCGACATGACCGACGCCCTCACCGCGGTGGGGATCGATCCGGGTCGCATCCACACCGAGCTGTTCGGAGCGCTCGCGTCGGTAACCCCCGGGGTCAGCGGGCCGACCGGGCAGGCCGGCCGACCGCCGCACCAGCCGCCCGGCCCGCCCGGGACCGGGCCGCTGGTAACTTTCGTTCGCAGCGGCATCTCCGCGCCGTTCCAGACCAGCAGGAGGAGCGTGCTGGAACTGGCCGATGCCTGCGATATCTCCACCCGGTGGAGCTGCCGCACCGGCGTCTGCCACACCTGCGTCACACCGCTGCTGTCCGGCGAGGTCTCCTACTCACCGGACCCGCTGGAACCTCCGGCCGACGGGCAGGTGCTCATCTGCTGCGCCCAGCCTGACACCGACATCGTCCTGGACATGTAGCGCACCCCTTGACAGTCGCCCATCGTGAGCAACAATCGATGCGTTTGATTACGTTTACTTCTGATCGATGGGACCGGTTATGGATCTATCCCGAAGGGCGACCGCGATCCTCGGCGTCGCCGCTCTTGCCATCGGTGCCGTGACACTTCTGCCCACCCACACCGCCGCCGCGGCCTCTCCCGGAACAGCCGGCAGCTCCGGGTGGGTGGCGTCGTGGGCGGCCAGTCCTATGGCGCCCACCGCGCTCATATCGGCCCAGGCCGAGGCCGGGTTCACCGACCAGACGGTGCGCAACATCGTCTACACCAGCGTGGGCGGCGACGCGTTCCGGGTGCGGGTGAGCAACGCCTTCGGCGCGTCGCCGCTGACGGTCGGCGCGGTCAGCGTCGGACTGGTCCTCACCGGAGCGCAGCTCGCCCCGGACACCAGCCACGCGGTGACCTTCGACGGCAAGACGTCGACAAGCGTCCCGGCCGGCGCCGAGGTGCTGAGCGACCCGGTGCCGATGACGGTGGCGCCGCTTACCGAGCTGGCGATAAGCCTGTACCTGCCCACGTCCACCGGCCCGGCCACCTACCATCAAGACGCCCAGCAGACCGGTTACGTGGCCTCCGGCGACCACGCCGCCGACCCGGCCGCCACCGCGTTCACCACGACCACTTCGTCCTGGGACTTCGTCGACGGCCTCGTTACGCACGCCCCGCGGACCCCGGGCACAGTGGTGGCCTTCGGCGACTCGATAACCGATGGCTACCAGTCGCAGGCCGGCGCCAACGCCCGCTGGCCCAACTACCTGGCCCGCCGTCTCCAGGCCGCCTTCGGCGGCCGGGCCCCGGCCGTAGTGGACGAAGGCATCAGCGGCAACCGCATCCTGTCCCCCTCCGCGTGCTTCGGTGTGAGCGCCGAGACCAGGTTCGCCCGGGACGCCCTGTCCCAGCCGGGCGTGAAGGACGTCATCCTGCTCGAGGGCATCAACGACATCGGCTTCAGCGGCGAGCCGGACACCGGGTGCTACACACCCGACAACCCCGGGGTGACCGCGGCCCAGATCGAGGCCGGCTACCGCGAGCTGATCGCCATGGCCCACGCCCACGGCGTGAAGATCTTCGCCGGCACACTCACCCCGTTCGGGGGTTCGAACGCCGGTTACGGCGGCTACTACGGCACAGCGCACGGCGAGGACCTCCGCCAGCAGGTCAACGCGTGGATCAGCGCCAGCCATGCGTTCGACGCGGTGATCGACTTCTCGGCCGCCACCCAGGACCCGGCCGACCCGCTGTATCTGAACCCGCCCTACAACAGCGGTGACAACCTCCATCCGGGGGATCTCGGCTATGAGGCGATGGCCAACGCCATCCCGCTCCGCTTGCTCCGCTAGCAACTGGACCACTCCAGCGGCATCAAACCGGCCCTTACCGGGAGGCCGGCTGACCCGTAGCGTCGGAGCATGACTACTGCAGCCTTTGCCCCGATGTTCCGGCCGTACGGCGCGGCCGGTGTGGTCACGCTCGCGTTGTTCGCCCAGCCCGCGGCGGGAACGCGGCCTACGACGCGGGCATGGGCGCGGGCGCGGTCGGCATGGGCCTGGCGACCGGGCACCTCGGCTACCCCGGCACGTTCCTGCTCACCGCGGCGCTGATGCTGCCGGCCCTGGTCCTGGCCCGTCCGAAGCGATGATGCCGCGCTCGCTCAGGTCCGCCAGTTCGGTCGGCGTCAGTTCCAGCGCCCCGGCGAGAACCGACTCGGTGTGCTCGCCTATCGCGGGGACGCCGTCGTAGGCCGGTCCGGTAAAGGAACCCATGTGGAGCACCGGTCCTGGCATCACCGTGGGACCGAGTACCTCGCTCCCGACCAGGTTCACCAGCGTGCGCTCGACGAAGTGCGGGTCGCTCACGATGTCCCGCGCGTCGTTCACCGGCGCCGACACCACCTCGAACTCGTCGAGGATCTTCAGCACCTCGGCCCTTGGCCGGCCCGCGACCCAGCTCCTCACCTCGTACTGGATGGCGTCGTTGTTCGCCATCCTCACCTGGTTGGTGGCGAACCGGGGGTCGTTGCTGAGCTCAGGGCGTCCCATGGCCCGGAACAGCCGCCGGGCGATGACTTCGTTCGACGCGGCGATCGACAGCCAGGCGCCGTCCGCCGCCTGGTAGATCCCGCGCGGCGACGCGGATCCGGTGCCGTTGCCGACGCGCCCCTGCACCTCGCCCAGCGTCGCGTACTTCAAGATCATGTCCCCGACGATGAACATCAGCGGTTCGTACAGCGCCACGTCGATGACATCGCCGGTTCCGGTACGGTCCCGGCGGTACAGCGCCATCGCGGTGCCCATTGCCGCCGAGATACCGGCGATCGAGTCGGCGAAGCCGAACGGCGGTGACGTCGGCGGGGTGTCCGGCCATCCGTTGATGAACGCGAAGCCGCTGGCCGTTTCCGCGACGGTGCCGAAGCCCGGCCGTTCGCGGTACGGGCCGGTCTGGCCGAAACCGGATATCCGCGTCAGGATCAGCCCCGGGTTGCGCTCGGCGAGCACCTCATAGCCCAGGCCCCAGCTTTCCAGCCGGCCCGGCCGGAACGACTCCAGGACGACGTCGACGGTCGCGGCCAGGCGGCGCACGAGGTCCCGTCCGTCTGGCTGGCGCAGGTCGATGCCGACGGACTGCTTTCCCGCGTTGAGCCGGGCGAAGCCCAGCGACAGGCCATCCTTGTGTGGCGTCCAGTGGCGTGCGTAGTCGCCGGTGGCGGGATCCTCGACCTTGGTCACCCGCGCTCCGAAGTCACGCAGCATCCGTCCAGCCGTCGGTGCGGCGTACATGGTGCCAAGTTCCAGGACCGTGATGCCGGCCAGGGGGCCGGTCGCCGTTCGTTTCAAAGTTCGTTAACCTCCACCAGCCACCGCCGAGCCTTGTCATAGTGCGCTCTGTCGATGTGAAGCCCGCGGTAGCGCACAGCTCCCGAGCCGGTCCGCGCCGCCTGCTCGTAGGCGGCGACCAGGCCCCGGTAGAACTCCGTCTCCGCCGCCGACGGGGTGAATACCTCGTTGATCACCGGCACATGCGAGGGGTGGATGGCGATCATGCCACGGAAGCCGAGCCCGCGGCCCTGCCGGGCGAACTCCCGCAGACCGTCCAGGTCATCCACGCGTTCCCACAGCGCGGTCAGCGGATGAATACCCGCCTCGCGACAGGCCAGTAGCACCCGGCTGCGCAGGTACAGCGTCTCCAGGCCGCCCGGGGTCCATTCGAACCCCACCTCGCGGGCGATGTCGGCATGCTCGGCGGTCGGCCCGATCATGGCCGCCACGCGCGGCGAGGCCGCGGCGATCTCGCGGCAGTTGTGGATGGCCGGCACGGTCTCCACCGGGATGATGTACCGCAGCCCCTCTGCGCCGTTGCGGATCTCGAAGTGGTCGAGCAAAGCATCCAGCTTCAGCACGTCGGTCGCGGACGACACCTTGGGCGCGAAGACGCCGGTCAGTCCGGGCGTTACCACCGCCTCGAGATCGGCGCCGGTCAGCCGGGTGGCCAGGCTGTTCACGCGGACGAAGATGCCGGTCTTCTCATCGTGCGCGCGCAGCGTGCCGATGGTCTGGCGCACCATGTCCCGCGCGTTGTGTTTCTCGCCGTCGGGGACGGAGTCCTCCAGGTCGAGCACGATCGCGTCCGGGCCGGCCTTGAGCGCCTTGGGCGCCCAGTCCGGCTTATGGCCCGGGACGAACAGCACCGACCGGTACACCGTTCACCGCCTTTGGTCGAAGTGACGGCCCAGCAGCTCAGAGACTATGCGGATGCGCTGCATCGCCGGCGTGCCGCCGGCCACCGCCCAGCCGTGCGCGTCCCGGTGCAGGCGTTCCAGCCCGTAGTCCTCGGTGTACCCGTTCCCGCCATGCAGTTGCATGGCCAGGTCGGATACGCGTTTGGCCATCTCATTGGCCATGCACTTGGCCAGCGACACCTCGAGCGGGTCGGGCAGCCCGGTCCCGGCGGTGCGGGCGGCCCGCTCGATCAGCAGCCGGGCCGCCTCCACCTGGAGAACCATGTCCGCCAGGGTCATCTGCACGCTCTGGAACTCGATCAGCTGCTTGCCGAACTGGATTCGCTCCTGGACGTAGGAGACCGTACGGTCCAGCGCGGCCTGGCCGATGGCCAGGCTCATGGTGGAGTTGCCGAGCCGCTCGATGGCGAAGGCACGGAACAGTTCCTTGAACTCGCCCGGGCCGGCCACCAGGTTGCCCGCGGGCACGACCACGTCGTCGAACCTGACGTCAGCCGAGGGGATGCCCCGGAAACCCATCAGCCGCTCGCGCGCGCCGAAGCTCACCCCGGGGCGGTCCGCCTCCACGATGAGCGCGCCGATTCCTTTCGAGCCCGGTTCGTCGGACAGCCTTGTGTACACGAGGTAGGCGTCCGCCTCGCCGCCGTTGGAGGTCCAGCGTTTCGCGCCGTTGATGGTGTAGGCGCCGTCGGCATACTTGGCCCGGGTGGTGATGTCGGTCGCCGCCGAACCCGCGTCGGGCTCGGAGATCGCCAGGGCGATCGAGATCTCGCCGGTGATGACGCCGGGCAGGAAACGGTGCTGGAGTTCCTCCGAGCCGATCAGGGACAGGACCCTGGCCGGTCCGGTGTTCGCCTCGAACACCTGGAACGCGGCCGGCATGCACTCCTTGGCCAGCTCTTCGATGACGATCAGCGCGTCGAGCAGGGGCGCGCCGGAGCCGCCGAACTGCTCGGGAAGGCAGATCCCGAGCAGTCCCAGCGAGCCGAGATAGCGCCGCTCCTCTTGCGGGAAAGCCTTGCGCTCGGCGTCCCAGGCCGCGGCCCGCGGGGCATACCGCTGACGCGCGATATCGGCCGCCACCGCGGCGAGCTGCCGGGCGTGATCGTCACGGGAGTCTTCAGTCACGGCCACCAGCCTCTCAATATCATGATATTAGTATGCATGATTTAGCGGCCGGGTCGCCAGGTATGGCTGCGGGGGCTTCAGGACGGGGCTGGGAACGCGGGCTTGCGCTTGCCGAGGAACGCGGTGGCGCCCTCGATCATGTCGGCGCTGCCAACGGCCTGCATCAGCATGCCGACGCCGGTGGAGAAGGAATCGCGGGCCGCGTTCCACCAGATGTTCGAGCTGATCTTCGCGATCTCCAGGTAGCGCGGGCTCAAGGCGGCGATCTCCGCGCACCACCGCTCGGCGGCCGGCTCCACGTCTTCGTCGTCCACGACCTCGTTGATCAGCCCCATCGCCAGGGCCTGCTCGGCGGTGTACCGGCGGCACAGGAGGAACAGCTCCTTCGCCTTCTTCTCGCCGATCTGAAGGCTCATCACGTTCGTCGCGCCGGTGACCGGTGCGCTGCCCACCCGAGGTCCGGTCTGCCCGAACGTGGCCGAGCGCCCCGCGATCGCCAGGTCGCAGGCGACGACCAGTTCGTTGCCGCCGCCGGCGGCGGGACCGTTGACCGCCGCGATCACCGGTCGCGGGCACTGCCTGATGGCGTCGAACAGCTTCAGCGAGGCCCGGTACAGCGCTCGCATCTCGGTAGTTGTGGGCTCGCTGAGCTGGCCGAGCGATCCGCCCGCGCAGAAGCTGCCCTGCGACCCGGTGATCACCACGGCGTGCGAGCCGGTGCTGTTCTCGACCGCCTCGGTGATGGCGGCGGCCATCGGCGGGTCGTAGGCGTTGCGGCGCTGGGGCGCGCAGAGCCGGATCCAGGTCGCTGGTCCGCGCTGCTCGACAACCACTTCGGTCACGGTTGCTCCTCTCGTTAATCGTTTCGTTGATCGTTTCGTTGACTGTCCGGACCGCTCTTGCTGCGGAGCGTGCCCGTTGGCGGGTAATAGATGCTAATCTTGCACAACGATAGGTTTTCCGGTGGCCGGCCCCCGTCCGCATGGGAGGGCCATTCTCCTTGGAGGTCTGGTGCCCGCTGGACGGCTTGACAGCCGGGGCTCCACGATGGCGGGCAGCCGTCCGCCAAAGGCGGCGCTGCTTGTCGCCCAGCGCGTGATGCGCGACGTGGTGCGCAAGGGGATGCAACCCGGCGACCTGCTGCCGCCCGAGCGCGTGATGCTTGAAACATACGAAACCGGTCGCGGCACGCTGCGCGAGGCGCTCCGGCTGCTGGAATTCCAGGGCGTCATCGCGCTCAAGCCCGGGCCCGGAGGCGGTCCCATCCTGCTCAACCCGGCGCCTTCGCATCTGGCCAGCACCTTGCAGCTGCTGATGCAGCTGAACCATGCGACCTACCGGTCGATCGTCGAGGTCCGGACCGCCATGGAGCCGATGACCAGCCAGCTCGCGGCTCAGCGCATCACCGATGAGGCGCTGGGGGAAGTCCGGCTGACCGTTGACCAGATGCGCGACTACCTGGACGACCGGGACGCGTTCCTGGACTCCAACAAGCGATTCCACGACGTCATCGCGTGGTCGTCGGGCAACGTGCTGTTCTCCTACATCGTGGACTCGCTGCTCGACATCCTGGACGGCACGGTGATCGGCATCGACTATCCCAGGCATCGCCGGGTTGCCATCCTCAAGGCCCACGAGGAGATCTACGCCGCACTGGCGGTACGTGACCCGCAGGCTTCGCTGGAGCGGATGCGCGAGCACATCGAGGCCTACGCCACCTACGCCCAGCGCAAATTCCCCGAAGTCCTGGACCAGGTAATCACCTGGGACCGCCAACCTGGCTAAGTCCATAGCCTCAAGCCCCGGGCGCCCCTCCCCGCGCTGGCTGCTTACCCTTGACCCGCGCTGTCTCCTGTTCCCGCGCTGGCCGTTACCCTTGAACCGCGCCATCTCCCGTCCGCGCTGGCCGTTACCCGACCCGCGCTGTCCTGTTCCCGTGCTGCCCGTTGCCCTGACCCGCGCTGTCTTCTGTTCCCGCGCTGCCCGTTACCCTTGAACCGCGCCGTCTCCTGTCCCCGCGCCCGCACTGATGCCCGACATTTCACGATATGCTCAGCCCGGTCGCAACGGGACGGCATATGAGTCCGATTGGCCTGGACAGTTACTTGCCAATGTAGGCATTCCGGAATTGTGCACGTTTCCGGCATGTCGGCTATGCCGTCTTCGCTAACATGCGGCGCTCGCCTGATGAGCCACACATTTCATCGCATAACGGACACGTGGGCCAGCCACTCGTGGAAGATAGGAGCTCCCGGGAGGAAAAGGCGCCGGAAACCAGCGCCCTTTCTTCCGCGGGGCCCTTTTGTTCCGCCTCGTCCAGCACGCCGGCCGCCCACATAACGGTCCAATCCGGCAAAACCGGCGACTGCTCATGGCACGATAAACTCGGTTAACTCACATTCGGGGTATAACGGTCCGCGAGTGGCCGCGCGGTGCTCATCTCGCCCGCGGCCGGCCGGCACCCGCCGCCACGAACCCGGTCCAGCCCAATTACTGAGCCTGAAAGGCTAGCGTCTGTCAACTGAGAGGATGCGTGGCCAGTTACGAATCGAAGTCGTGGCTTCCCGTCGCTCGCGGGTTGCCCTGAATGTCCGGTGAGTCCCGAACGGGATGCGGATTAAAGCGGAACATCCATGCTGGCCGGAAATAAAGTGTACGAATACGACGCGCAAATTTCCACTTAGCACGTAATTTCCGCGCTGTATGGGGCGAGGTGGAGGTGAGGGCAAAGGCCTGGGCCGTGCCTGCACCCACATCGATGGCGCCGTCGATGTCGCTCAGCATGGACAATCCGGACGCGCACCCGGATGGATGGCGCCATTCATGTCGCTGCGGCCCCCTAACCCTGGACCTCCAATCTCTTTAGCCGGCGCCGGCGCCGGCGGCCGGCGGCCGGCAGCCGGCAGCCGGTGGCCGGTGGCCGGGACCGCGGACCGCGGACCGTTACCGCCAGGCCGCGAACGGCAAGCTGTTGCCGCCGCGCCGCGCCGCGTGCCGCCGACCGCAAGCGTTGCCGCCGCGCGCCGCAGACCACGCGCCGCATACCATCCGTCATCGGACCGTCCGCCGGCGGACCCCGCGCCGGCGGACCCCGCGCCGGCGGACGCGGACGCGAACCGCGAGCCGTTGCCAAAGGCCACCCCGCCCACCAGCCAACCAAGCGCATCACCTGGACGAACCGACCGCCAAGGCGCGTTGACCAGCTCCAAAATCTATGCATATGATATGTCAGTTATTGAGCACTGCTGGTCGCCCGAGGCCCCGATGGAGGAGCGTGAGCATGGATTCCGCCGCCGCGGGCCCGGCCTCGGAAACCTCACCCCCAGAAACCTCACCCCCGCAAACCTCACCCCCGCAAACCTCACACCCTGAACCCCCACCTCCGGAAACCCCGCGCCATCCGGAAACCCAGCGCCCCGCGGAAACCCAGCGCTCAACATCCGCACCACCCGAGCCGTCCGAGGCCCCGCCGCTGCTCAAGATCACCGGGGTGTCCAAGACCTTTCCCGGCACCGTGGCGCTCGACCACGTCGACCTGGAGGTCGCCCCGGGCGAGATCCACGCGCTCGTGGGGCAGAACGGCTCCGGAAAGTCCACGCTCATCAAGGTTCTCGCCGGGTACCACCACGCGGATCCGGGCGCGCGCGCCTGGCTGAACGGCGAGCCGGTGGATCTGGCCGCGCCCGCGAACCTGAGCCGCCATCACCGGCTCAGGTTCGTACACCAGGACCTCGGCCTGTTCCTCGAGCTCGGCGCGGTCGACAACCTCGCGCTGCGCAGCGAGTTCATGGTAGGCCCGCTCAGGCAGATCCGCTGGAAGGCACAGGCCGAAGCCACCAGGGAACTGCTCGCCCGGTTCGGCCTCGATCTCGACCTGCACAGACCGCTGGCCGAGGCCACGCCCGTGCAGCGGACCGTCGTGGCCATCGCCGCCGCCCTGGTCGGCTGGCAACACCAAGGCCAAGGCCAAGACGCCCCGGGACTGCTTGTCCTCGACGAGCCGACCGCCGTGCTGCCGCCGCACGATGTCGCCAGGCTGCAGGAGCTCATCAAGAACATCAGGGACCAGGGGACCGGCATCCTGTATGTTTCGCACCGGCTCGACGAGGTCTTCGCGCTGGCGGACCGGGTCACCGTGCTGCGCGGCGGACGAGTGGTAACGACCCGCGCGGTAGAGGGCCTGGATGTCCAGGCCCTGGCCGAGTTGATGGTAGGCGCGGACGTGGACGCAGGTTACCGTGCCGTACTTAAACCTGATAACGAACGGCCTGTGGTGCTTCGAGCCAGGGATCTCCGTGGCCACTTCCTCCAGGGCGTGGACATTGAGTTGCGCGAAGGCGAGGTCCTTGGCGTCGCGGGCCTGCCCGGCTCCGGGCGCGACGAGCTTCCGTATGCCCTGGCGGGCTCGCTGGCCGGCGCCGTCGGCCAGATCGAGCTGGTCGGTCAGGGCTGGCTGCCGGTGCGTAAATCCGCCTCGTTCGACATAGCCATTGTCCCGGCTGATCGCGCCCGGGAGGCGGTGATCAGCGAGTTCAGCGTCGCTGAGAACCTCACGATTTCCGTGCTGGACCGGTTCCGCAGGTTCGGCTGGCTGCGCCGGCGGCCGGAGCGCCAGCTCACCGCCCAGTGGATGGATGCGATCTCGGTGAAGGCAGCGGGCTCGGACGCGCTGATCACGACGCTGAGCGGCGGCAATCAGCAGAAGGTGATGATGGCGCGCTGCCTGGCGCGGGACCCGCGCGTGCTGGTGCTGTGCGAGCCCACCGCCGGTGTGGATGTCGGGACCCGTCAGGCCATTTATGAGTTCATCGCCGACCGGGCCAGGGCCGGGCTGTCGCTGGTGGTTTCCTCGTCCGACACCGGCGACCTGCTGGCCATATGCACCAGGGTGCTCGTCATGTGCAACGGGCGTGTGGTCCGCGAACTGGCTGGCCGGAAGATCACCGAGCAGGCGCTACTGCACGCGATGGAAGAGACGGAGCAGCAGGTATGACAACTCAGCTGCCAGCCGAGCGCGATGTGGCGGATCCGGGGCCCGCCCCTAGCGTGCCCGCTCGCCGCGTCGACTGGCGCTCCGGCCTGAGCGTCCGGAACATCGGCGCGGTGTACGTGCTGGTCGTGATCTGCGTCGTGTTCTCCATCTGGGCCCCGCAGACGTTTCCGCGCGTGGCCACGATCAAGCAGGTCCTCGACAACAACGCGATAACCGGGCTGGCCGCGCTCGCGCTGATCGTCCCGCTGTCCACCCGGACATTCGACCTGTCGTTCGCCTACGTCATGTCGCTGTCGGGCGTGACCGCCGCGCACCTCATCGTCGCGGACAACACGAATATCTGGCTCGCCATGCTGGCCGGGATCGGTATCGCGCTGGTGATCGGCGTGATCAACGGCTTCGTCGTCGTGGTGATGCGGATCGATTCGTTCATCGGCACTTTGGCCACGGGTTCCCTGGTCCAGGCGTTCATCAGCTTCGTGACCGGGGATAACACGATCAACAACGTGAAGCTCGCCGGGTCGTTCTCGACCCTGAGCCAGGGGGTGTTCGGCGGCGTCATCTACCCCGTCTACTACGTCCTGGCGCTGGCGATCGTCTTGTGGCTGTTCATGGAGTACACCGCCACCGGCCGCCGCCTCTACGCGACCGGGTTCAACCCGGATGCCGCACGGCTGGCCAACATCAAGGTACGTAAGCTGCGCTTCTGCTCGCTTCTCACCTCGGCCGCGATCTCCGGTTTCGCCGGTGTCATGCTGGCGTCGTCGCTGAGCTCGGGTGACCCTACGGCCGGGACTTCGTACCTGCTACCGGCCTTCGCGACGCTGTTCGTCGGGGCCACCGTCTTCAAGCAGGGCCGGTTCAACGCCTGGGGCACGATCGTCGCCGTGCTCATGCTGGGCACCGGCACCGTGGGTCTCGGCCTGGTGGCCGCGCCGCTGTGGGCGGCCGACATGTTCACCGGCGTCGTCCTGATCGCGGCGCTGAGCGCGAACGTTTTCCAGCGCAGCAGCCCGTTGCGCGGCCAGGCCGGCCGGGCCCGCTGGCTCCCGTTCAGGTATGGCTCGCCCGGATCCGGGCGAGCACCACGGTGATGTCGTCTTCGTTGCGTTCGCTGAGCGCGGTGATGAGCTGTTCGCAGGTGGCGTCCAGGTGCTCGTGCCCGCGGGCGAGCAGCGACCGTAGCGCGCGGATACCGTGGTCGTAGGGGCGGGTGCGGGTTTCCACCAGCCCGTCGGTGTACATGGCGAGGATGGCGCCGGGCGGGAGCTTGATGCGGGCTTGCCCGTAGCTGGCCGACCCGACGCCCAGGGACTGGCCGGCCGGCAGGTCCGGGATCCGGGTGGTGCCGCCGGGCATGGCCAGTACCGGGGGAAGGTGACCGGCGGTGGCGATCGTGCACGACTGGCTGTCCGGTTCGATGACGGCGTAGGCGCAGGTGACGAGGGTGGGATAGGGCAGTGCGAGGGCGACGCGGTTGAGCTGCCGCAGCACGTCGGCGGGCGGCAGGTCCAGGCCGGCGATAGCGTAGGCGGCCCCACTGAGTTTGGTCATCAGCTCGGCGGCATCGGGTCCGTGGCCCATGACGTCACCGACGATCAGCCCGGTCCGCTCCCCGGGCAGCGAGAGGATGTCATACCAGTCACCGCCGACGTCGTATCCAGCGGCGGGCAGGCACCGCCCGGCGATCTCCAGGCGTGACGCGGCCGCCCGGGCGATCGCCCGGCCGTTCGGCCGCGGCATGACGGCGGGCTGCGGGCGCAGGGGTGCCAGGGAGCTGGCGATCCCGGTCCCGGCACGGGCGGCCAGGTCCGCGGCCGTTGCCGCGTCGTCGTCACCGAACGGCCGCTGGCCGGCGGACCGGCCCAGGACCAGGTAGCCGAGCACTTTATCCTGCGCGATCAGCGGCGCGGCGAGGAAGGACGCGTACCGCGCCAGGGCCATCCGGGCGCCACGGGTCACCCGCTGGATGGTCTGGCTGCCAGGCTGGCTGAAGATCACCGGTGCCCGCCGGTGCACGCACCGGGCGTAGGGGGAGTCGGCGGCGAACGCGATCACTTCCGCCGACGGCAGCACCGCCCCGGGGATCGGGCAGCCCGCCACGGTGAGGATGGTGGCGAGCCTGCGCACCACGATCTCGGTGTCGGCTGGCTGGTCGGCCGGGCCGCCGGTGAGCGTCTGCTCCAGCACGAACACCCCGGCGGCGTCGGCGAAACCGGGCACGATGGCTTCCACGATCAGGCGTGCCAGACGGGCTGGATCGGAGGTGCTGCTCAGCAGCTCCAGCCAGGCGGGCAGCACAAAGCCCGGCGTGCCGTCGGCGCGGGCGGGCGCGGCCTCCGGCTCATCGCTCATCGGCACCTCAGTTTCGGCCACATATGCCGCCGGGGGGGCTCCGGCGGTCCTGGGGGACACGAGGCCAAAAGCCACCCTAACGGTGGCTGGCTTACGATAGCCACAGCACTGGGGTCGGGTGCGATCACAAGGAGGGGCTTCATGAGCGTTCAGCCGGGCTGGGTGCCGCCGGGAGTGGACATCGGCAAGGCGAACACCGCCCGGGTGTATGACTACTGGCTGGGCGGCAGCCACAACTTCCGCGCCGACCAGGATGCCGCCCGGGTCCTGATCGCGCTGGACCCCAACATGCGCGCCACCATGCGCGCCAACCGGGCCTTCCTCGGCCGCGCGGTCCGGTACCTGGCCGGGCAGGCGGGCATCCGCCAGTTCCTCGATATCGGGTCGGGCATCCCCACCGAGCAGAACGTCCACCAGGTCGCCCAGGCCGCCGCGCCCGGGGCACGGGTGGTGTACGTGGACAACGATGAGGTCGCCGTCGCGCACAGCCAGCTCATGCTGGACGACAACCCGGACGCCACCATCGTCCACGCCGACCTGCGCGAGCCGGACAAGATCCTGGCCGACCCGGAAACCCAGCTGCTGATCGACTTCACCCGCCCGGTCGCGGTGCTGCTGCTGTGCGTGTTGCATTTCATCCCCGACTCCGACCAGCCGCGGCAGATCATCACCACCTTGCGCAAGGCGATGGCCCCCGGGAGCTATCTGGTCATCTGCCACGCGTGCCGCGACGCCAACGCAGGCCTGGCCGACCAGCACGAGACCGTCTACTCCAGCCGGGTCGCGGCCCAGTTGTGCCTGCGGACCCGCGAGCAGATCGCCGGGTTCTTCGACGGCTTCAGCATGGTCGAACCCGGCCTGGCCTGGATGCCGCAATGGCGTCCCGACCACCCCGGCGACGTGCCCGAAGACCCATGGAAGTACTGGGGCATGGCCGGAGTCGCCCGGCTGGACACGCCGTAACACCAGCCGGTTTGCGGCTCTGGCTTAAATCTCTGGATGGTAACAGCGGTCACCGTCCACATCGGTCTCACATACCTCACAGGTAGCACGAGTCACGTACCTCCAGACTCCGTTCGGGGGCAGGGGGCCACAGCCCCTCGTTACCGCCAGTAGACCCACCTTGTCCCTGCTTGACGATGTGCTAATGATGATTATGATATGTGACAAATTTCATGATCGAATTACCTCTCAGCAAAGCGGAGGACCAATGATCAACCTACGCAGACCTCGCCTGCTTGCTCGTCGTCTGCCTGCTCGTCGCCTGATGGCGTCGCTCGCCGCGGGCACGGCTGTCCTGCTCGCCGCGGCCTGCGGTTCGAGCGCCTCCTCGTCGAACGGCTCAGCGTCGGGCGGCGCCACGTCAGGCGGCTCCACGTCGAGCGGGACCAACGGACTCAGCGGCGCTGACCAGGCCGGACTGGCCAAGGCTCAGGCGTTCCTGGCCCAGGTCGAAGCCAGGCCGACCCAGATCACCAGCACGGTCAAGGTCACCAAGCCGGTCCCGAAGGGGAAGACGGTCTACTTCATCACCTGCGGCGCCTCGCCCGAGTGCACACAGGAAGGTCCCATCGTTCAGCAGGCGGACAGCCTCCTCGGCTGGAAGACCGTCATCCTCAACAACGACGGGACGCCCCAGCAGTGGAAGAGCGACTTCGATCAGGTCGTCCGGGCCAAGCCGGCCGCGGTGCTGTACTCGGCGATTCCGCAGTCCACCTTCGCCTCGGAGGTTCCGGCGCTCAAGGCGAACGGGACGTTCATCGCCGGGTGCTGCGTCACCGATGCGGCCGGATCCACGACCGGGATTGGTTACGCCAACGACGTTCCCTCCCAGATCGGGCCGATCGGCGGCGCGCAGGCGGCCTTTGTCGCGGCCGACTCGAAGGACACGGCGAACTCGCTGATCGTTAACCTGCCGTCGCTGCCGATCCTGACCACCGCCGTCGCCGACTACAAGGCCGGGATGGCTACCTATTGCCCGTCCTGCAAGGTCAGCGAGCTTGACATAGCCCTCGCCAACATCGCGAACGCGCCGGCCACGATCGCCGCGTACCTGCGGTCGCACCCGTCTGTCAACTACGTCGTGGCCGCCACCGATGGCCTCACGATCGGCCTGCCCGCCGCGCTCAAGAACGCCGGCCTGTCCAGCGTGAAGATCGTCGGCCAGGGTGCGACCCCGACCAACCTGCAGTACCTGCACTCCGGCCAGCAGGCCGTGGACGTGGCCTTCCCGTACTACGAGGCGCTGTGGTCCATGGTCACCGCGGCCGCGCAGAACGCGGCCGGCGTGCCGGTGACGCCATCGGTCGCGCCGCCGCTGTGGGTGCTGACCCCGTCAAATGCTCCCGACACCAGCCAGGCGTTCCCGGTGGTGCTGAACTACAAGTCCCAGTACGAGGCGCTGTGGGGACTCGGATAGCCATTTTGTTCGGTTACCTGAGGCGGCTGAGGGTGTCGAAGGCCTGCTCGATCGGCCAGGCGCGCCGCGACGGTCACCCGGTCCTCGAAGCCGGGGTGCGGGCGGATCCGCAACACGTCACGTCGCTGGCGGTAGTGCCGTCCGGTCGAACGCGCCGGAGGTGCCCTGGTCGCGCAGCTCGGCCTTGCGTATCTTCTCCGACGGCGTGCGAGGCAGGGCGTCGGCGAACCGGATGAACCGCGGGATGGCGAACGCCGGCATCCGGCCCGTGCACCAGCCGAAGATCTCGGTGGCGGAGACCGCGGCACCCGTGACGATTACCGCCATCACCTCGTCCTCGCCCGCCTCCACCTCGGACGGGACGCCGATCACCGCGCATTCGGTCACCGCGGGATGGGCCAGGATCACCTGCTCGACCTCGTAGGAAGAGACGTTCTCGCCACGGCGGCGCAGCGTGTCCTTGTACCGGTCGACGAAGTAGTACCAGCCCTCCTCGTCGCGGCGCAGCGCGTCACCGGTGTGGAACCACAGGTTGCGCCACGCCTGCGCCGTCTTGTCCGGCATCCCGTAGTAGCCGAGGCTGCACGTCCATGGGTGCTTGTAACGGACGACGAGTTCGCCCACGCTCCCCACCGGTACCTCCTGATCCGTTTCCGGGTCCACCAGCCGGGCCTCGAACCACTCGCTGGCCAGCAGGCCCTGGGACCCGGCCGGGCGCATCTCGCCGTACGGCGAGATGATCGGGGCGCATGTCTCGGTGAGGCCGAACGCGTCGACGAACGCTTCGACACCGAACCGTTCCATGAACTCCGGCAGCACCGAGAAGGCCGTGGGCGCCGCGTACACACAGCGCAGCACGTTGTCCGCGTCGTCGGGACGCCGGGGTTGCTTCCAGATGAAGTCCATCATGACGCCGATCATGTTCGTCACGGTCACCTGGTTCTCCCGCAACTGGTCCGCCCACCGGCTGGCGCTGAAGCGAGACCGGATGACCAGCCGCCCGCCCGCGATCAGGGCCGGGTATGCGGCCATGAACTGCGCGTTCCCGTGGAACAGCGGCGTCACGGTCAGGTAGGTGTCGGTGCTGGTCAGCCGGGTGAGGCTGACCACGATCGAGCCGAACATGTACATCTGGCCGTGCGGCATCGAGACGCCCTTGGACGGTCCGGTGGTGCCCGAGGTGTAGAAGACCGACGCCAGCTGGTGCGGCGCGGGGTCGGGCAGTGCGAGCCGGTCCGCCGCCAGCAGCGTGTCCCAAGGCTCGGCGCTCCAGCCCGCGCCGCGCAGCGTGTCCAGTGCGGCGCCCAGCCGCCCGGTGTCGATGACCCAGAAGCCCTCCAGGCTGGGCAGCGCGTCGCGCAGCACGGTGAACCGTTCCGCGAACACGTCGTCAATCACCGCCCACCGCGCCCCCACCAGGCTCACCTGATGACGCAGGAATTCGCCTTCGTAAGCGGTGTTGATGGGCGCCTCGACCAGGGCGCCCACACCGCAGCCGAGCCAGCTGAACACGAAGCGCGAACAGTTCGACGCCATGATGACGACCCGGTCGCCGTCGGCCGCGCCGCGGGCCCGCATGCCCCCGGCCACCCGCTCCGCCCCGTCCAGCATCTGGGCGTAGCTGAACTCCCGGCCTTCCTCGGGCGCGATCAGGTACGCGGCCTCCGGCCGCTGTTCCGCGTGCTCTCGCAGGACATGTGCCACAGTCCAGCGGCTCAGGTCGGTCTCGGCCGGTTTGAGGTCGGTGTAGTACCGCGTCGTCATGTCAACTATGATAATCATTCGACGCATATTGTGGGCCGGAGGGTGCCTATGGATTCCGATGACCTGGTGCGGCGGATACGGCGCCTCGAGGACCGCGCCGAGCTGCGCGAGCTGGCCGACCGCTACTGCCTGGCGATGGATGACTCGGACTGGGACGTCCTGGCCGGCCTGTTCACCGACGACGCCGAGATGGCGGGCGTGACCGGCCGCCATAAGGTGATCGGTGCGCTCCGGTCGATCAGGTCGGGATACGGCCGGACCATCCACACGGCGATCGGGCAGGTCCTGCGTTTCGCCGACGACGACCACGCCAGCGGGGTGGTGGCGGCTCGAGGGGAACTGGCCATCGCCGGGCAGACCGTGCTGTGCGCGATGCGCTACCTGGACGACTACGCGCGGGTTGATGGCGTGTGGCGGTTCGCTCGGCGGACCCTCGAGTTCAGCTACGCGCTGCCCTGGACGGACATGGCCGGCGCCATGACCGACGAGCACCCGGTGCGCTGGCCGTGACCGGGCGGCTGGCGGGCAAGGTCGCCGTGGTCACCGGCGGGGCCAGCGGGATAGGTGCGGGCACCGTGCGGCGGCTGATCGCGGACGGGGCCAGCGTCGTGATCGCCGACGTCCAAGGCGACGCCGCCGCCAAGCTGGCCGCGGAGTCCGGCGCGCGCTGCCGCTCCATCGCCACCGACGTGAGCAGCGAGCCGGACGTCGCCGCGGCCGTGGACCTGGCCGTGGCCGGATTCGGGCGGCTCGACGTGATGTTCGCCAATGCCGGGATCTTCGGCGCATATGGCCCGATCGAGAAGGCCAGGATGGCCGATGTGGACCTTACCTGGGCCGTCGACCTGCGGGGTGTGTTCCTGGCCATGAAGCACGCGGCCCGGGTGATGATCCCGCGCGGCAGCGGCGTGATCATCGCCACCACCAGCCCGGCGGCGGTCGTCGGCGGCATCGGCAACCACGCCTACAGCGCGGCGAAGGCCGGGATCCTCGGGCTCATGCGCTCGGTCGCCGCCGAGCTTCGCGAGCACGGCATCCGGGTCAATGCCGTGATGCCCGGCGCCGTCGTCTCGGCCATGACCGCCGACCTCGTGCTCGGCGAGGCCAGCGCTATTTCCCGGGTCACCGAGGCGCTGGCCAAGGGCGCGCCCCGGAACAGGCCCGGCTTGCCGGACGACATCGCGGCCGCGGTCAGCTTCCTGGTCAGCGACGACGCGGCGTTCATCACCGGCCACACCATGGTCGTGGATGGCGGCCTGACCACTATCGGCGGCGACTCTCCCTTCGCCAAAGGCAAGTACGCCACCCCCGGCGCCTTCCTGGAAGCCGGCCGCCGCCGCACCTAACCCCCCCGCCTCGCGCGCCCCCGCCCAGCCCGCCACCTCCCATGATCATGGGTCAAATGCGGGAATAGTTACCGCAAACGACCCATGATCATGTCCCGGGCTCGAATGACGCCCTATGCGTGATCATTTTCAGCGCCAAGGTCACCATTATCGTGGTCAAAGGGTATGGATTCCGGCCACATGTGGATTGCTGCTCCTATGGTGGATACACTCATGCCTATTGGCCAGTCAAGGGCGTAGTCGAGCCGGCTTAACCGCAGTTGACCTGGCATTCTTCGGGTCGGCTGCGGTGGTGCCTCTACGTTCATGAGGCCAGGGAGCGGCCATGTCGGCAGACCGAGACAGCGGCGGCCACGACCCGGCCGCGGATAGCGTCAAGATCACCGAAACTCATTCGGCGGCCGGTGAAATTGCATATGACGTTGACCCCGATACCGAGAACTACGCCGCGGGAAACGATCCGGAAACCGCCTATCGTAACCATGGTCGGCCGGACAGTCCCAACAGCTGGAGCGATTACGCGGATACCACGGACGAGAAGGCCGCCCTGGAGGGCAAGGATCTGGAAAGCCCGACGATCGCGGCACGCGAGGACGACCGCCAGGGAGCGGACGCTTCTGACGCCATCTACGCATACCTCTCCCGGGCAGTGCTCGAGGCGCGAGCACCGGAAGACGTGATCTCCGATGGGGCGAGCGCCGCCCGGCTGGCGATCATCGTCGCGCAGCGGGCCACCGTCGTCTACCGTCCTGACAAAGACAAGGGCTGGTGGGATTACCTCGATCTGATCGAGACGGCGATCGAGGTCGCGTCGGCGCTTGACGCGTCCGTGCTCCCCGCCGCGGTGATGCGTGCCTATCTCCCGAAGCCGACGGCGGGCTGAACGATGGGACGGCCACGCGAGCTGACCCCCAGCGCGAGCCCGCTGCATTTCTTCGGCAGCGAGGTGCGCCGGGCCCGTATCCAGGCTCGGATGAGCCTGGTCGGCCTGGCGGCGATGGTGCCGTGTGATGGGTCCACGGTGTCCCGGATCGAGACCGGGTTCGTCGCGCCGGACCGGCATTTCGCCGAGGTGTGCGACGAGGCGTTCCCCCACTTCGATGGCTGGTTCGCGAGGTTCTACGCGGAGTCGCGCGACTGGAACGCGCCGTTCGCCGTGCCGTTCCGCCCATTCACCCAGGATGAGGCGGAGGCAACCGCACTGTACGCGTTCGAACCCGCCTTGGTTCCGGGACTGTTGCAGACCGAGGACTACGCTCGTGCGGTGCTGTCGCGGCATCCCAACGTCAGCGACGGGGAGGTGGCCGAGCGTGTAGCGGCGCGCCTGGCGCGGCAGGCGGTGCTGACCCGAGATGAGCCGCCGCTCGTGTGGTTCGTGCTGGACGCGGCGGTGCTGCACAGCGAGGTAGGCGGTCCCAAGGTGATGTATGAGGCTCTTCGTCACGTTGCGGAGATGTCGCAGCACCCAAACGTCACCACCCAGATCCTGACCAGCAGCGTGCATGTCGGCCTGCAAGGTTCGGTCTGGATAGCGGAGAAGGCCGACGCGAGCGCAACCGCTAGTGTGGAAGACATGGCCGACGGTAGGCTCGTCGAGGATGCAGCGACGGTCGGCATGCTGGCGACGCGCTTCCGGCACCTCCAGACCGAAGCGCTGGCCGCAGCCGATTCGCTGGCCCTCATCGCGCAGATTGCCGAGGAAAGATGGAACACGTAGACCCCTGCTGGCGCAAGTCGAGCTACAGCGGCACGAGCGGCGGTGCCTGTGTCGAGCTCGGCCACTCGGCCCGCGGCGTGCTCGTGCGCGACACCACCGACCGCTCCGGCCCGGTGCTCACGTTCGCGCCGGACGCGTGGCGCGACTTCACGGCGCGGCTGAAGGCAGGCCGTTAGAGCCCAGGCCTGCTGCCAGGCGACGGGGCGCGAGCCAAGGCAGTGCCCAGGTTCCGTCGGCGAACGCGCTCGCCATCATGGCGGTGAGCCGCGGCCGCCACTGCACTGTCCCGGCCCGTCCGCCCACGGCTTTCTCGATGGCGGAGGGTGTGCGGGCGCCGAAGGCGAGCACGCGGCGATGAGCTGGGGTCAGCTGCGCCCATGCGGCTGCTTTCCATGCGCGGGCGGCGGAGAACTGCTCGCCGCATGTGCTGCCGGGTATCGCCCGCCCGTATCGTTCAGTCCAGGCACCACTGTCCGGATGCGGCGACGCGTCCGGTCCGGCCGCCCGGACGCGGGCCGCCAGCGCGGCCACGGCCAGGTTCCACTGGCATGGAGGGAGCTGTCAGCCACTCGGGCGCAGGGGGCGGGCAGGGATGCCCGCCGACCGCGACATCGTCACCCTGCCCGGGGCCGCCGCTCAGGACATTTCGAAGCCTCGGTAGTCGGCGGCGGCTATCTTGTCGCAGAGCTTGCGGTAGGTGCCGACGCCGCCGATGTACGGCATGAACACCCGTGGCTTGCCGGGCACGTTCGCGCCCATGTACCAGGACGCGGCCTTCGGCATCAGCGTGCGACTGGCCAGCTGGTTGACGTGTGCGACCCATTCCTCCTGCGCTTCGTAGGACGCCTCGCTGGTGGTGAGGTCCTTCTTGCGCAGGTACTCGAGGTGGTCGCCGATCCATTCCACGTGCTGCTCGATCGAGACCACCACGTTGCTGAGCACCGAAGGGCTGCCCGGCCCGGTGATGAGGAACAGGTTCGGGTATCCGTGGCAGGTCAGCCCCAGGTACGTGTGCGGCCCGGCCGCCCAGTCGTCGCGCAGCGACCGGCCGCCCCAGCCGCGGATGTCGACCCGTAGTATCGACCCGGTCATCGCGTCGTAGCCGGTGGCGAAGATCATCGCGTCGAGTTGGTATACCTGGTCGGTGGTGCCGACGCCGTTCGTGGTAAATGTCTTGATTGGTGTTTTGCGGAGGTCGACCAGCTGGACGTTGTCGCGGTTGAATGTCTCGTAATAGCCGGTGCCCAGGCACATCCGCTTGGCGCCGACCGGGTAGTCCTGCGAGGTCAGCGCCGCCGCGACGGCCGGGTCGCGGACGATCTCGCGCACCTTGCCGCGGAGGAAGCCGGCCAGCAGGTCGTTGGCGCGCTGGTCGACCGTGAGGTCGTTGAAGCTGCCGATGATGTCGCTGCCGCCCAGCCGCCAGCCGTCCTCGAAGCGCCGCCGGCGCGCCTCGGGCGAGGCGGCCACCGCCGATTCGTCGTAGTTCTTGCGCAGCGTCCCGTTCCGGCTGGCGCGCTCGCGCTGACGCAGTTCCTCGCGGTGGGCGCGGAAGTACTCGATCTGCTGCCGGTTCAGCGGCGCGTTGCGGGCCGGCATGGTGAAGTTCGCGGTGCGCTGGAAGACGTAAAGCTCGGCGGCCTGCTCCGCTACCAGCGGGATGACCTGGACACCGGACGAGCCGGTGCCGACCACGCCGACCCGCTGCCCGGTGAAGTCGACGGGTCCGGCAGGCCAGTGGCCGGTGTGGTACGTGCGGCCGCGGAACGAGTCCAGCCCGGGGAACGGGGGAATCCGGGCCGTCGACAGGCAGCCGGCGGCCATCACGACGTACCGGGCGCGCACCATCGTGCCGTCATCGAGCGTCACGTCCCACTGCGCGGCATCGTCGTCGTACCGCGCGGCCGTCACCGTCGTGTTCAGCTGGATGTCCGGGCGGAGACCGAAACGGTCGGCGACGTGGTTCAGGTACCGGAGGATCTCCGGCTGGGCCGGGAACCGCTCGCTCCACTCCCACTCCCGTTCGAGCTCCGGTGAGAACGAGTACGAATACTCCATGCTCTCCACGTCGCAGCGTGCGCCGGGGTAGCGGTTCCAGTACCAGGTGCCGCCGATGCCTTCGCCCGCTTCGAAGACACGAACCGAGAAGCCGGCGCCGCGTAGCCGGTACAGCATGTACAGCCCGGCGAAACCCGCACCGACGACCACCGCGTCATACGGTTCCATGTCGTTGACCACCTGAGCTACGATACAACGAAATACCTGCGCATGAATAGCATGAATTGGAGGGCGGATGACACTGGCCTCGCGGTTTCCCGAGCTGGACGCGACGTACGCCGGCCTGCTCGACGCCGCGGCCGCAGGCCCAGGCCAATCCAACGCCGCGGCCGCAGGCCCAGGCCAATCCAACGCCGCGGCCGCAGGCCCAGGCCAATCCAACGCCGCGCGCAGCTCCGGTGCGCCACCGATTCTGGGGCTGCCGCCCGAAGCGATGCGCGGGCGGGTCCGCGCGGGCGATGCCCTCTGCGCCCCCGGACCGGAAATGCTCAAGGAGGACGACGTCAAGCTCGGGCCTGTGACGGTCCGCCGCTACGTCCCGCGCCGGCCGCGGGCTACCGACCGGGTCCTGGTGTGGTTTCACGGCGGCGGCTGGGTCACCGGCGACCTCGGGTACTCCGCGCAGTTCTGCCGCATGCTCGCCGACGGCGCCGGCTGCGAGGTGTGCAACGTGGACTACCGGCTGGCGCCCGAGCATCCCTTTCCCGCCGCGGTCGAGGACGCGCTGGCCGCGGCCCGGTGGGCGGCGTCCGGCGGGCGCGAGGTGGTGGTGGGCGGCGACAGCGCCGGCGGCAACCTGGCGGCGGTCGCGGCGCGGGAACTGCCTGGCTGCGCTGGCCAGTTGCTCGTTTACCCCGTCCTGGACACCGACCGGAGCCGGCCGTCGTACCTGGCCTACGACGGGCTGGTCCTCGGCGTCGCCGAGATGGGCTGGTTCTTCGACCAGTACCTGCCGCGGGAACAGGACCGAGTGAGCGCGCGGGCCGCGCCGCTGCGAGCGCCCGGCCTCGACGGACTGCCACCGGCGATCGTCGCGGTCGCCGGGCACGACCCGCTGCGTGACGAGGGCGTGGCCTACGCATCGCGGCTGTGCGACGGCGGCGTCCGCGTGACGCTCCTCGAATTCCCGTCACTGCCGCACGGCTTCCTTCGCTTCACCGGGCCGGTCGCGGCGGCCGCCGAGGCGGCCGGGCGCATCGTGGCCACGGCGGCCGGAGAGCTGTTCTGATGCGGGCGGCGGTGCTGGAGGATCCGGGATGAGCTTCCTCGACGGGTACCGGGTGCTGGACCTGAGCGACGAGCGAGGGCTGCTGGCAGGCCGGATGCTGGCCGACTTGGGCGCCGATGTCGTGCAAGTGGAGCCGCCATCCGGGTCGCCGGCCCGGGCGGCCGTGCCGCTGTCGGAGTCCGGCAGCTACTTCTGGGACACGTTCGCGGCCAACAAGCGCGGCATCGTCGCGGACCTGGATGCGGAGAGGGGCCGTCAGCTGGTGCGCCGGCTCGTGTCGCGCGCCGACTTCTTCATCGAGTCGGCCGGGCCGGGAGTGCTGGCCGGGATGGGGCTCGGCTGGTCTTCGCTGCGTGAGATCAATCCGGCTCTGGTGTACGGCACCATCACGGCGTTCGGTCATGACGGGCCGAAGGCGGGGTATGCCGAGTCGGACCTGGTCGTCTGGGCCGCGGGCGGTCCGCTCCAGCCAAACCGGGACGGCGATCGGCCGCCGCTTCGGATGAGCGTGGCGCACGCGTATCTGAACGCCGCCGCCGACCTGGCCGGGGGCATGCTGATCGCGCACCACGCCCGGGTGCGGACGGGTCAGGGCCAGCTCGTCGACGTGTCCGCTCAGGCGTGCCTCGGCCTGAACACGCTCGGCCGGGTGCTCGCCGATTCGGTGCGCGACCCCAACCCGGAATGGGCGGCGCTGGTCAGTCCGTTGCGGCGGTCGGATCAGAGCGGCAGCGGCACCGGCACGAGTTCCCACCTCAAGAAGTGGGCCTGCCGTGATGGGCTCGTCGAGTTCCACCTCGCGATGGGCGCGGCGGTGGGCGGCTTCACCAACAACTTCTTCCGGTGGCTCCGCGACGAGGGTGCCTGCTCCGAACGGGCCGCCGCCTGGGACTGGCGGGTGATGCCGTCCCTGGTGGAGGCGGGAGAATTCACCGAGGACGACATGCTTCAGGTCCGCACTGTGACCGCGGATTTCCTCGCCAAGCGGACGAAGGCGGAGATACTCGACGCGGCGATCCGCTACAAGCTCCTGTGCATCGGCATCAGCGACACCGCCGACCTCGCGACGAGCGAGCAACTCGCGGCGCGCGGGTACTTCGCCACGGTCGGCGAAGGCGCGCGGCGGCGCACCATGCCCGCCCGCTGGGCGGCTGTCTCGGATGCGGCGGGCTCGGATGTGGCGGGCTCGGCCTCGCTGGTAGCGCTGCGCCGCCCGGCCCCGCTGGCTGGCGAGCATACCGACGCGGTCATAGCCGAATGGCTGGGCGGAGAGCCTGGCCGGCTGGCCGCGGGACAGCCGGCGAGCGCCGCGCTCGAAGGGCTCAAGGTCGCCGACTTCAGCTGGGTGGTGGCCGGACCGGTCGTCGGCCGTGCTCTGGCCGACTTCGGCGCCACGGTGGTGCGGGTGGAGTCGGCCACGCGGATCGAGACGGCCAGGATGATGCAGCCGTTCTACGACGGCAAACCAGGCCGGGAGAACTCCGCGCTGTACGGCACCTGCAACGCCGGGAAGCTGGGGCTCACCCTCGACCTGAGGCGACCGGAGGGCCAGGCCGTGGCGCGGGACCTGATCCGGTGGGCCGACGTGGTGATCGAGTCGTTCTCGCCCGGGCAGATGGCCCGGTGGGGCCTGGACTACGACAGCGTCCGCGCGGACAACCCGTCGGTGATCATGCTCAGCACGTCGCTGATGGGGCAGACCGGGCCGTCCGCGAAGCTGGCGGGCTACGGCAACATCGGCGCGTCGGCCAGCGGATACCAGGACCTGGTGGGCTGGCCGGACCGGCCGCCAATCGGGCCGTTCGGGCCGTACACCGACTACGTCGGGCCTCGGTTCTCCCTGGTTTTGCTGCTGGCCGCGCTCGATCACCGCCGCCGGACGGGGGAGGGCCGCCACCTCGACGTCGCGCAGAGCGAGATCGGCGTCTTCCTGCTGTCCCCGCAGCTCGCCGGCTACTTCGACCGTGGCACGATCGCCGTGCGGCGGGGCAACGCCGACGAGCGGTTCGCGCCGCACGGCGTGTTCGCCTGCCTCGCCGAAGGCGATTCCGGAGGCGATTCCGGAGGCGCTGCGGACCGGTTCGTGGCGATCGCCGTCACCAGCGACGCGCAATGGCGGGCGCTGGCTTCCGAGATGGAGCGGCCGGCGCTCGCGGATGATCCGCGTTATGCCACCGCGGCGGCGCGCCTGGCGGCCGCGGCCGAGCTTGAGTCCGTGGTGGCCTCCTGGGTCGCCGGCCAGCGAGCCGCGGACGTCGAGTCCCGCCTGCAGCGACGGGGCGTGCCGGCCCACGTGTGCGCCAGCAGCGCCGACTGGACCCGCGATCCGCAGCTCGCGCACCGGGGTCACCTGCGCGCCCTGCCGGATCCGGCGTTCGGGACCGCGACCGTCGAAGGCCCGCGGTACCTGCTCTCGCGGACCCCGGGCTCGGTGCACCGGCCTGCCCCACGGCTGGGCCAGGACAGCGAGTACGTGCTGCGCACGATGCTCGGCTACGACACGGGCGACATCGAACGGCTGGCCGCCGCCGGCGTGCTGACCTGAATCTGGGAGTCTGGGAGTCCGGGAAGGGGAGGCGTGGCGGACAACTGGCAGGACGAATGGCAGCCGCTGATCGACGCGGTGGGCACCGACTTCGGCGACGGTACCACCGTGTGGGGTGCTGACGTCGTGGAGAGAGGAACCATCCGCCGTTTCGCGGAGCCGCTTGAACTTGGCTCGGGCCTGCACTATGACCCGGAGGTCGCCCGAGCCCACGGCTTCCCCGATGTCATCGCGCCGTACACGGCGGCGCTGAGCTTCAGCGTCCCCGCCATGTGGCAGCCAGGCGAGCCGACGCTTTACGATGATCCGGATCCCGACGCCCAGCCGGCCCGCAGCCCCATTAACAACCAGGACATGCCGCTCGGGCCGCGCACCACCGGGTTCTTCGCCACCGACATCGCGATCGAGTTCATCCGCCCCGTGGTGGTCGGCGAGCGAGTCGGCCGACGCGGACGACGGCTGGTGTCCTGCACCCCCAAACAGACGTCAATGGGCCGCGGCGCGTTCCTGACCTGGGAGAGCGAGCTGATCACCGACTCCGGCGACGTTGTCGCCCGGGTTAGGAACGGCACCTACGCGTACAACCCGCACCCGAGCCGCTAGCGTCCGCTAGCGTCCGATGGCGTCCGCTAGCGTCCGATGGCGTAGAGGGTGGCGTTGTTGATGGCGTAGACAGTGCCATTGGGGCCGATGACGGTGGGGGTGTAGGCCTCGGGTCGAGGTGGGTTGAGCCGGATCTTCTCGGCCAGGCTATGGCGGGCCAGGTCCCAGCGGTAGAGGACTCCGTCCTCGCTGTTCGCGATCACCGAGTCGGCGGCAGGGTCCACCGCGGCGGAGTTGATGCACCACTCGTACACTGCTCCAGCGGGTTCGCCGGGAACATGGACGGGCGACAGGATGGTCTGGACGGCCCTCATAACCCGGGTCCTGGCGTAGGGATCGGTCTGGCTTGACCTGGGGTCGAGCACGGCGATCTGGTTGTGCCCGTCTCCGTGGGGCCCGACGTCGAGGTAATTGTTGTATTTGGAGACCAGCAGGTAGGGCGAGGTTCCGTGGTAGCCGGGCACCGCGCGAGCGGGCACCACCGAGACGGTGTTGTCCCAGCCGAAAGATCCCGGGATCTTTGTCCGGGTCAAAGTAGCGTTGTAGTGCAGCAGCCAGCCGCGGCCGTCGTGGTCCGGGAACGGGTTCTCGATGACGCCGTAGTACACGTCCCCGTCCGGTCCGACCGTCGGTGAGGCGGATGTGGCCGTCGAGATCTGGGCCGGTCGGCCGGTGGCCGGGTCCGTCAAGGCGGTGTGGAACCGTGGCCTGAGAGTGGTGGCGTCGAGCCCGACCAGGATGCCGTGCCGGGGATTGGTGATGCTGGTATAGGGGCTGGTGACGGTGATATAGACAGTCCTGCCGTCCGGGGACAGGGCGGGAGCGCAGTTCTGTGCCACACTGGTGATGGTCCGGTCATCGGCGACCGCCGCGGCGGTGGTCCAGATCGCGTGACCGTCGGGGTCTATCCGCGCGATCCCGCTGGACAGATGCGCCGGTGTCGCGCCGGTTACGGTGAACCCGAAATACACCGATCCGTCCGGTCCGGCGGTCAGCGGCGTAGCGACCTGCACCGCCTTGTCGTACACGGATCGGTGCGCATTCCACTGAGCCGCTCCGTAGAACACCCGCCGCACCACCGCGCCGGACGTCCTGTCGGCTTGTCCGCGCATCAGAACCGTCCCGCCGGCGCCGGCGACCGCCAGGACGTTCCCGGGTGCCAGGACAGCGGGCAGCGGAGGCGTGAAGCCGTTGGGAAACGCGGGCGGCTGGTAGTCGGTGTCAAGCGACCAGCGCCGCGCGCCGCTAGCCCCGGAGTACGCCACAACCCGGAATCCGGCCTTGGGGCTGACCCGGGTCGGTACCAGCACCGTGTTCGCACTGGTGATCATCGGGGAGCCGTAGTGGATAGGCAGCGCCCCATCTATCAGGACCGGGTCCAGGTCGACCTTCACCCTCCAGCGGATCCGGTTAAACGGCTGGAGCGGCACGCTGACGTCCGCCGTGTGCCGTGCGTTCCCGCCGAAGCCTGCCCACGCGGCAGGTGCCCTTGAACCGCCCGCCAGCGGATTGCCTGCCACGGCAATCTGAGCGCTCGACGCCGCGGCGGCCGGCCAGGAACTTAGCACCACCCCGACCGCGACGACCGCACCAGTTCCCGCCCGGGCGATCCAAGCACGAGCTAGCCAACCAGGCATGGCTCTCCCTTCACGGGCACGACTGGTAGAGAAACCCCGATTTGAAGACCCGAGAACCCCGATTCGAAGACCCCAGTGCTCTCAGTCTGGACGGCAGGGCCTCGCGTTCGCAAGTGTGCAAGCGTGACAAAACGGTCACGACGAAAGCGACGAAAGGCGCGGAAGCGGCGAAGGGGACTGGAATAACAAACTAAGACTCCATCCGTAGATCGTTACGGGCGTGCTGGTACCGTGCCCCCCGGAGCGGGCATATAGCACAGTTGCCCTGGTGGACTTACGTTCCGTGGTGATTTCGCAGGACAATGTAGCATTCCAGAATAACATGTGTTTCCGGAATGTCGGCAATGCCGTCTTCGCTAAGTGGGCGGGATCGTAAGTTCGTCTAGGGGCTGCGCTCGCCCAACCCCGTGATTGTCACAAGGGCGCGGCTCCTCCGAGTGAGCAGCATGCCGATGGTGCCATCGGTGCCGCTCAAACCGATCAGTAGCGCTATAGAGCGTGC
>JAFARZ010000246.1 GCA_019245115.1 Streptosporangiaceae bacterium | reverse complement strand
TGGCAGCTCTTCCGGCGAGGCCGGCTCGGGCACGGCCGGATCCTGTTCCAGCAGGCCGGAGAGCTTCTCCAGGCCCGAGGCGGCCGACTGGAACGTGTTATAGAACTGTGACACGTCCTGGAGCGGGTCGAAGAAGCGGCGCAGGTAAAGCAGGAACGTGGCCAGCACGCCCACCTTGACGTTCCCGTCGATCACCAGCAGGCCGCCGTAGGCCAGGACCACGGCGGTGATGACGTTGCCGGTCAGCGTGATCGACGGGCCGAAGACGGCGTTCAGCCGGGAGGCGCGCCGCGAGGATTTCGCGTAGTCGGCGCCCAGGCCGGAGAAAATCGCGCTGTTCCGGCCTTCGCGACGAAATGCCTGCACCGCGCGGATGCCGCCGAACGTCTCCACGAAGTGGACGATGACCAGCGCGATCGCTTCGCGCGTGCGCCGGTAAGCGCGGGCCGATTCGCGCCGGAACCATGCGGTCAGCCAGGTCAGCGGGATGAAGCCGGCCAGGACCACGAGGCCGAGCTGCCAGTTCAGCAGGAGCATGCTGGTGCCCACCAGCAGCAGCGCGAGGATCGCCGCGATCAGCGAGTCGAGGCCTTCCTCGAACAGGTCCGATATCGAATCGATGTCGGAGGTCTGCCGGGAGATGACGCGCCCGGAGGTGTAGTCCTCGTGGAACGCCACGTCCAGCGCCAGGCAATGCGCGAACAGCCGGCGGCGCAACTCGAATACCACCCGCTGACCGACCCGGCCGGTCATGGTGATGAACATGCGGGTGGTCACCGCCTGGACCGCGACCGCGAGCGCGAAGCACGCGGACAAGACGATCAGCGGCGCCGCGTCCCGGGATCTGACCAGCGGCGGGATGCCGTTGTCGATGGCCAGGCCGACCAGCCACGGCCCGGCCAGCGCGGCCAGGCTCTCCACCACGATCAGCGACACGGTCGCCACCACCGCCCGCCGGTGCGGGCGAAGCAGGCTGCCGAGCAGCCGCCTGGACCTGTCCCGCAGCAGCGCGGCCAGGCTGGCGGTGACCTCCTCGGCCCGTTCCGTGGCCACCCCGCGCCATGCGGTCGTGCTGGCGGTCATGCCGCCACCTCCGTGTCCCTCGCGCTCATCAGGTCCGCGTACTCGGGACAGGATGCGAGCAGTTCGCGGTGAGTGCCGGTCGCGGCGATCACGCCGTCCGACAGCAGCGCCACCGTGTCGGCGAGCGCTACCGTGGACGGCCGGTGGGCCACCACCAGCGCGGTGGAACCGGCCAGTATCTCGTGCAGCGCCTGCGTCACGCGTGCCTCGGTGTGCACGTCAAGGGCGGACAGCGGGTCGTCCAGCACCAGCACTTCGGGACCGGCCAGGATGGCACGGGCCAGCGCGATCCGCTGTCGCTGGCCGCCGGACAGGGCCATGCCCTGCTCGCCGATCCTGGTGTCCAGCCCCCACGGCAGGTCGTAGGCGAACCGGGCCTGGGCCGCGGTCAGCGCCGCCTCGATCTTGTCTTCGCTCGCCGCGGGCGCGCCGAACGTCACGTTCTCCCGGACGCTGGCCGAGAACAGCGTCGCGTCCTCGAACGCGCAGCCCACCGCGGCGCGCAGCCGGCCGAGCGGCAGCTGTCTTATGTCCACCCCGTCCAGCAGCACAGCGCCCGCCGACACCTCGGTCAGCCGCGGCACCAGTTGCAGCAGGGTGGACTTGCCCGAGCCGGTCGCGCCGGTCAGCACCACGGTCTTGCCCGGCGGCAGGTCGAGGACGACGTCGCGCAGCACGGGCTGGGTGTCACCTGGATAGCTGAAACCGACATGCCGGAATTCAAGATGGCCCTTTTGAACGAACGAACGGTGGTGCTCCCCCTGGGAAGGCACCTCGGTCACCGGGTCAGCGATTTCAGGCCCCGCGTCAGCGATTTCAGGCACTGTGTCGAGGATCTCGAGCACGCGCTGTGCCGCGGTGGCCGCTTCCTGGCCCGAGGCGATGATGTAGCCGAGTGCCTCAACCGGCCATACCAGCTGCAGTGCCAGCGTGATGAACGCGACCATGCCGCCCAGGCTCAGGGCGTGCCGACTGACCGCGATGGTGCCGAGGATCAGGATGACGCAGATCACGGCGTTCGGGATCAGGTCCAGGAGCGCCCAGAAGGAGCCGAGCAGGCCGGCCTTCTCCACCTGGGTGCGGTAGACCTGGTTGGCCTGCGTGGCGTGGCGGGCGGCGGCCTGCCTGCCGCGGCCCAGTGCCTTGAGCACGCGGATGCCGGTGGCCGCTTCCTCGATCTGCGTGGCCAGGTCGCCCTGCTGGTCCTGCACCCTTCTGGACAGCACCCGGTAGCGC